>RFGK01000133.1 GCA_003697045.1 Planctomycetota bacterium
AACCGCTCACCCCAGAGCAGGGAATGTTCGACGCCGGCCTTGGTGAGCGAGCCGCGAAGATTGAGCGCTCCCACAAGCCCCGGCCACTGCCCGGACCAGTTGGCGAGAATGAGAATCGGCCCGCGGTGACGCACAAGCCCGGCAAGCACGTGCTGGGAATACTGCCATACCGACTCAACGACCACCAGAGGCGCATCGGGATGGATCTTTGAGAAGACCTCGCGCCCGTGCGCCTGACTGAATATGAAACCATGAGGCTCGGCATCTGAGCAGCGCTCCGGCGAGGCTCTGTTCAGAGTCCATCCCAGCATCTCAAATGCCTCGGCCGCAGCTCGTTCCGTCTGTTGCTGAGTGGGCCAGCACATTTCATTGGCGCTCAGCCTGCTGTCACCACTGGCGATCATGAGCGCGGTGCGCGCAGGCGCAAGCGTAGGCTGATCCGATCGGGGCAGAGCATACGTGCGCATGGCAGAACCTCCGGGAGATTGTTGGAGCCGTCGCGGCCTCGAGGCGAGCCGAACATCTGCACGCCGCGTTTGATAGGCTCTTGCCATGGCCGCTATACAGACTTCCAATCGATTCCGACCCTTTGGAACTTCGGTGTTTGCGGAGATGACTGCCCTGGCGATTGAACACCAGGCTGTGAACCTCTCCCAGGGATTCCCGGATTTCGACGGGCCAGACTTTGTACGGGCGGCCGCTCGTCAGGCCATCGATGAAGGTCACAACCAGTACGCCCCCATGCCGGGATTGCCCGCGCTGCGTGAGGCTGTGTGCGCATGGTGGCAGGAGCACACCGGCCTCTCGGCCGATCCGGTGCGCGAGGTGACCATCGCCAGCGGCTGCACGGGGGGACTGGCTGCGGCCGTCCTGGGCCTGTGCAACCCCGGAGACGAGGTGATCATGTTCGAACCCTTCTACGACGCGTATCGCCCCGACTGCGCCATGGCGGGCGCTGTGCCGCGACACGTGACGCTGCGCCCGAGCGCCGGCAGGTTTGTATACGACCGCTCTGAGCTGGAAGCCCTGTTCAATGATCGAACTCGGGCGGTGCTGCTCAACACCCCTCATAATCCGACCGGCAAGGTGTTCACGCATGACGAGCTTTCTCACATTGCCGAGCTGTGCATCAAGCACGACTGCATCGCCATCGCAGATGAGGTCTACGAGCGGCTGACCTTTGACGACAATCGCCCGCACATTTCACTGGCAACGCTGCCCGGGATGCGCGACCGCACCCTGACACTCTCAAGTTTGGGTAAGACGTTCAGCCTGACCGGGTGGAAGATCGGCTGGGCGATCGGCTCGGCGCCGCTGACAAGCGCAATCCGTGCAGCGCACCAGTTCCTGATTTACTGCAATCCTGCTCCATTGCAGATCGGAGCCGCCGAGGCTTTGCGCCACGGGGCTGAATACGTCGGACAACTTCGACGTCAGTATGCCGATGCGCGGGCGTTTCTGAGCGAAGCGCTCGCCGACGTGGGATTCGACGTACTCACGCCGGAGGGAACATACTTCATCATGTGCGAGCACGAGCGGGTGTCGCATCGGCTGGGAGTGCAAACCGATGTGGAGCTGTGCCGCGTGCTGACGCGCGACTACGGCGTTGCCTGCATTCCCCCAAGCGCCTTCTACGACAACCCCGAAGATGGGGCCGGACTCGTGCGCTTCGCCTTTTGCAAGACCAGGGAAACCCTCGAACAAGCAGTCCGAAGGCTCGGGAGGATTCCGCGATGATCAGCGCGCTTGGACGGCGAATCAATGCCGGTTTTCGGGCAACAGCTCCGGACCCGTTTGTGCTCGCGGTGCTGCTGACCGGCGTTACTTTCGCGCTTGTCTTGTGGCGGACGGAGATGCCCTTCGGTGAGGCCGTCGACGTGTGGGCAGGGCCTCAAGGCGTCTGGTCGGCAGGCATGCTGCGCTTTGCCATGCAGATGTGTCTGATTCTCGTGACCGGGCATGCCCTTGCTTCATCCCCGCCGGTGTCCAGGGCGCTTTCGATGCTCGCCGCGTTGCCGCGGTCGGCTGTGCAGGCCGTCATGCTCGTCGCGTTTGTAGCCGCGTCACTCGCGGTGCTCAACTGGGGACTTGGGCTGATCGCAGGCGCCATCATGGCCAAGCGCGTCGGCACGGAGATGGAACGACGCGGAGTCGCGGTGCACTATCCCCTGCTCGCCGCAGCCGGGTATGTCGGACTGCTCGTCTGGCACGGAGGATTCTCAGGCTCTGCGCCGCTGAAAGTCACACTGGCCTCAGAGATACGCGATATTTTCGGTGACAACCCCCCGTTCGAGGCGCTCGCGATTCAGCAGACGATTCTCAGCCCGATGAACCTGGTCATCACGGGTGGGCTGCTTATCGGTGTGCCGGTTCTGCTCGCATTGATGAATCCCAGAGCCGAGCACATCGAACCGGCCTCGCACTTTGGCATCACTCACGAATCCGGCCGACCGCACCGCACAGAGCGCGCCAAGCCGTGGCTCCCACGCCTGCTCGAAGATTCACCCATCGTCACGGCGTTGCTGGCGACGATCATCGCAATCTGGGCGCTGCACTACTACCTGCCGGGCGTGGACCAGACCACCGGCCTGCGGCCCCCCAGCGGCATCACACGACTCACCCCCGACACCGTCAACATGACCTTCCTCCTGCTCGGTCTGATCCTGCATGGCACGCCGATGAGTTACGTGCGCTCCGTGGAAGACGCAGCACGCGGATGCGCGGGCATCATCCTCCAGTTTCCGCTTTATGCAGGCATCATGGGGCTGATGGCAGTCAGCGGCCTGACCGCCCAGCTTGCCGACAGCATCGCCAGCGCATCCAATCAGCAGACGCTGCCTTTGCTGACACTGCTCTCTGCCGGCGTTGTCAACTTGTTCGTTCCGTCCGGCGGAGGACAGTGGGCCGTGCAGGGACCCATCGCCATGCGCGCCGCTCTCGATGCGGGCGTGGACCCCGCCAAGATGGTCATGGCCGTCGCCTACGGCGATGAGCTGACGAACATGCTTCAGCCCTTCTGGGCGCTGCCGCTGCTTGCCATCACCGGTGTCAAGGCACGTGACATGGTCGGCTACACCGCCATCGTGATGGTCTTCGCAGCCGTGTGGATGGGACTTTGGCTTCTGGTCTTCTGACCGGCCTCTCAGCGGTGCTCGACTTCCAGTTCCTGCGCAAGTGCGTCGGCAAGGTACTCATACTGCTCGATCGAGTTGTAGAGCTGCGCGCTGATACGCACAAAGCGAAGCCGGGGTTTGCCCTGCCCATCGGCGATGAACCAGACGGGAACCTGAATGCCGTGCCGCTCGATGAGACGGTCCTGAAGTGCGTCGTGATACCGGGTCGGCCCGGGCACCCAATCCTCCGGCGGAATCGGAATGGGAACGGTTGCCATCGACCCGAGCATCCCCTCGGGCACCGGCGGATCGATGCCGAGCCGTTGGCAGAGCAGACGGCGCGCTTCGATGACGAGTTCGTGATTTCGCCCGCGCACGTCATGCCAATCGCCGGCGATCAGCGCCGGGACATGCTCGATCGCATCGGCAATGCACATGAACGGCGTGTAGTCCTGCGTGCCGATGTAGTCGAACTCGACATTGAAGAAGCTGCGCCCGGCCGGGGGATTGTTCGCGTAAACCGACAGAGCGAGCGGGCGAAAGCCTCGTTGCAGATCCGCACGGACGTGCAAGAACGCCGAGCCCCGCGGCGAACACAGCCACTTGTGACAGTTCGCTGTGTAATAGCCCGCACCAAGCGACTCGATATCAACAGGACAAAAGCCCGGAGCGTGCGCACCATCCACAAGAGTCTCGACGCCGCGCGCCTGCATCTCGCGCACGATGCGTTCCACTGGCAGGATCATCGCGCTCGGACTCGTCACGTGGCTGACCAGACACAAACGCGTCCGCGGGCTCGTTCTTGAAACGAGCGCGTCGACGATGTCATCTTCGCAACGCACTGGAAACGGCAGCTCAGCGTACACAACCCGTGCGCCCGCACGCGCAGCCGCCCGTTCGACGATCGCCACACACGCCGGGTACTCGTGCGTATTCATCAGGATCTCGTCGCCGCCTTGAAGTTCAAGATTGCTGATCACCGTCGCAACCGCGGTCGTGACGTTCGGCAGAAAAACCAGATCCTCCTCGCGAGCACCGACAAGCTCCGCGAGCGAGCAGCGGGTTCGATCGAGCAGCCCGGGCGTCTCGCAAAGCATGAACCGGACCGGCTCGCGCTCGGAACGCTCCAGCAGTTGGACGCGCCGCTCCAGGACCTGCCGGGGGCAGGCACCGTACGAACCCTGGTTGAGAAAAACCACATCTGGATCGAGCGACCAGTGGTGAGCCAGCGGCGACGAAGCAGGTCGATTCATGCGGCAACAGTGTAGACCAGACACCCACGCCCGCGAATCTGAAACTGGTCAGCAATACACCGGCTCATCGGCGTTACCATTAGCTCATGAAAAGCACGGCAACCACCGTTGAGCAGTATCTTGCCGAACTTCCCGAGGACCGTCGCGCAGCGATCAGCGCCATACGCTCAGTCATTCTCGAGAATCTCCCGGACGGATACGCCGAGGGCATGCAGTACGGAATGATCGGGTACTTCGTGCCGCACAGTGTCTACCCGGCCGGATATCACTGCAACCCGAAGCAGCCGCTCCCGTTTGCAAGTCTTGCGTCCCAAAAGAACCACATGGCCCTCTACATGTTCTGTCTGTACAGCGATCCCCGGGAGCTGGCGCGCTTTCAGCGCGCGTGGGTCAGGGCTGGCAAAAAGCTGGACATGGGCAAGGGGTGCGTGCGCTTCAGGAAGCTGGACGACGTGCCTCTGGAGGTCATCGGTGAGGCGATTCGGCGTGCGCCGGTGCAGAAGTTCATCACGCTGTACGAGAAAAGCCTTGCCGATACCAGAGCACGACGCAAGTCGGCAAAGAAAAAGACCAACAGCAAATCGACTGTCAAGGCAACAAAAAAGATCGGCAGAAAAACCGCAGCCAAGCCCGCCGGGAAGATCACCAAAAAGGTGACTTCAAAAAAGACCACACGCAAACGCGGAACACGAAAGTCCAGCTCTGCCTGAATCTCGTGCTCAAAACGCACGCCGAACCTTGACACCCCGTGCGCGAACGACTGGACCCAGTGATCCTCGTCGCGTGCGCAACCAACGCATCAGTTCCAGGAGCATGCGCAGCCACGCCCGTCCCCCGCCGCTCCTCGTGCGCGTGCTCAAGAGCCTGGCTGGGTCAGCCTGTGCGCACAGCGCCGGCAGTAGATGGCATCCGGCTCATGGAAGCGCTCTCCACACCCGGTGCACGCCGGCGTCGAACCGCGACGCCCCAGGCGGGCGCGGGTCAGCTCCGAAGTGACGATGCCGGTGGGAACGGCGATGATGCCGTAGCCGAGAATCATGATGACCGAAGCAAGCATCCGGCCCGGCGTCGTGACCGGCTCGATCGACCCATACCCGACCGTCGTGAGCGTCACAATCGCCCAGTAGATTCCCTGGGGGATCGATGTAAAGCCGGATTCATCGCCTTCGATCAGGTACATGAGCGCGCCAATGACGACCGTGAGCGTGCTGACGCCCACAATGAACACAACGATCTTCTCACGGCTTGCCCGCAGTGCCTCGACCAGAATCTCAGACTCACCCACAAACCGCGCCAGCTTGAAGATGCGAAACACGCGCACAAGCCGAAGCACGCGGATGACGATCAGCGATTGCGCTCCCGGAACCAGGACAGAGATATACGTCGGCAGAATACTGAGAAGATCGACGATGCCGAAGAAGCTGCGGGCGTAGCGCAACGGACGACGCGCAGCAGCGAGCCTCAGAAAGTACTCGATCGTGAACAAGCCGGTGAAGACCCACTCGACGATGAGCAAGACTTCGCCGTACTGGCTCTTGATACTCTTGACACTCTCGAGGCAGACGGCAAGCACGGAGAGAATGATCGCCAGGAGCAACGCCACGTCGAAGGCCTTGCCAGCCGGCGTCGCAGTGCCGAAGATAATCACGTGCAGCGTGTCACGCCAGCCACGATCAGAAGTCGACTCGGTGTGCATGGGCCCAGTGTATTGACTGCCGCAGCCGTCGGTGTGAACTGCAAAAAGAGACCTCGCACCACAGGAGGACTGCCCGGGCAATTTCCCGGTCAGGGCTGCATCGTCACCAGCAGCGCCCCCGGTTCGGCCGCGGCGCGGTAGGCATCAAGCGCATCATCCAGGCGAAACCGTCGCGTGATCAGCGAAACCAGATCGATGGGCTGTCGTGACATGACCGACAGCGCCTCGGACATGTTACCGCACCGGGCGCCGATGAGTTCCAGCTCGTTGAGCACCACCGGCATCAGGTCCGGACCGGGCCGATCGGTCGATTCGTCAGGCGTCGGAAGTACCGCACGACGCAGAACGATTCGGCCTCGCGGACGGACCATGCGCATCGCGCTTGCCACGTTTTCGGCTTCGCCCGTGCACTCGATGACGATGTCCTGATCCTGCCGCAACCCCACATCGGACAGCAGGCGATGGCGAATCTGCCACTTGTCACACAGTGCCAGCCGTTCGGCATTGGTCCCAAGCAGGCGGACCGAGGCGTTGAGCCGCGTCATGATCTGCGCCGAGAGCAAAGCCACTGGATCGTCTCCGATGATGGTGACGTACGGCTTGCCCTCGATGCGCGTGATGCGGCTCGTATGCACGGCTGCAGCCAGTGGCTCGGTCAAAACCGCCTGCTCATCAGAAATCGCCTCGGGCACGGGAACAAGATTGTGCAAAGGCATCACGAAACGATCGGCAAAACAGCCGTCCATCTGCCGCAGCCCAAGAATGCGGCGCTCGAGCGCATGGTTGCCAAGCCCGCGACGCGCAAGCTGAGAGTCCGGAGGAACCACATTGATCGACCCAACCACACGGCGGGACTCAAGCTGCTTTCCCCCCGCAGCATCCGGCTCAACCCTCTCCACGACGCCGACAAACAGGTGCCCGACCACGCCCGTGTGGGGGATATCCCCTCTGATGACGGCCAGATCGGTCGCATCGATCGCAAGCAGCGTGGGGCGGATGAGCGCGTGACCAGGCTGCAGCGCCGGCTCGGCGTAATCCTGGACAAGACGAAGCGTGTTGCCATCAAACGTCACGGCGCGCACGTTGACCTCCCGTCCGAATCGACGCCTCTGACCTCTATCGGCTCTTGGCAGCACCGGGTGTGAGAATCGCAGCAAACCATTCATCACCACCCGCACGCCCGTCCGGCAAGAGCAGCCCCCCGATTGCAGCAATCACCTACTCAATCGCCGGCGACATGCCCACGGGCAGCGAAGCAGTCTCATTGGGTGGATCGGGAATAAATGGAAGAAGCTCGATCAGCTTCCGATCGCGATAAAACGCCGGGAAAAAATACGCCGAGCGTGCCGCAAACAGATCGTCAGTCGATCGCGTCCACTCGACCCATGCGGCCATATCGAGCCCGAAATCCTGCCCGGTCAGCGTCCGCAGACTCGACCGTGTTGCCTCGTTGACAGCCAGATTGGGATCGGCCAGCGAGGCGATCAGCGCATCGACCACGCGCGGCTGCGCATACTGACCAAGCGCATGCGCACACTCGGCCCGCACCAGCTCGTTCTCTTCGTTGTCAATGTTCAAGTGCTTGAGCAGCGCCGGAATGGCCAGCGGGTTGTGGATGCGCTGCAACGCCCGCGCCGAATCAAGGCGCACAATCGCGTCGGGATCGTCAAGCGTCTCAACGAGCAGCGGGACATGCTCCGGACTGCCGTGCAAGGCGAGCCCACGCACCCCCGCCGAACGCACCCCCGCATCTTCATCCCCGACGGCCTCCACATAGAGCTGCATGTACAGGGGCTCCCCCCCAAACGGCTGGTTGGCGAGAATCATGATCCCCCGGTACCGCGCGTTCGGGTCATATTCATCAAGGGCCCATTCGGCAGCCTGCGTCGGGGTCGGGCCCTGAATGAGCTGAAAGATGCTCCGAGCACCGCGCGCCTGCTCGAACGAATCACATGCTCCCAGCATCGAAAGAACGCACGCCGTGATGCATACCAATGGCAACTTCATGGATCGAAAGTGTACCCGATCAGGCAAACTCGTCCTGGCGGAGCGAAACGGGCGGATCGAGTATCTCCTTGAGCACAACGGCCCGACGAAGCGACTGGGCATCCAGCCGACCCACCAACGAAGGCTTTTGCTGTTTGGACGTCGCAGTCGGCGATGCGGACTTGATCGAACGCATCTCAGACAACGGCTCGTGCGAGATCGGTTCAAGCTCAGCAAGGTGCGTTTCCGCAGACTCAACCTCTGATCTCTGGCGAGCTGCCAGCTCACGCCGGCGAGCTTCGAGGACCTGTGCCCGACGCTGCGCAGGGGTCAGCTTTCCGCCCGACCCCGGCACAGGGGCCGGACGGGTCCGACGCGCCGCAGTCCCGGACGGAGTGCGCGGGCGAGCCGTGGGCACGCTCTGACGCGGCCCCGATGGAGTCGTCGCAGGCCCACTCGTGCGGACCTGCGCCCCGCCCTGGCGCTGCCTGGCAATGGCCTCCTGCCGCCGACGGGCAATCTCGGCCAGTCTTTGCTCGGGCGTGAGCGGCTTGGTTGCAGTCGGTTCTGCCAGCGGCCGACCGGTGCGAAGCGCCTCCAGCCGTCGCCGCTCGAGTTCCTGGAGATATCGGCGTCGGGCTGCCTGCTCATTGAGCTTGCGGATGATCCACGCGAACACCGAGAAACCGATGAACATTGCGAAGATCAGAAGTTGAATGTAGCTGCCGAGATTGTTCACAATGTCATCCTACCGGGCTGCAAGCGCATCGGCGCGCACGACAACGCGCCGGCCGTTGGATTCGATGATGTCAAAACGAGTATCAAACACCGCGTCAAGCACTTCGGGCACGAGCACGGACTCCGGGGGGCCTTGAGCAGTAAGCGTGCCCTGTCCATCGAGCACGAACGCCTCGTCGGCAACCTGCGCAGCCGTGGCAATGTCGTGCATCGTCATCACCACGCCGATCCCTTCGTCACATGCGAGATCACGAAACAGCGCCAACACCTGGCTGACATGCCGCGGGTCCAGGGCGCTGGTTGGTTCATCCGCAAGGAGATAGCGCGGGCGGGCAGACGAGCTGGTCAGTTGGGCAAGGGCCCGCGCAATCGACGCCCGCTGGATCTGTCCGGCCGACAGTTCGACCAAGGGCACATGCTCGAACCGTTCCAGCTCAAGCCGAGCGATGGCCGCGTCGATGCTCGCCGATTCCACCTCCCGGACCGCATGGGCAAAGCCGACATACTCACGCACGCTATAGGCAAAGCCGACTTCCGGGCGGTGCGGCACATAGGCCATACGCTCGGCCCGCTCTCTCGGCCCAAGCTCGCTCAGTGGCTCGCCGTCAAGCAGGCACGCCCCCTCATCAGGCTCCAGCAGTCCGAGCAGCAGTCGCAACAGGGTCGTCTTGCCTGCTCCATTGGGTCCGACGATCAGGCTGATCCGGCCAGCGTCAAAACGCGCCGAAAGATCGCGCAGAATCGGCGCTTTGAATGCAAACGACAACCCTTTGGCCTCAAGGCTCATCGACAAATGATAGGGTGCGCCCTCGTCTGCCGCAGGTGACGCAACCGAGCAGCTCGATCAACCGACCTTGGGCTGGTCGGCAACATGCTTGAGACCACGTCGGCGGTCGCGAAGCCTGCGGCTCTTGCCCACGCGATCACGCAGGAAGTACAGCTTGGCCCGGCGGGCATCACCGCGACGGACGACCTCAAACTTGGCAATCATCGGGCTGTTGATCGGCCAGGTCCGCTCCACACCCTGATTGTCCACAATCCGCCGAACGGTGATCATCTCATTGATGCCACGACCCTTGCGGCTGATGAGCACCCCCTGATACACCTGGATGCGCTCCTTGTCACCCTCGACGATCCGCGTGTGGACGTTGATGGTATCACCGACATCCATAACCGGAATATCCGTCTTGAGCGAATCAGCCGTCAGAGAATCAATCAACTCCTGCGTCGACATGGCGCACCTCAACCTTGCCCGGCGGGGCTTCCGCGGGGGGACTGCAAGCATAGGCGCGGCACCTGGGCGCGGTCGAGCCCACCCCTAATCGTCTGAGAGCAAATCCTCCCGCCGCTCACGGGTCCGCCGCACCATCTGCTCAAGCCGCCAGCGCGCCACCGCCTGATGATCGCCGCTGAGCAGCACCTCCGGCACTTCCATTCCTTCCCATACCCGCGGCCGGGTGTAATGCGGACAGTCCAGCAACCGGGCATCTTTCGGAATGCCCAGCTCCTTTCGCCACCGCTCAAGCACCACAGGATCGATCCGCTCGCCATTCGGAGTAGTCGCGGGAATCGGGCAAAACGAATCCTGGGCTGCCGAATCGTTGTGCCCGAGCACACCCGGAAGCAGGCGTGTCACAGCGTCTATGAGCACCAAAGCCGCCAGCTCGCCGCCGGAGAGAACATAATCGCCGATCGAAACCTCCAGCGGCTCAAGACGATCGATCACACGCTGATCGATGCCCTCATAATGCCCGGCAATCAAGAGCAAACGCGGCTTGGTAGCCAGATCCTCCACCAGCGATTGAGTCAGAGGCATGCCCTGGGGCGTGAGCAGCACCCGGGTGGCCGGTGTCGGGTCGGCCGATTCAACCGCTTGCACCGCATCCCAGATCGGCTGACACATCATCACCATGCCGGGCCCGCCCCCGAACGGGCGATCATCGGTCTTGTCGTGCTTGTTATCTGCAAAATCACGAATATTCGTCGCGTGAATCGAGACGATCCCGGCCGCTCTTGCACGCCCGGGAATCGACACCCCAAGCACCCCCGGCGGCTCGGTGGTGAATAGCTCCGGAAAAGTCGTGAGGATGTCGAATCGCACGGATGAGGGTAGCACCCCCTCGCCGTTGCCAGGCGTGCACGGGCCGCGAGTCGTCACCGGCGCAGCATGCCGGACCATCTTTCACAAACGACTCGCCGATCCGGAGGAACCGATTGCGTCACCTCAACGTAGCGATATGGACAGACCCACCCTTGCGTTCCCACGGCGGGAACGCCCGGGCCCTGGCGGCACCAGCAAGCCCACCCACGTCCGCACAGGGGCCCACACCGGCATCGCAGACTTGTCACCACCTCGGGGGTGGTCGACCTCTTGCGCCATGCCCTCTGCCACCGCCTGGACATCGGGCGGGGGCAGTGTCCGGAAAACCCCCTCCTCACGTGCCCGATTGCGACGATCGATCGCCTTCGGGCACGGAACCCCTGCGCGTCGCTCGCTTCATCGCGAGCGCGCGCGCTTCTGTTGCACGCCTTCCACAAGGCGGTCCCAGTCAAACGCCGGCCCGGGATCGACCTTGTTCCTCTGCACGTGATAGTGACCGATCAATCCTGAGAACGCCTCGAACTGCTCGTCGCCAAGCGCCGTCGTAACGAGCCGACCCGATGCATCACGCGGATAGTCGCAGCGAAGATTGGGAAAAATCTCAACCAGGGCTGCGACCAGGCAGATCAGCGCATCGTACTGCTCGTCGGTCAGGTCGTACATGCGCAGCCGCGTATGCTGGATTTCGCCCTCGATCGGATACTCCCGCGCAGGTCGTGCGACAAAGCCCGGCGTGCGCACGCCGCCTCCGCCCGGGATGATCATCCGCGTGCCCGCAGCATCGCGCGTGTACCAGCGATCGAGCGTGTCAGACTTGTCCGGCGGATAGGCCCCGATGTTGGCGATTTCGATGCCGATGGACCGGGCGTTGGCCTTGGTGGCATGCCAGGCACGCTCCTTGAGATCGAGCGTCTGGTAGATCGTGCCATCCACATCGAGCAAGAAGTGGACGCTGAGCCCGCGGACGTCGTGGAGGATGCGAAAGCAGGTCCGGCTGGTCCCGCAGGCGTCATAGTGAATGACGAACTGGTCCACGACTTGTTGCAGCAGATCGACGCTCCACCCGGCCTCCCGCACACGCTCGGCCAGAGCGGGATCGTACTTGGCGCGGGAGTCATATCGATTGGGTGATTCGAGCGTGTGCCGAAGATGTTCCCAGCCGGCTTGTTCGGCAGGACCAAAGCGGCGTTCGACGCGGTAGGCGTCGTATCCGCCCGGATCGGTCCAGAGCACGACGGGGGTGCCGGTGTGGAAGAGCTGCCCGCAGACCATGATTTCATCGCCGGTGCGCTCAAGTCGTTCACCCGGACGAATCACGTCCGGCCGGGCGCACCCACTCAGGAGAAGCAGACAGAACAAAAGTGTCAAAGCCGATCCGCGCATGAGCATGATGGCGCCAGCGTAGCACCGTTCACATCGCTACGCTGTCCCTGATGAGCAGGCTGGCCGCGCTGGACTGGGTGGTGCTCTCGGGCTATTTCGCCCTGCTGGTCGGCTCCGGCGTGTGGTTCAGCCGACGAACGCAAAAAGACACGCAGGACTACTTTCTTGCAGGACGCCGAATGCCCGTCTGGGCCGTCGCCGTGTCCATCGTCGCCACTTCCATGTCCGCAGCCTCGTTCATCGGCGTGCCCGAAGCAAGCTACAAGGGCAATCTGACCTATCTGGCAACCAACATCGGCATGATTCTCGCCGCACTCATCATTGCCACAACCTTTATCCCCGAGTTCTACCGCCACCGCGTGCAGACAATCTACGAACTGCTCGGCTCACGATTTGGCTCGTCGGCCGCCACGGCATCGAGCATCGCGTTCCTCGTCGGGCGCATCATGGCAAGCGGCGCACGAATCTACATCGGCGCGATCCCCGCATCGATCATTCTCTTCGGAGATCTCGCCCCCACGCACCTTGTCGCCGCGATCGCCGTGCTCAGTGCCGTCGGCATCACCTACACACTCGTCGGAGGGGTTTCCAGCGTCATCTGGACCGATGTCGTGCAGATGGTCGTGCTCATCGGAGCGTGCCTTGCCGCCATCGGCATCATCGCAACGCATATCGATGCCCCGATGACCGATGTGCTCAAAGAGCTCGGAACCGGCGCAGGCGACGGCAAGTCAAAGCTGCAACTGTTCGACCCGGCACTGGGCGCACACGGCATCGACTGGCAAAGCCAGTTCACCCTGCCCGCGTGCATCATCGGGTTTACGCTTCTGGGAATCGGATCCTACGGCGTCGACCACGATCTGGCACAACGAATGCTCACCTGTCGATCGGCAAGACGCGGTTCGTGGTCGATCATCGCT
Organism: Planctomycetota bacterium; assembly: GCA_003697045.1. Lineage (GTDB taxonomy): Bacteria > Planctomycetota > Phycisphaerae > Phycisphaerales > UBA1924 > J022. Next base: position 13,191 of record RFGK01000133.1, read on the forward strand.
GGCATCCTCCTCGGCATTCCCTCAGTGTTGCTCTTTCTCATCGTCGGCCTGCTCCTCTGGGTCTTCTATCAACGCCCGGACCTGGTCGATATCACCGTTGCCCCGCCCTCCGACACGCGGCAGGTATTTGTCGCATTCATCATGGATCACATGCCGGCCGGTCTGAGCGGGCTGATGATGGCCGGTCTCTTCGCCGCCGGGCTTTCAAGCCTCAACAGCGCCATCAACGCCATGAGCGCCAGCTTTGTCAACGACGTGTACCGCAGGCTTGCCCCCGAATGCAGCGAACAACACTACCTCCTCGTCGGACGAATCGGCGTGGTCGCATGGGGTCTCGTGCTCGGCGCCTTTGCGTGCTTTTGCGTCTACTGGCAGCAAAAAAGCGGCGCGTTCCAGAAATCGTCCGGCCTGCTCACGTTCGCCCTGCGCGTCATGACCTTTGCCTACGCGGGACTGATCGCCGTATTCCTGACCGCGCTGGTCACGCGACGCGGAACCGCAGCCAGCGCGATTGCAGCCCTGATCGTGGGATTCCTCGGCGTGCTCGC
>RFGK01000134.1 GCA_003697045.1 Planctomycetota bacterium
AGATCGAACGCCAGGGAACGGTCGTACACCTACTGGCCGAGGCAATCCGCTCCCTGGATGGATCCACCGGAACAAAGCAGAAGTCACGGGACTTTCACTAGCGCGCGCAGGCCCGGCTTTGCGTACATCAGGCGCCAGAAGTCGCGTGAGACCCGATGATGGCTGTAGCATGCTTCAACGCATCGTCCAGATTGTCGTGGATGTTCCCTGTGCCGATGTCGTCGACAAAGCCCGCCCGGGTCATCTCGAACATGGGGTGCGCGTGGACGCCCCCGAGCAGGAGCACGGTTCCGGCGCGACGGCACCGGCTGTGGAACTCCCGGAGCGCGTTCAGCCCCGTGGTATCGATATGAGGTACATACCTCATCCGAAGGATGATGACTTTGGGGGGCTTCTCGAACTGATCGAGGGCTGCCCGGAGCTTGTTCGCCGTGCCGAAGAAGAAGGGCCCGTTGATCTCGTAGACCTCCACGCCGGGCGGGATGGCGCGCTCGCGGATGGTACCCGGATCCTTCGGATCGTGGCGTTCAGTTTCCGCACCTTCTTCCAGGTCTTCACGCAACCCGTTCACGGTCGTTAGTTGGGCCATGCGCCGCATGAACAGAATCGACGCGAGAATGATACCGACACTCACGGCGGCGGTGAGATCTACGAACACCGTGAGCCCAAATGTCGTGACCCAAACGAGTGCGTCGGGCTTCGGGCCGCGGAAGAGACTTGGGATGTGATCGATATCGCTGATGTTCCAGGCGACTATCAAGAGGATCGCGGCGAGCGATGCGAGAGGTATTTCTCTTGCCAACGGCGCCAAGGCGAGCATGAACACCAGAATGAACGCTGCGTGGAGACAGCCCGCGATAGGCGTCTGGCCACCACTTCGTATGTTCGCTGCCGTGCGGGCGATCGCACCTGTGGCAGGGAGGCCCCAGAAGATGGAACTCGCGATGTTGGCAGCACCCTGCGCGACGAGCTCCTGATCCGAGCGGTGCCGATACCCAGTCATACCGTCAGCGACGACGGCGGAAAGCAGACTCTCGATCGCGCCGAGGAATGCGATGGCTGTCGCCGCCGGGATCAGGGCCCGGACCATTTCGAACGAGATCGTCGGAACATGCGGCTTCGGAAGACTGGATGGGATGCCCCCGAACCGCGTCCCGATCGTCTCAACGATCGGACGGGCATATTCGCCATCGAACGGGACGGTAGCAGAGGACCATCCCATGACTTTCACTACGACGGCCGCGAGACCTACGGCCACAATCGCGCCGGGGATGCGAGGTGCGAACCGCCGCATCGCCATCATCACGCCAAGCGAACCCAACCCGACACCAAAGGCTTGAGGACTGAACGACCCGCGTGCGTGCCAGAATGCTTCGAGTTTGCCGATCACTTCGGCGGGAATCGGCACCGGTGATCCATCGGGCTGGATGAGGCTGAGACCGAAGAAGTCCTTGATCTGTGAGACCATGATGACAACGCCAATGCCCGCAGTGAATCCCGTGGTGACGGGGTATGGCACAAACTTGATGACCCCGCCCAAACGGAAGACCCCGAGCATGATCAGAATGACGCCTGCCATCAAAGTTGCGAGGGCGAGCCCCTCGTACCCGTGGGCGACACAGACCGTGAACACCAACGGCATGAAGGCTGCCGTCGGTCCGCCGATCTGGAATCTGGAGCCGCCCAGCGCGGAAACGATGAAACCCGCAACGACCGCCGTGAAGAGGCCCATCGCCGGGGGCGTGAGCCAGGGGTGAATCGCCGCGAGTTCAGCCGCAGTGCTCAACGGAATACTCGCGATCCCCAGCGCCATCGAGAGAGGCAAGGCGATGACTGCGACGGTCAACCCGGCTCCGAGATCCGCCAGAAACCGACCTCGCCCGTACCCCTCGCGAAGGCAGACGACGAGGGTTGGAGTGTGACGAACTTTCCAATCCGAAGCCATAGCCACCTCACAGTGCACACACGGAGTCCGCCCTGCGAAAGAGATGGCGGAGCGGCGGGGATAAATCTACGCAGTTGACACACGAAAGCAATCAGCCCGGGCAACTTGCTCGGCCGGTTTCTCTACCGGGGAGTAGCAGACAATGCGAACGAACGAAACGATTCGCATCGGCCACGACAACACTCCCGATGCCCCTTCGCTGCGGTCATCGGAGCGCTCACGGCGCCCGGAGCCAACAGTTATTCCAACGCCGGCAATACCGTGGCCACTGTCTCAAACAGTTCGCGCGTACTCGGCCTGCCAGGTCGCCCAGCAACCGCGTCGAGTTTATGTTGATCGCAGTCCTCGCAGGATTCCTGCATGATCTTCACGCGCCGACAATCAGCGCGTCGTCCTGATTCCGCTCGTGCCCGAGGAACCGAGTCTGACGCCGCAAACACTTGAGCAGCGTTTCGGGCGGAGTGCCTACGTGCTCGTTGGTGCCACGGGCCTTGTCGAAGTCGCCGCTCATGGAAGAAAGGATCGCAGGGGCGTTTGATGTCGCGCAGTGGATGACCCACCACCACTTGGTATGTTGAAGCCCACGACGATCACCTGTTGACTCTTTCGCCGTCCACGCATCACCAAGCGCCCTCGCCCAAGAGAACGGCAACGTACATCCAGGGAACCATGAATGCAGACTTGCTCAGCAGCCTGCTAGACAGGATTGGCGAACGGGACAGTGCTGAGCAGCGGAATCCAGTTGAGGATCATGCCCGCGCGGCGCCATACGATCATGGATCGTCACGCGGGGGCGAAGAGGGCCGAACCCGCCGGAGGTTGGTCATGTCTGGCGTCAGGCGCGCGGCGCAGCCGAGTGGGAAAAAACGTCAGGTGCTGGACTTTCAGGTGCTGCGTCAGCCGGACGATGTGACGTGCGGACCAACCTGTCTGCACGCGGTGTACCGATACTGGGGGGAGCGCGTGACGCTGGAGGAGGTGGTCCGCAGCGTCCACGTCTTCGGCGAACAGGACGGGCGCGGCACGCTGGCGGTCAACCTCGGCAACCACGCGCTGGAGCGCGGTTATCGCGCCACGCTGTACACGTTCAATCTTCAGATGTTCGATCCCACGTGGTTTGCGGGCGCCAAAGCCGGACGCGGCAAGCTTCTCCAGCGCAAGCTCGAAGCGCAGGCCGAAGCCAAGGCCGTGACTGGCGAAACGAAATTCCAGTTGGCAACCGAGGCGTACATCCGCTTCCTGAGTCTGGGCGGCTCCATTCGGTTCGAGGATCTGACGAGTCGGCTGATCTCCGGGCACATCCGCGCCGGGCGCCCCGTGCTGACCGGGCTGAGCGCGACTTATCTGTATCGGACCGCTCGCGAGTATGGGCCGAACGACGACCCCGACGACGTGCGAGGCTACCCGGCCGGGCACTTCGTCGTGCTGCACGGGTATGACGCCCGACGGCGCTCGCTGCATGTTGCCGATCCACTGGAGGATAACCCGGCGTTCGCATCGCGCAACTACACCGTTTCGATGGCCCGGCTCGTGCCGGCGATCATGCTCGGCGTGCTCACCTTCGATGCCAACCTGCTGGTGATCGAGCCGAAGGAGCACCGCGCGAAAATGGACCATGCCTCATGAAACCGCTGTTGGTCGTCGATTCGCCCAAACGTTGGCCCCTGCATATCCCGGGGGCCGAGCTGGTGTCCGCGTATGACTATCTTTCGGACCCCGCCTATGCGCAGGGACCCGGGCGCAAGGTGTTCAACCTTTGCCGTTCGCTGCGATATCAATCTTCCGGCTACTACGTCTCGCTTCTGGCAGAGGCTCGCCGACATCGCCCGCTGCCGTCGGTTTCGGCGATCCAGGGCTTCAAGCTCGCCCCGGTGATCCGGGCCGCTTCCGACGAGCTGGCCGATCTGATCCAGCAGAGCCTGAAACGGATCAAAGCCGACAAGTTCGAGCTTTCGGTCTACTTCGGGCACAATGTTGCTGCCGGGCACGATCGCCTGGCACTGGGTGTTTTCAATGCCTTTCCCGCACCGCTGCTGCGGGCCCGGTTTGAACGCGACGGCTCTTGGCGCCTTACATCGGTCCGTGCGATCGGACTGGGCGAGGTGCCCGAGTCGCACTACCCGTTCGTCGTCGAAAAGGCTGAGCAGTACCTCAAGCGGAGGCCCCGGAGAGGCAGGAGTTCGCCCCCGAGCAAGTATGATCTTGCGGTCCTGCACGATCCGGACAGCGCCCTGCCCCCTTCCAATGCCGGGGCGCTGCGCAAGTTCATCGCGGCCGGGGAATCACTGGGTATCCGCTGTGAGCTGATCGAACGCGACGGATACGGGCGTCTGGCCGAGTTTGACGGGCTGTTCATCCGCGCAACAACGGCCGTCAACCACTATACCTATCGCTTTGCCCGCCGGGCCGCGGCCGAGGGGCTGGTCGTGATCGACGACCCGCAGTCGATCGTGCGCTGCACCAACAAGGTCTACCTGGCCGAGACGCTGTCGCGTCAGCGCATCCCGATCCCGAAAACCGTGATCGTGTCGAAGGAAAACGCCACCCAGGCGATTCGATCGATCGGGCTTCCCTGCGTGATCAAGCAGCCAGACAGCTCATTTTCAGCCGGGGTCACGCGGATGGACTCCGAGGCGCAGATCGCCGAGATGCTTCCGCCACTGTTCGAACAGTCCGAGCTGCTCATCGCCCAGGAGTTCGTCCCGACAGACTTCGACTGGCGGGTGGGCGTGCTGGCCGGGCGTGCACTGTGGGTCTGCCGTTACGGCATGGCGCCGGGGCACTGGCAGATTTACTCGCGCGATGAACAGGGCGTCCACGAGGGTGACTCTACCACGATGTCCGTCGACGAGGCACCGAAGGACGTGATCAAGCTGGCGGTTCGAGCCGCCAACCAGATGGGGGATGGTTTGTACGGCGTGGACCTCAAGGTCGTCCACAACCGGGCGGTCGTGATCGAAGTCAACGACAATCCCAACATTGATGCTGGGGTGGAAGACTCGGTGCTCGGAAGCTGGCTCTACGAGGCAATCATGCAGCACTTTCTGCGCAAGTTCGAGGAGAAGCGTTTATGACCACGTCTACACCGAAGGGCTCGGCCTCGACCTACCGCTATCCGCTTTCGCTCTTCGAAGGGTTCGGGCTGGAGATCGAATACATGATTGTCGATCGCGAATCGCTCGACGTTCGCCCGGTGGCAGACGAACTTTTCAGGCGAGCTGCCGGAGGACAGTCGCCTTCAAGCTTTGTCCCCCCCGATTCCGACGGGCTGATGGGCTGGACCAATGAGCTGGCCCTGCACGTGCTCGAGTTCAAGACCAACCGACCGACGCCCACGCTGGAAGGAATGGCACAGCGCTTTCAGGAGCAGGTGCAGGCCGCCGAGCAACTGCTTGAACCGCTCCAGTGTCGGCTGTTGCCGACAGGCATGCACCCGTGGATGAATCCGGATGCCGAGACCCGTCTCTGGCCGCACGAATGCAATGAGATCTACGCCACCTATGACCGCATCTTCGGCTGCCGCGGGCACGGATGGGGCAACCTGCAGAGCACGCACATCAACCTGCCGTTCGGAGACGACGAGCAGTTCGGGCGTCTGCACGCAGCCGTTCGACTGGTCCTGCCAATGCTGCCGGCGCTGGCTGCCAGTTCGCCGGTCGTGGATGGCAAGTGGTCTCCCATCGCAGATTACCGCCTTGAGGTCTACCGCACGAACTCCCGGCGTGTGCCTCTCATGGCGGGCGCGGTCATTCCTGAACCCGTCTTCACACGGGCCGAGTATGAGCGCGATATCCTCGGACGGCTCTACGAAGCGCTTGCACCGCTCGATCCGGAAGGCATCCTCCGGCACGAGTGGGCCAACGCCCGCGGGTGCATCGCGCGGTTCGATCGCGGCTCGATCGAAATCCGCGTGCTGGATACACAGGAATGCCCGCTGGCGGACATGGCGATCACGGCCTTGATCGTCCGGCTCATCGAAGCGATGGTGCAGGAACGCTGGCTGACCTTTGAGCAGCAGAAGGCTGTACACAACGAGCCGCTGCAGCGCGTCTTCTACGACACCACGCGCTACGCAGAACGCGCGCGCATCAGCGAGCGGGCGTTGCTTGCATCGGTCGGCATCAGCCGTTCCCTGACCTGGGCCGGCGATGTGTGGATGCACCTGCTTGACGAGCTCGTGCCCGACCATCCGGTGTGGAGCCCGGTGCTGCGTCAAATGCTCGCTGCGGGCACGCTGTCCACGCGCATCTCGAGGCTGATCCGCCGATATCCGAGCCGGGCCGATCTGCATGCGATCTATTCCGAGCTGGCCGACTGCCTGCGCACCGGGAGTCTGTTTGGTGTTGACTGAAGCCGACATCAATGCCCCGGCCTGCGTAGTAGTGACTTGCGAACACGCTGGTCACGAAGTGCCCGATGCCTATGCGCACCTTTTTGCACAGGCCGGCGACGTGCTCGAATCACACCGCGGCTATGACCCCGGCGCGATCGGTGTCGCGGTGCGGCTGTCGGCGCTGCTCTCCGCCCCGCTGCTGCACACACATATCACGCGTCTGCTGATCGAGGCCAATCGATCCATCGGACACCCGGACCTGTTCAGCCCGTTCACACAATCGCTGCCGGAGCAGGAAAGACACGAGATCATCGAGCGATACTACCTGCCCCACCGCACTGCTGTCGATCGCACGATCGGGGCCCTGATCGCCACCGGCAGCCGGGTGGTGCACCTGGGCGTGCACACCTTCACCGACACCTGGCCCGGAAAGGACCGGGCGTTTGAGATCGGACTGCTGTTCGACCCGACCCGCGCGTGGGAGCACACGATGTGCCAGCGCTGGGCGGAGCGCATCGCGGATGCAAGGCCCGGGGTGCGCGTGCGGCTCAATGAGCCGTACCTTGGTACCGACGACGGGCTGACCACGTGGCTTCGCACACGTTACGGGCCGGAGGACTACGCCGGAATCGAGATCGAACTGCGTCAGGGAGCCGTACTTACCCAAGGGCACCAACCCTGGGCCGACTTGCTCTCCGGCTGCCTGACCGCGCCGGTAATCGGATAATCCTGCTCATTGCTTCCCCGAGCTCTGATTGTACATGTCGTTGGGAGATTCCCTGAGTAATCTTGTTGTCGTTGGGATGGTTCTACAGGCGCATAGCGACGGCGTCGGGCGTGGTGTTTGTGACCATCGAGGACGAAACAGGAATCGCAAACCTGATCGTGCGCCCGGAGGTGTATGAGCGGTATCGCCGGGCAGTCCGGCACAGCCGCACCCTTGCCTGC
>RFGK01000135.1 GCA_003697045.1 Planctomycetota bacterium
GCAAATCCACCGGTGCCGATGATACCGATGCGGATCTCACTCATGCTCAGCTCTCCATCGTGGGCGCTATCGTAAACCAACTCGAGCTGTGAAGTTTGGAGGGCGGTGTATGAACATGCTTGTCACGGGTGGTGCGGGATACATCGGCTCTCATGCGGTGCAGAGGCTGCTGCGCGATGGACACACGGTCGTTGCGGTTGACAATCTCTTTCGTGGGCACGCCGAGGCGATGCGGCTCCTCGAACCCCAGTCCGGCGGCCGGCTGATCTTCCACGAATCCGATGTTGGTGACAGCACGCGCATGGAACGGCTGATGCACGAGTATCAAGTCGATACGGTCATGCACTTTGCGGCGCTGGCATACGTGGGGGAAAGCGTCGATCAGCCGCTGTTGTATTACGAAAACAATGTCATCGCCGGCATTCGCCTCCTTGAAGCGTGTGATCGCGCCGGTGTCGGGCGATTCATATTCAGCTCGAGCTGCGCGACCTACGGCGAACCGAGTGCTGAACACATACCGATCAATGAAGATTGTCCGCAGTCGCCGGTGAGCCCATACGGCCAGACCAAGCTCGACTTCGAGCATGCGCTGCGTGCGTGGGGGCAGGCTCGCAGCCGGGCAGGTGAACCCGTTTCCATTGCCATGTTGCGTTACTTCAATGTTGCCGGGGCCGATCGCAGCGGCCTGCTCGGGGAAGACCACGAGCCGGAGACACATCTGATTCCCGTTGCCATCAATGCCGCGCTTGGCAAACGCGACGGCATGGCAATCTTCGGAACAGACTACCCCACGCCCGACGGCACCTGCGTGCGCGATTATGTCCACGTCGAAGACCTCATCGACGCCCACGTGCGCGTCATGGACAGGGTCAAGCCGGGTGAGGTGCGCGCGTACAACGTCGGGATCGGTCGCGGATATTCGGTGCGCGAGGTGCTTGATGCGGTCCGGCGCGTCACTGGAGTTTCGTTTGAAGTGCGGGAGCAAGGACGCCGCGCGGGCGATCCGGCCGCTCTCTACAACGACCCAAGCCGCATCGAGCGCGACCTGGGCTGGCGCGCCTCGGTCACCAGCCTCGATGAGATTGTCGACTCTGCATGGCAATGGATGAAGCGAAACCCCGGCGGATACGCCGGCTCACGAGGATGAGACGATGGTACGGGCCCTTTTCGTCTGGGGCGGGTGGGAAGGACACCAGCCCAGGGAGACAACCGAGTTCATCGCCGGGCGCGTGCGAGACGCTGGTCTTGAGCCCGAAGTGTGTGACACATTGGCCGTATTCGACGATTCGGAAACTCTCGCACGCTTTGATGTCATCGTCCCCTGCTGGACGATGGGGGAGATTTCACAAGATCGTGTCCAGGCGCTGGAGGGGGCAGTACGCCGCGGGTGCGGACTTGCCGGCTGGCACGGCGGCATGGGCGATGCGTTTCGGCTGAGTACCGACTATCAGTTCATGGTGGGGGGGCAGTTCGTCGCGCATCCCGGCAACATCATCGACTACTCGGTCGAAATCACCGACCTCGACCACCCGATCACACGCGACGTGGCACGCACGATGCGCGTCTTTGCCGTCCACTCCGAGCAGTACTACATGCATGTCGATCCGGCCAATCATGTGCTGGCCGTCACCGAGTTCGACGGCGAACACACGCCGTGGATCGCCGGCGTGCAGATGCCGGTCCTCTGGACGCGGATGCACGGCACGGGGCGGGTTGCCTACTGCTCGATCGGGCACGGAATGGCCGACCTGGTATGCGATCCGGTACCCGAGCTGGTGACACGCTCCATCTTGTGGGCAGCCAGGGCGCTGTAGCACACGTGCTCTGTCCTCGAACAGCACGCCGGCATCGATCGAGCTTTCGCGTGCCGTCCTGCAAGGCGCGCGGCCCGGGGCACTCGTGATCGGGGCATGGCCCATATAGTTGCCCCCAGCAAACAGGAGCCAGCCGGATGGCCGAGACCAGTATCAAGTCCATGGACGCGATCGTTTCCCTCTGCAAACGCCGCGGGTTCATCTATCCCGCCAGTGAGATCTATGGCGGTATCAACGGCTTCTGGGATTACGGGCCGCTGGGGGCTCAACTCAAAAAGAACCTGCGCGATGCATGGTGGCAGGACATGATTATGAACCCCTGCTGGGGAAGGCCCGGCCCAGACGGCGAGCCGGTGCGATGCGTCCCCGTAGAGACACGCATCATCCAGCATCCCAAGGTTTGGGAAGCGAGCGGCCACGTGGGTGGGTTCAACGATCCGATGCAAACCTGTCGGCAGTGCAAGAAGCTCGTGCGCGCCGATCATGTGGATGAGATGCTCAGGGAAGCGGAGTGGTTCGGGCCGCTTGTTTCGCTCTTCGAATCCGGTGACCATCTGGATATCGACCGGCTCAGGCAGTGGATCAAGAAGTACGGGGCAAAGCAGGCCAAGGGAATGGCCCTGGTCCGCGAGCAGAAAAAGGTGTTGGAGCTGCTCTTGGCTCTTGCTGAGGACCTGCGCAATCGCGGTGAGGAGATGACGCTGCACCAGTTCCTCCAGCGCATCGCAACTCCGCCCGAGAGCGCCCAGCTCTGCGACATGTGCCCCAACTGCGGCGGCGATCTCACCGCGCCGCGCGCATTCAATCTGATGTTCAAGACGTTCGTCGGTGCGACGACCGAACAGACCGACGACAACGCCGCCTATCTGCGTCCGGAGACGGCGCAGGGAATCTTCATCCAGTTCAAAAACGTGCTTGATACGACGCGCGTCAAGCTTCCCTTTGGCATCGGAAACACGGGCATCAGCTTTCGCAATGAGGTGACGCCGCGCAACTACACGTTCCGGAGCCGCGAGTTTGAGCAGGCCGAGCTTGAATTCTTCTGCCATCCCGACGAGAGCCAGGACTGGTACAAGTTCTGGCGCGATTTTCGCATGGAGTGGTGGCAGTCCATCGGGCTCAGGGGTGACAATCTCGTCCTCCGCGAGCACGATCCCGACGAGCTGTCACATTACTCGACCGGCACGAGCGACGTCGAATACCGCTTCCCCTTTACAGCCCCCGGCTTTGGTGAGCTCGAAGGCATTGCCCATCGCGGCTGCTTCGATCTTTCGCAACACCAGGAGCACTCGGGCGCCAAGCTCGATTACTTCGACACCGAACGCCAGGCGCGCCTGCAAGCCCAGGGGTTGCCGAAGGATGAGATCAACAAGCAGTGCCGATACATTCCGCACTGCATCGAGCCGGCCGCCGGTCTTGATCGCGGGGCATTGGCCTTGCTTTGTGAGGCCTACACGCGCGACGAGAGTCGGCCAAGCCCGGAGATCATGCGCTTTCACCCGCGCATGGCGCCGATCAAGGCCGCCGTGTTCCCCCTGGTCAACAAGGACGGCATGCCTGAAGTAGCTGCCAAACTTCACGCCGAGCTGTTCAAGCGTTTCGGTCATCTCGGCTTCATCGAGACCGACCCCAAGCAATCCATCGGCAAGCGTTACGCCCGCATGGACGAAGCCGGTTGCCCGTACTGCTTTACCATCGACAGCGAGACACTCACCGATCAGACCGTGACCGTCCGCGATCGTGATACCGGAGCGCAGGAACGCATTGCAATCGATCGTGTCACCAGTTATCTCGAAGAGCGGCTGGATGGGTGAATCGCTCTCCCGCACGACTTCGCCTGCGCACGCACACAGCAGGCTCATCCTGACCCAACGAAAAGGAAAAAACGTATGGCCACGTATCTGATCGCGGGTGCCAGCCGGGGCCTCGGCCTGGAAATGACCCGTCAACTTCGTGCAGCCGGTCACGATGTCATCGCAACCGTGCGCAAACCCGACTCAGCCGCTGCTCCTGAGGCAACCGGTGCACGCGTTGAGCTGCTCGATACGACCAATCCAGCGAGCGTCGAAACCCTTGCTCGGCAGCTCTCGGCAACACCAGTTGATGTACTGATCGTCAGCGCCGGCGTCTTTCCTGATCGCGGCGTGCATTCGATGTTTGAAACCACGCCCGAGCAGATGCTCGAAGCCTGTCGCGTCAACGTTGTCGGCCCCATGCTTCTCACGCGAGCGATGGTCCCCAATCTCGAACGGAGCAATCGAAAGCTTGCCGTCCAGATCAGCAGTTACATGGGAAGTTGCAACCGGGCCGCTCACGACAAGGCAAAGGGGCACCTTGCCTATCGCTCTTCCAAGGCCGCACTCAACATGACCAACATCGTCATGGCTTGCGAACTGGCCGAACGCGGTATCAGCTCGATCGCGCTCCACCCCGGCTGGGTCCGCACGGAAATGGGAGGCGAGCAGGCCCCGCTCGGCGTTGAAGAGGCGGTCCAGAGAATCCTCGCCACCGTGTCGAAGCTGACCGCCAAGGAAAGCGGCAAATTCCTGGACCTCGACGGCAACGAACTCCCCTGGTAAACGAGCGCCCGGTTTCTTGCACGCGCCCATGCAAAGGCGCATCGGCATCCAACGCTTTGTATCGCCATCTGCTTCAACGTCAGGGCTTGCCCACCCACTCATCGTCGAAGCGCATCCCTTCAGCCAATCCTCCGGCCCCGCTTGTTTCGATCATCTGAGCTACCGGATACACACAGCAGTCCAGCGCAAACGAACCCATCGGGCGGTGGTTTCCGGAGATGCCCAGGCCTCCGATCGGCAGTCGCCCGCTTGCACCGGCTGTGCCTGTGTTCACATTGACGCACCCAGCGCGTGCCTCACGCAAGAATCGCTCGGCATCGGCCTGACTCCTTGTAAACACAGAGGCGGTCAGACCGAACTTCGTCGCGTTTGCCTGTTCGATTGCCTCATCCAGGCTCGCGACGGTTGCCACTCTCAGCAACGGGCCGAACACTTCCTCGTCGTATCCACACGCATCGACCTCGGCGCGTGTGAAGCGATCGACTTCAATGATGCCCGGCGTGAGAAACCACCCATCCGCAGAAGGCAGCTCGCTGCTCTGCAGGATCACTTGACCTCCGTTGCGAACAAAGCGACATTGCGCGTCAAAGACCGCCTGTCGTGCCTCGCGCGAGATCAACGGGCCGGCAAAGACCGGGTGCTCGGCCCGCGGATCACCAAACACCAGGTTGGACGCACACTTGCCAAGCAACGGCACCACCCGATCGGCAATCGCTTCGTGAACCACAACCCGGCGTGTGCACGTGCATCGCTGCCCGGTCGTGTTGAATGCGCAGCGCACAATCTCGATGGCAGCCTGCTTCAAGTTCGCGTCCGGCAGGACGACCGCCGGGTTGTTGCCGCCGAGTTCGAGCGCGATCATCCGCCCCGGTCGATCGAGATTCGCCTCCACGATCTTGCGCCCAACGGCCCACGATCCGGTGAACAGGATCCCGTCGATGTCTTCATGGCTACTCAGTGCCGACGCTGTGTCGCTGGCGCCCTGTACGAGATTGAATACCCCCAGAGGCGCCCCCTCACTTTCGAGCGCCTCGGCCATGAGCTCTGCGAGAAGCTGCCCGACGCCGGGAGTCTTGTCGCTGGGCTTGAGCACGACTGTGTTCCCCATGGCGAGCGCCGGAATGAACTGCCCGTTGGGCATGAACGCGGGAAAGTTGAACGGCGCGATGATCGCCATGACTCCGTGCGGGCGAAACTGACAGCGCCCGGTGCGCGTTTCTGAAAGTGAGATTGAAAAATCCATCACGCGAGCCAGGCCGCCGGTCGGACTGCGATCGAAGGTAATATCCACCTTGGTTGCCAGGGCTGCTGCTTCGCCGCGTGCTTCCCACATGACCTTGCCGGTTTCATCGCTGATCAGCTCGGCGATCTGCCCGGCTCGTGCTTTGCACAGATCGGCATAACGGCGCAACACCGCTGCGCGATATTCGAATGGCGCCGCTGACCACTGTGAAAGTGCTGCGCGCGCCGCGGTGACCGCTTCGTCCACATGCTCAAGCACGGGTGAACCCTGCCATACCACCCGATCCGGATGGGCCGGATTCTGCGAGACGATGCCGTCCCCAGTCAAAGTACGCCAATGTCCACCGATCAGGTCTGATGCCGGCTGACGCAGCGATGGGTGCGGCGGTCTCACCATCAGGTACCCTTCCGCGCCGTTCGTTTCCTTGCAGCACTTGACGATTTCTTCCCCGATCCGGCCTTGCGGCTTGCGCTCCGGGTCGGCACCTTCGACTCCAGCACGCTCAAGTCGGAGAACCCCACGCGATCCCCCGGCTTGGCGCGAAGTGTGGCCAGCGCCTCACGCGTCACACGCACGCAGCCGGCCTCATCCAGCCTGCACGGCTGGTTGATTGCGTAGAAATCGCCATCGTCATGCAACATGCTGATGATGCCCGGCTGCTTGCAACGTGAAGCGGCGATCGGCTCGCCCAGCTTGCACCACCGCGTCGCCTTGACCAGAGGAATCTCGCTGGTCGTCGCGTGCAGATGTGGGCCAGCATCGAATGGGTCGACAAACCCGCGGAACTCAAAGCCCAGCTTCTCGAGCAGCCGACGTGCCGGGTACGTTTCAGGCCCGACCTGTCCCACGCTCGCGCGCGGCTCCGGTGGAAGCAGCGACAAATAAATGTCATCACGCGGAAGAAGCGAGAGCATGAACTCACGCGAATACTGGCACATCCGGTCGGCCTCGATGAACGAAAGCGGAATGAACCGACGGCCCATGTAGTCCCAGAACAGATTGTGCCCGTCCGGCGTGATCTGCCCCATCATCTCCGCCAACATCTGATCGCGAAACACTTCCCGGTGCAGTCCGATGAAATGAAAACGCACCAACGAGAGAAACCGCCCGAGTCTCTGTGCGTGGCCGCGATAGGAAGGCTGTAACACCAGCCCGCCGATTTCCGTCGGGGCACTCGAGTCCAGGTGGATGCGCGCTACGGTATGACTCGTGCCCGTCTGCAACGCCGTGCTGAACATCTCGCGACGTTCCAGCTTGAAGCACACGTTCGGGTTTTCCTGGCTGCCCATGCATGAAATCAACTGGCTCGTGCCCAGGCAGCCCGCCCCTTCCGTCTCGGCCAGTACGAACATGAAAAGCTCCGAGCGATCGGTCATCTCGCCCGGGCCGCGGGTGGCGCTGGTTTTCGGCTTGCCCGGGTTCGTGTCGTAGTCTTTCGCGCAGGCGGCCTTCCCTTGCGCGACGGCTTCGAATGACTTTCGGCTGCGAATGACCTTTTGCGAAATGATGTCCCGATCGGCCGGGAGATTGATGAAGTGCACCATCTTCGCCAGCTTCAGCAGTGTTGGCAGGTCTTCGATCACAGCACGTCGAATGTAGAACAAGTCAATCCTCCGTTTGCCTTCCATTGTCCACAACCGCAGGGCGCTTCTGAGCCGCCTGTTGCCACACGCATCACGCCGGCACCACGCTCACTCAGACTCGGCTACTCTCGCAAGCCCCCGCTCAATGCACTCGAAAACCCGGGTCCAATACTCGTCTTTCATCACCGGCATCGGGGGCAACAGTCGAATGTGATATGGGTTGTGCCCGCAATAGAACAGGACCACTCCCTCGTCAAAGCATGCCTTGCACGCCTTGGAGACCTTGTCCTTGTCGCCGCCGAACGGCGTCAGGCGCATCATGCCCCCAACCCCTCCAACAAGTTCCTTCACAGCCGGACAGGCTGGAAACCACTTCGGATGCCGCTCGATCATCGCCCGCGCATGC
The DNA here is from genome assembly GCA_003697045.1 of Planctomycetota bacterium. Lineage (GTDB taxonomy): Bacteria > Planctomycetota > Phycisphaerae > Phycisphaerales > UBA1924 > J022. The sequence continues at coordinate 7,626 of RFGK01000135.1, forward strand.
TCGCGAAACTGGGCATGGTGCTTTGCAAAAACCCCGTCAGCGCCATACCAGCGTTCGTCATCGAGCAGCTCGAGCACACGCAGCCCGGTCGTAAAGTCAGACGTCGAGCCTGTAAACGTGCCGCTGAGAAGCCCCGGCTTGGGGTTGTATGGCTCGGTGTACAACGCTGCGCACGCCTGGGTGAGCTTGCCCACGGTCAATACGTCGATGTAGTCACCCAGATCGTACATTTCATAGGCAAACATGCGTTCCGTGCGCCCGAACGACTGAATCTCATCATCCCAGACGGCAATGCCCCGATCGCGGCAGATCTCCATCAGCGCCTTGAAGAAGTCACGGTTGGCAACGTTGAAGCCACCTTCTCCCTGCACCAGCTCGAATATGAAGCATGCGTGCTGTCCGGGATATCGGTTGATGTATCGTTCGAGCTGGCGGCACGCCCGGTCGATCAGATTCGTGTGGCCGCCCACCCGATCGGCCTCCACTTCGTCATAGAAAGGCATGTAGTCGACCAGGGTCGACAGCGGAATTCCCTGCCGGTTTCCTGCCGAATCACCGATCTGGCTCATCGTCACGCTTCGACCCATGAAGCAATCTGCAAATGCGATCACGCGCGACGCCGGTGCATGCTTCTGATAGCAGACCTTCAGCGCGGTCTCGTTGGCCATGGCGCCGGAGGTTGTCAGAAATGCGTGCTTGAGTCGGCTCGATCGGGACGCCAGCTCGATCAGCCGTTCGGAATACTCGAATGCGTCGAAGCCCGACTGAAGATTGCCGTGCTTGTGTGTGTCTTCGAGCGCGCCGATCAGGGCTGCGCGAATCATCTCCGGGTGGGCGTGTCCGAAGAAGTGCACGCCGATCCCGCAGATCATGTCCCACTTGACGCTTCCGTCTGCCAGTTGAACGAGCGGCCCGTTGCCAAGCCCGGCGCCGATGTAGGGGTAGAGCAGGTCGCGTCCTTTCGTGGCTGCAGCCCGGTCCAGCAAGGCGCGGTGAGACTCGGCAAGACCCGGATCGGGTGGGCGCACATCCGTGATGGCGTTCGCAACTGATTGCACTTGCTCGACGATGGTGTCGATCGCGGTCAGGATTGCCGGATTGTCGCGTACTCCGGCCGAAATCGTCGCCGGTGATGGAGAGTCCATGAACAGGCCTTTCATACAGGGTCGTTCGAGCCTTCGAGCCCGCCGACGGTCAGTCGATGGATGAGCACAGCCAGCAACTTGCACCGCTCCACAATACTGGGCAGTTCGATCCACTCATTCGGGGTGTGCAGCCCGCCCCCGCGCACACCCAGCGTGTCAATCGTCGTCAGGCCCGCGTCTTGGAGAATATTCCCATCACACACCCCGCCCGTGCGCGCAAACGGCAGCTTCTGACCCAGGTCCTCTGCCACGCGGCGCGCCTTGAGCGCCAGCTTTTCGACCTCAGGTGTGAGGGGTTTGGCCGGACGATTGAAGCTTCGTCGCACCGTCAGGCTCGGCATCGCGTCTGGAGCCGTCGCCAGCGCATCGAGCATCGCTCCGATCTCCTCGCCCACCGCTTCTGTCGGATACCGCACATTCCCCCAGGCCCGTGCCAGGTCGGGCACCGCGTTGACCGCCGTGCCACCCTGCAAAGGTCCGATATTGAGAATGCGACCGGCCTGCGGATCGGGCATCTCGCTCACCGCCACGATGGCCCGCGCCAGGGCGGTGACCGCCGAGACGCCCTCAGTGAACGCACGTCCCACGTGTGCCGATCGTCCATGTGCTTCCAGCATGAACTGACCGGCCCCCATGCGCTCGATCGCGAGCTCACCCCCGGGAAGCGCCGGCTCAATGGCCAGCCCGACGTCATGCTTGCCCGCCTCGCTGCGCAATGCTGAAAGAGAGTGATAGCTGCCCGTTTCCTCGTCCGAGTTCATCAGGAACGACCAGGACGCTTCAAGCCCGGCCTCTTCCAGTGCTTCCAGCGCCGCCACTGCAATGACCAACCCACCCTTCATGTCCACGCATCCGGGGCCGGTGGCCGTCTTTCCGTCCGCGGAAATCGAAAGCTCGCGAAAGTCTGACTTGGGATCATGCACCGTGTCCAGGTGTCCAGCGATGAGGATCCGCGTTCGACCCGGGCGCAGGCGCGCGCACACAGCCGTCGGTGGAGGTCCCGTCTCCGGGCTCGATCCCAGGAGCCAGTCCGGCTTGCTCTCGCCCGGGATCAGTGTCGTCTGGGCTCCCAACGCCTCCAGTCGCGACGCCAGACGCCCGCGCGTCTCGTCCAGGGCGGGCATGTTGAACCCGCCCGTCGGCGTCTCGACATGAAGCTTCAAGTCTTCCAGCAACGCGCTTTCACGCGATTCGATCAGCGCACAGACCTTGCGTTCCGCTTGGCTCAAAGGCATGGGCAGACTGTAGGCCTGGAGTGTTGCGCAACTGCGTTACACCCGCACCCGGGCGGCATAGATGAACCACTCGATGAGCAACAGCACACCGGCGGCTGCCACAAGCCAAGACCAGATCTCACGCGGGCCGCTCACCTGCTCGATCGGCACAGCCTCCACGCCACCGACGCTCACGCTCTCCCGCACTTCCAGAAGGCTCTCCTGAGCGTGGACGAGATTCACCGCCAGCACCGGAGGCTCCATCCCTTCGCCCCGATACACCCCCGCCCGCGAGAGCACGCCAAGCGAAAGCGTCCCGGGCGCCGGGTTCGGCCTTGGAATGGACAGATCCACCGGCCCGGTGAGCTTCAGCACCGACCCTTCCTCCAGCACCCTTACAACGATCGGTTCAGAGGTTGTGAATGCCTGGCCCGTGCGGCTTGCCCCCGCACCGGTCAACACGTCCACTGCGTTGAACAGCATGATCGGGAAACTGAAATGCAACGGCCAGTTCGTCTGTGCGATTTCAAAGCGAAGCAGCAGGTGTTCTGTGCGCGGCGTGCGCACGAGTGTGATCACAGCGCCATCGCGCACCAGCGCAAGATCACTCACACGCCCCAGTGCCTCCAAAGGCGCACGCGGCGCCGGACCCAGCCACCGATCAATCTGCACCGTGTCGAGCGACACATCGCGCATGATGCTCGAGCGGCGATCCCACGAAAGCACGAATCCGCCCGCCGATTCGGCACCGGGGTTCTCTGGCTCGGGCACAAGCGGTGCCCCCACGGAAATCGTTGACACGGGCGGAACCTCTTCCGGCATCACGCGATCGAACACAATCAGATCGACCTGCCCGCGGACAGACCCCGCGAGCCGGCGGTACGCCTCCTGTGAGATCACGCGGAAAGACCGCACCGGAAGCTCCCGCAGCGCATCGGTCAGAAACGGATCCGGCTCGACTCGCTCCGGATGCACCAGCAGGATGCGAGCCCGGATCGGGGCCGACAACACAACGCTCGCAGAGTTGTCGGCCGCGAGCAGGTCGTCCACTCTTGCTGCACAACGCACTACCCCCGAGCCGGGCACGTCGATGGCAAAGGTGCGTCCGACCGTGCCCGGGCCGAACGAGTCTTTCCGGGGCACGATCAGTGCGTGCTGTGCGATCGGCTCACCGTCCAGCAGGATGTCGAGTTGAATGGGCTGATCGCTTGCAAACGTCGATTGCAGACGCACAAACAGCCGAACACGCGCCAGATTGTCCTCATCGCGCGCCGCTGAGCAACTGACGATGGCGATGTTGCCCTGCGCGTCGTCCGCCGACACACGAACCGGCTCAAAGCTCACCCGTGCGCCGGCCAGAGAGAGCGGCGTCTGGTCCATCAGCGCCCCATCCGAAAACAGACACACGAGCGGGGGGCTGGGCGTCTGTGTTTCCGTTGTCGCGCGAGTCATCAGTTGCTCTGCCAGTCGCAGGGCCGGCTCCAGACGCCCCGGCTGATCCGTCGGTTCAATCGGGTTGAGCATCGCTCGCAGTTGTGACAGTGATCCGCATGCCGGCCCGGCAAGCGCAGCGTCCTGCGCAAAGATGACCACCGTGACCGAGCACCTCCCCGATGAGGCAAACAACGGTCTTGCCACGTCAATCGCTCGCGCTTTGGCTGCTTCAAGTCGCGTCAATCCTCCCTCGGCGTCACGCGCCTGCATCGAAGCGGACACGTCGAGCAGAAAGATCACTTCCCGGGCAGCACCGCCCTTTCCGTCAATCGCAGGCCTCGCAAGAGCAAGCAGAAACAAAGCCAGAATCAGAAGGTGCAACAGCAGCAGCAGCGAAGGTCGAATCCACCGAAAGGGCACATTCACCTGCACATCATGCACTGCCTGTTCCCACAACATCGTCGAGCTGACCGTCAGCGGACGACGACGCAGTTTGAGCAGGTAGAAAAACAGCAGCGGCGGCACGGTCAGGAACGCGCCGATCAAACCCGCCAAGGGCGCCAAGAACGTCACCGCTTCGCTCCCGGCCGATACCCGCGCCCGATCACGAACATCTCGCGAGAAACGTCGCGGCTTGCCCTGGGCTTGAACATCCGCGCCTGTGCAAACACGGCGCGCGTCTCGCTCAACACCTCTGGTGTCTGTTCACCTTCCAGAATCTTCATCACCAGCGACCCGCCCGGACGCAGAAGTGTTGGAAGCAGCGTCAGCACTTCGCGGCAGAGTGTCGCCGACCGCAGGTCATCGCCTGCGCCCGACGTATTGGGCGCCATGTCCGAGAGCACCACATCAAACGGAGGCTGCACGGGCAGCGCGGTGCAGTCCAGCCTTGTCGCATCGCCCACGATCGTGTGAACCCGCGGCCCCAGGTCGTGCTGGACCGGCTTGAGGTCGATGCCCAGGATCCTTGCCTGCGAAGCGGCCCTCATGGACGCCACCTGGAGCCACGACCCGGGCGCGCATCCCAGATCGACCACCGACCGGGCCGAACCAAGAATCCTGAACTTCTCATCGATTTCGATGAGCTTGTACGCCGAGCGGGCGAGGAATCCCTCCGCCTTGGCCCGGCGAAAGTATGTATCGTGGGTCCGACGCGGACTGGGCATCGACGCATCGTAGGAGACTCTCACACTCGTGAGCGAAAGTCCGAACAACCCGGATTCGGCGCTCGAAGCCGCCCGTGCGCAGGCGCGACAGGCCAGGAGCCGCGGCCATCAGCGTGGACCGCTCGATCCCGAACGCATCGGGCCGTACAACATCGTCGCCCGCATCGGTTCGGGAGGAATGGGCATCGTCTACCTCGCCGAGCACGCCGAAGACGGGCATGTCGCCGCGGTCAAGGTCCTCAAGCC
>RFGK01000136.1 GCA_003697045.1 Planctomycetota bacterium
GAGCTGCTCGAAGTCGTGCGTGACACAATCCCGGCTCGTGGTCCCAGGCTGGCAGCCGTTGGAATCCCCGGAGAGCTGGCAGCCACGAAGGCGCGTTTGGCCAAACTCATCGGCCTGGGCGGACTGCTGCCGTTCGACGAGGGCATGGCGCTGATGGGTCAACAAGACTCAACTGCCGAAACAACCAAGGCCCGCCTTCACCTCGGGCTGGAGCCGTCGGGATTCCGCGAAACACTCAATACCTACGCCTCGACGCTGTGAAGATGGAGATGTGATGTCGCTGCGCTATCGATCGCGTCTGCTGGCCCACCTGTCACATGAGGGGTATGAGCCCAAGGGCCGCGAGGCGCTGGCGGCCGAACTTGGAGCGATGGAAGACCGGGACGAGTTCCTCGCCGCCCTGGACGACTTCCACCGCGAAGGATTGATCGACATCGACAGCAACGGAGCCGTGCGGCTCGCATCCCTGCCCGACCGGGGAGAGCTGACCGGTACCTTCCGTGGCACCTCCAAAGGCTTCGGATTCGTCCAACCCGACAATCCAGTACGCGAAGGCGACATCTTCATTCCCGCCGAGCTGACCGGCGGAGCGCTGTCCGGCGATCGAGTCCGAATCGTCTTCAGCCGCGACCGCAAGAGAGAGCGGTATGCCGGGCTGGGAAAGCAGTTCCGGGGTGAGGTCGTTGAGATCCTCAGCCGCAAGCGGTCCAACTTCACCGGCGAGATGGTGCGCCAGGGAGATCGCTGGCTGGCGTATCCCGACGGCAAGGAGATCACCGATCCGATTATCGTGCGCGACGCTTCGAGCAAAAACGTCAAGCCCGGGGACAAGGTCGTGCTCGAGATTCTCGAATATCCGGACAACGGCGCACTGGCCGAGGGCGTGATCGTGCGCGTGCTCGGTGAGGCCGGCGCCCCTGATGTCGAAACGGCCGCTGTGATCGCAGCCTATGGGCTGCCAGGTCCTTTCCCGGACGAATGCCTGCAACAGGCCCGCCAGGTGACCCGCCTGTTTGACGAGGAAATAGACCGGTGGGAAAAGGAAGGACCGCCCGCACTGAGCATGCGCAACGACGTGACGGGACGGTTCGACAAGTCCAAACGCGAGTTTGTTCTCACCATCGACCCGCCCGACGCCAAGGACTACGACGACGCGATCAGCATCCGACGCCTGCCCGCCGATCAGGGCGGCGGCTGGCAGCTTGGCGTCCACATCGCCGACGTCGCGCACTTTGTCGAACCGGACACGCCGCTGGACCTGGAAGCCCGCGAGCGCGGCAACAGCGTCTATCTCCCGCGACTGGTCATTCCCATGCTGCCCGAGCTGCTGAGCAACGGGATCTGCTCGCTCCAGGAAGGCGTGCCCCGCTATGCAAAAAGCGCCTACATCCGCTACGACTCACGCGGCAACGTGCGGGCCGAAGGAGTGGCATCGAGCCTGATACAGTCCGCAAAGCGGCTGACCTATCTCGAAGCGCAGGCACTGATCGACGGCGACGAGGAAGAAGCCCGCAGGCATGCCAAGACCGAACCCAACTACACCGACGAACTCTTTACCGCACTGCACGAGATGAACCAGCTCGCTCGGGCGATCGAAGCGCGAAGACATCGGCAGGGCATGATCCACCTCGAACTGCCCGAGGTCGTGCTGCTCTTCGACGAAAACGGCAAGGTCATCGACGCCGAGAAGGAAGACGACGCCTACACCCACACCATCATCGAGATGCTGATGGTTGAGGCCAACGAGGTTCTCGCCCGGCTCTTCGAGGGGCTCCGCGTGCCCCTGCTGCGCCGCGTGCACCCGGAGCCGGCGCCCTCGGATGTCGATCATCTGCAAAAGGCAGCCCGCGTCGCCGGATTCACAATTCCCAAGAGCCCCACGCGCGAAGAGATTCAGGCATTGCTCGATGCCACACGCGGCACGCCGGCAGCCCGCGCCGTCCACATGGCCGTGCTGCGCACCCTCACCAAGGCCGAATACTCGCCCGCAGCCATCGGTCACTTCGCCCTGGCCAGCGGCGCATACAGCCACTTCACCAGCCCCATCCGCCGGTACCCCGATCTGACCGTGCATCGGGCGCTGGCCGAATATCTCCGCCTGACCGACAACGGGCAGAATCGCCCGAAGACCGACCGCGAGAAAAGGGCCTTGGGCGCGCGTCTGCGCGATCGCCTGCCCGACGAGGCGACGCTCGTGGAAATCGGCCGCCACTGCTCGCAGACCGAGGAAAACGCTGCCAATGCCGAACGCGAGCTGCGGCAGTTCCTCGTCCTCCAGCTGCTGGCAGAAAAGATCGGCGAAGAGTTCACCGGCGTCGTCACCGGCGTCGTCCCGCGAGGAGTCTTCGTGCAGATCGACAAATACCTGGCCGACGGGATGATCAAACGTGAGGACCTGCCCGGCGACGTGACACGCTCCAACAAGCCGCCCCGCTGGCAGATCGACCAGCGCACCGGGGCGCTCGTCGATGTGCATAGCGGACGCTCATTCAACATGGGCGATATCGTCCGCGTGACCGTCTCTGCAGTCGATCTTGCACGACGCCAGCTCGAACTTCTCATCTCCGATCCCGAGTCCCGCGCCGTCGGCCGCGCCAAGACGCTCAAGGGGCTCAAGCTCGGCGACTCAGATTTTGGTGGCCTGGAAGGCGGAAAGGGCGCAGGCTTCAAGCCTGTCCCCGGATCGAAGCGGCGCAGCCGAAAAAGCAAGGCACGCGATCGAAACAAAACCGATTACCGCCGCGACCGCAAGAAGGGCAAGTAGCTCCCCGCAGCCGGCGAATCTTGCCCGCAGGCGTGGCTACGCTCCGACATGGACGACCACGCTCCGCCTGTGCGGTCGTTGCCGATGCTCCCAGAGGTAGATCCCCTGCCAGGTACCGAGCGCCAGTCGCCCGTCGATGACCGGAATCGAAAGCGAGACATCAGTCAGCGCGGCTTTGATGTGGCTGGGCATGTCGTCCGGCCCCTCGGCCGTGTGCGTATACAACGGGTCACCCTCGCGTACCAGCCTGCCAAGCCACGCTTCAAGATCGCGCCGGGCCGATGGGTCGGCGCTTTCCTGAATCGTCAGACTGCACGAAGTATGGCGCACAAAGACGGTGCATAGACCTTCGCGAACAACCGCCTCGCGTACGCACTGCTCCACAAGTGCCGTGAACTCATGCAGCCCGGCGCCCCGGGTCTGGATGGAAAGCTCGCGCACCACGATGCGAGTGTACCCGACCTCAATAGTCGTAACCGCCGTCGCTCTGAGACATGCTCTCGATCAGCGGCGGAATGGCCCGCGCCGCCTGAATGCCCGCAATCACCACCGCGGGCAACGCGGCCGCGACCAGACGCAGCGTTGCACCCCGGCGGCTGATCCGCGGCAGCAGACAGAGCCCGGTGGAAAGCGGTGCCGCCACGAGCAAGGCATACATGACCCATCGCTCGCGATCGCCAAACCAGTTTGCAAAAACCACGACGCCGACGATGACAATCGCGGCAGTCGCGCCCACGCCTCGCATGTATACATGGCCTGGAAAGATGACGGCTGCCGGCACCGTGGCAAGTGACACCATCGCAACAGGGCCGAGGATGAGAGGCGCATTGGCAAAGCTCATCGTTGCGCCGAGCGCCAGCAGTCCTGCAAGCACAGAAACAACCACGCCACCACGCCACCCATCGACACGCTCAACCACTCGTTCCAGGGTGGCAACCGACAGCCCGGCAACCACCGCCGAAACGACGATCCACAGCCAGCGCAAGGACGCGCCCATCACACTCTCATGCAGCAACGACAGAAACATCCACGAGACGAATCCGCCGCCGACCAGCCCAAGGGCCGACAGCACCCACGTTCGGCGTGCAATCGGTACGATCGCAACAACCAATCCGACCGCCGCGGCGATGATGGCAACAGCAGGAAAACGGTACTGCGCCTGCCGGGGCCAGAGGTCGATCCGCGTCTGCCACGCATACGACCCGAGCACGACACCCCCAAAGACGAGCAAGATGACAAGCCACGACAGCTGCACACCCATTCGACTTTGAGTTGCGCCGCGCCGGCAAGCGGCGCGAAGAACGACCGCTGCAGCGATGAGTAGCACCGCTGCGACGGTCCCGGGAAGGAGAAAGGACAGAATGACCTGGCGCGATCCCACGACGATTGACCGCCGACTTACTGCTTGACGCCCTCGCCGGCCACAATGATGCGCACATCATTGCCAAGCCCGCCCGAGTTGGACCCATCGGGTGCCAGATAGGTGGTGATGCCGAAGTCGGCGCGCTTGATCGTAAAGTCGACTTCGAATCCCTGGATGGCATTGCCTCTGAACGAGCCGTTTCCGCTGAAGAACAGCTGCGTGGTTACCTCTCGCGTCTGGCCCATGATGGTCAACTGGCCGGAAAGCTCAAAGACATGATCGTCATCTGTTGCAGACAATGACGTGCTCTTGAATGTGGCAGTTGGATACTGCCGGGCGTTGAAAAAATCACCCGAGCGGAGGTGTTCGTCACGCTTTTCGTTGTTCGTGTCCACGCTGGCCACGGGAATCGTCACATCGAAAAAGCTGTCGTCGGGGTTCTTGGGATCGATATTGAACGTGCCTTCGATTTCGGCAAAGCGCCCCCAGAACACGCCCACACCCGCATGGTTGATGCGAAACAGAACCGACGAATGGACCGGATCAATCCTGTAGACTTGAGCGGTGGCAGCAGGCAGGGCAGCCGGCGACGGCGCCGAACCGGCTCCGAGCAGAACCGAGCCTGCGATCATCCCCCCGGCGATGCAGGTGACGGCAACGAGATTCACAGTACGGGTCATATCCAATCTCCCTGATGAGTCGTGTTATTGTCTGTTCAAACATATATCTGCCCGAAGCACATATTCCAGCCAATAGCAAGGCTCGTGCAGATTCTTGTTCAACGTTCGAGCCGCTCGACCTCGCCCTTGTGGTCGATGAGAATCACGTCGGCCTCGGAAAGGAACAATCCGTGGTCGATCACGCCGGGAAGGTCGTTGAGTTGCGCAGCCAGGTGCTCGAGATCTTCCTGCCCGTTGAGCTTGATGTCGAGCACCAGGTTGCCGTTGTCTGTCAGGAAGAAGTTTCCGTCGAGATCGCGCCGACACACACCGTTGAGCCCCAGATCCCGAATCGCCCGGCGGGTCGAGCTGAGCCCAAATGCCATCAGTGCCACCGGCAGCGAAGTGAGCGTCCCGATCTTGTCGGAAACCTTCTGCTCATCGACCATGAACACGCAGTGCCGACTGGCCCAGGCAAGCATGCGCTCGCGCGTCATCGCGCCGCGGCTGCCCTTCATCACACGCATGTCCTTGTCGACTTCGTCGGCGCCATCGATGAGAATGTCGATCTCCTCGACCAGGGCAAAATCAGTCAGCGGCAGCCCCAACTCGCGAGCCAGCGCCTCGGTCGCATTGCTGGCGGCAACACACTGAATATCCAGCTTGTCATCGCGCACCCGCTCAGCGAGTGCGCGAACCCCGCGTGCAGCCGTTCGACCGGCTCCAAGCCCTACGATCATCCCCGAGACGATGTTTGCGACCGCGGCCTGCGCGAGCGCATCGACGACGTCTTGCTCACTCAAAGCGGATCCCCTGCGCCAAAGCAAACTGCTCTCCAAAGTTGATCGTGCACGTCTGACGCCGCATGTACGCCTTCCATGCATCAGAACCAGATTCTCTCCCGCCTCCGGTGTCCTTCTCGCCACCAAAGGCCCCACCAATCTCCGCACCGCTCGTCCCCAGATTCACATACGCAAGCCCGCAGTCGCTGCCCGAACCCGAAGGCGAGAGGAAACGTTCAGCACTGCGCACCGAGCTCGTGAAGATCGCCGAGCTCAACCCCTGATCCACGCTGTTGTGCATCTCAAGCGCTTCCTCGAGCCGGCTGTACGTGAACACATAGAGAATCGGAGCAAACGTCTCCTCCATCGCAATGGGAAGCGAACTTCCCGGCGCACGGAAAATCGTAGGCTGCACATAGTGCCCCCCGCGCAAATGCTCCGGCAGCTCCGAAGGCGCCACGCGCGACCCGCCCACCACCAGCGTCGCACCCTGCTCCCTCGCTGCGGAAACCGCACGCTCAAAGCTCGCAACGGCCTGCTCGTTGATCAACGGCCCCACCAGCGTGCTCGTCTCCAGCGGATCGCCGATGCGGATGGTCCGATACGCCGACGCCAGCTTGTCGACAAATGCATCGGCGATCGACTCGTGAATGATGAGCCGACGCGTTGTCGTGCAGCGCTGCCCGCACGTGCCCACCGCTCCAAAAACTACGCTCTTGACCGCCAGATCCAGATCGGCATCGGGCTCGACGATGATCCCGTTGTTTCCCCCAAGCTCGAGCAGGCATCGCCCAAGCCGCGACGCCACGACCTGACCAACCGCCCGGCCCATGCGACACGAACCCGTCGCACTGATCAGCGGAAAACGACGATCCGCAACCAGACGCTTGCCGACCGCCTCATCCGTACCGATCACAAGCTGAAAGATCCCGTCGTGGCCCATCGCCTCGGCCACATCCTGCGCAATCTTGTTCGTCGCAATCGCCGTCAACGGCGCAAGCAGGCTCGGCTTCCAGACCGTCACGTCGCCGCACACGGCCGCCAACATCGCGTTCCATCCCCACACCGCGTTCGGAAAGTTGAACGCCGTGATCACCCCGATCGGCCCCAGCGGCAACCACTGCTCATACATCCGGTGTTCGGGACGCTCGCTGGGCATCGTCAGCCCGTACAGCTGACGCGACAATCCAACGGCAAAGTCCGCGATATCCACCGTTTCCTGAACCTCTCCGATCCCCTCGGCCCGGATCTTCCCCACCTCGAGTGCCACCAGCTCACCGAGCGGCTCAAGCTGTTCACGAAGCGCATCGCCGATGGCGCGTACCACCTGCCCTCGCTTGGGCGCCGGCACCTCACGCCATCGCTTGAACGCTTCGACCGCACTGGCTGCCGTCTGCTCATACGAACCTTCATCGTCGAGTCGAACCCCTGCGATCGGCTGCCCCGTCGCCGGCGAGTACGAGACAACAACCCTGTCCGAAGACTCCGTCGCCGAAGCCACGACCCGCGGATGCTCGGCGATCCCGAGACGCTCAAGAAGTGGATGAGACATGCCCCAACTGTACGCCCGACCCACGCCCGAAGACCAAGCCCCGCCGTGCAGCTCAAAGACCCGCAAGCTCCGGGCCGAGCGCGTCGATCAGCGGGCCCAGATGCTTCTCATAGTTCTTCCATCGTCCGATCGACGTGTCATAAACCCGCTGGCCCGCCTGCTCGGGCTCCAGCGTCGCAGCCATCCGACGCTGTTCATTGAATCGCAGGCACGCTTCATCAAACTCCAGCCCCACCGCACCGACAAGCCGACGCGCTGACCCCTCCAGATCACCCACGACGTGCTCATAGACCGCCTCGTGAATCTCAAGCAACCCCTCGAGCACGCTTTCCCAGTGTTGCATCAGCCTCACATAGTTGCGATACGAGCGGGCGATCCACTCAAGGTCGGTGTAAATCAGGTGTTGGCCCGCAAAATTGCGAAAAAAGCACGACACGCACGTATCGAGCGGATGCCGCCGACAATGAATGACATGCACGCCGGGAAGCAACGCCGGCAGCAGCCCAAGGTACCGATAGTTCGCCGGCAACTTGTCAACCACCCGAGCCGCCTCCGCACTGACCCCATCAATCGCCTCCAGATACATCCTGTTGGCGCGACGCAACGCATTGCCGCGAACACGCTTGACCGCAGGCATGAAACTCGGCGGCCTGGTCCCCGGGATCGAATCCACAGCCTTGGGAAGCGCCGTCAACTCCCCCCCCGGCGCGATCTGCCGATGCGCTCCCAGAATATTCTCAAGCAACGTCGTGCCCGAACGAGGCATCCCCACAACCAGGATGACGCGCTCGGCCGACGCTTCCGCCCGCTCGAACGACTCAATCGCCTCGCGCGTAAAACGCTCAATCACGTCGTCGGTCGCCCGATCAATCTCGCTGATGTCGATCCGCGGCTTGAGCAACGCATTTGCCTGCTCATAGCTCGACCAGGCAGCATCAAACTCCCCCTCGCCGTCGTACAGCCTCCCCAGCGTAAAGAGCATCTCCGCCCGGACCTTCCCCGGAATCGATGCGTCGGAAACGTACGGACTCAAACGCGCAATCGCCTCGGCCCTGCGCGATGTGCGCGACGCAATACCCGCAAAAGCGTGCGCCAGGTGATAGCTTTGCAGCCCGCGCGCATAGGCAGCATCAATCACTTCCGCAGCCTCGTCGATCCGCCCGAGATACTGAAACAACGCCGCCCGACGGGCTATCGCCCCGTCATGGTCGGGATCAAGCTCCAGGATGCGATCAATCAACGCAAGCGCATCATCGGTCCTGCCCTGAAAGCCATACGTTTGCGCAAGTCGAAATAGCAGGTGAACCGACTCGCCGCGTTCCTTGATCGCACGCTCGAGCAACTCCTGAGCCTCGTCGAGTCGGCCCAGGCTCAGCTGCACTTCACCCAGCGTGGCCCGCAGCTTGGGCGCACGAGGATCATTCGGATACCGTTTGAGAAACTCGGACAGAATCTTCGCGCCCCCGGGCGCATCTCCCCGCTTCAATCGCTCGTCTGCCTGCCGAAGCAACTCACCCGAACCAGACATCTCAACTCCCACTCAGTGCTCGGGCGCAGGCAGCGCATCAAGAAACGAAGCAACACGCCCTGCCGAGGGGCTTGCAGCCTCTCGAACATAAAGCCCGCTCGTGGCACAGGCAACCGCAAGACACGCCGAAAGCTCAAGCCCGAGCACTTGCGCCGAGGCAAATCCGGCATTGAAATGATCCCCCGCGCCCGTGGACAACTGGGGATTGCGCGTAAACGGACCATCGAACCACGCTGCATCCGCACCCGCCGACGCCGCAGCCGCTCCATCACGCCGATGAATCACGACCGTGTCGATCCCCAGCGACCCGCGTATCTCCTCGGCCCCGCGCAACACACTGTCATGCCGACCGGAGCCTTCCACACCCTCCGGCACTTCCACCCCCACCACCGACGCGATGCGCTGACTCTCCGCAAGATTCAGCCCCAGCGTCACCTCGGCATGCTGCTGCAACGCGGCGATCAGGCCCAGCCCGCGACCAAGATCCGCGTCCGTTCGTTTTGCCGGATCGGACAGATCAATGAACATGCGCCGCCGGCGCGGCGAAACAACCGGGAACACATGATCGATAAATCCCTGCCAGATCCCTTCAACCCCGCCGAGCATCGTCCAGTTGACGATCCCGATCAGCGAACTCGCTTCCACGATCGCGCAGAGGCGATCAAGCCCTACCAGATCACATATCCGCTCCCACGTCACCAGCGTCGCGTTCTGAGCGTGCCCGAACATCAGCTTGCCGTCTTCAAACTCGCACGCCTCCGTCACCGACGGAGGCGCAATCGGCAAAACCTCCCGGCAACGCTCCGCAAACGGCTCATAGATCGGATGCAGATGCGTCGGTGCATCGTCAGCCCCCACCGCCCCGATATAGCTCACCGCCAGTCCGAGCTTGCCCAGCGCCCCGGCCAGCAGGGGACCATTGCCCCCGAATCGCCGATCACACGTGACAAGCTCGATGTTCGCGCTCCGGCCGGCAGCCCGGGCCACACGCTCAGCAAACGCCCCGATCGTCCGGATGGACTCGAAATCCTCGTATGCCATGGTTCGCCGACGATCGACCACGCGAATGATCACGTCGATGAATCCATCAAACCCGACAAGTGCCCGGTATTGTGACATCTCCGCCTGGCGAAGTGCCGCACCAGCCGCCCGGGCGATGTCCTCACGATTGGAAGGGTGCAACGTCACGGTCAGAGAATAGTCATGCAGATGGGGCCCAAGCCGTGCGCACAATCGTGATTGCAACACAGAATCCGGGCAAGGTCGCCGAGCTGCGCGCCTTGCTCGCCGGTCTTGAAATCGAAGTCCTGGGACTCGCAGACCTCAGCAGCCGTTTCGATGAACCGGCCGAACACGGACGCACATTCGAACAAAACGCCGCAATCAAGGCCCTCGCCTACGCCGCCATGACCGGGTTGGCATGCCTTGCGGACGATTCCGGGCTCGAAGTCGACGCCCTCGCCGGACGTCCCGGCGTCGACAGCGCGTATTACGCCTATCCCGGCGAAGCCGAAGCCAGACAACACCCACGCAATGTCCGTGACCCGAAAAACATCGAACGCGTCCTCGGCGAGCTGGAAGGCGTACCCCTCGAAAAACGCTCAGCACGGTTCGTCTGTTGTATGGCTCTCGCGCAACACGACGCTGTCCTTGCAACCTCACGCGGCTGCTTTGAAGGACGCATCGGTATCCCCCCACGCGTCCCCGCCGGCACCCACGGCTTCGGCTATGACCCCATCTTCCTCGTCGCGCCCGACTTCCAATACACCAGCGCCGAACTTGCCCCCGAAGAAAAAAACGCCATCAGCCATCGGGCACACGCTGCAAGGGCAATCGTCGACAAGGTCCGGGCGCTCATCTGACAGTCGGCACACCTTCGCCGCAGGGCGCCCCGCTTCGGCACTTGCCCACGACAGGCAGATCACAACGATCGACACCGAGCCGCTTCCGTCACACTTGGCCCGAAAAGCGGAGAGGGGGGGATTCGAACCCCCGATACAGGAAAACCTGTATACCGGATTTCGAATCCGGCGCATTCAACCGCTCTGCCACCTCTCCATGCGATGAGCATTCGCAGCTGCCCCAGTCTAGGCAGCGCCACATCGCTTTCGCCAATCCCCCTCATCAAGCCTTCGCCGCACCACGCCGACGGATGCCATTCCCGGTTCATCGCGCCGAAAGCGCCCCCGCCAGAGCCTCGGCGATCTCCTCCGGCTCGGCCATGCGGCCCGAACCGGTGTGCCGACACGCCTGCCAGCCCTCACCCGGCCCCACCATCCGGAAGCCGTCCTCAATCAGTTGCCCGATGTTGCGCTGCGTCGATGCCTGCTGCCACATCTGCGTGTTCATCGCAGGCGCCAAAAGGACCGGCGTCTGACGCACATCCACCGCCGACAAGATCAGACATACCACATCTTCCGGGTTGCCCGTCGCCAGTCGTGCAAGACACCCCATCGTGCAGGGCGCAATGACCGCCGCATCGAGCGACGTCGCCAGGGAGACGTGCTGCGGGTCTTTCGACTCGACGTGCTCCCACGACGAGGTGTATACGTGTCGGCCGGAAAGCGCCTGAAAGGTGATCGGACCAACAAAACGAGTCGCTGCCTCGGTCATCGCCACGGTCACCTCGGCCCCCGCCTGGGCAAGCCGACTCACCAGCGCGCACGTCTTGTACGCCGCGATGCCCCCGGTCACTCCGACCAGGATGCGTCGGCCCTCAACAATCGGCCGAAGCCTCGATGGATCCAGCCAACCACGCTGATCAGACGCAGCGCCCACGGCTCAGAGCAGAAGGTCGTCACCCGCCGACTCATCGCCCGACGGCGAAAGATCCTCCACAAACGCAAGCGTAATCTTGTCCTGGAGAATCTCTTCCATGACCAGCTCGAGGTCCGAACGCCCCTCACGCGGAACCAGAGGACGTGAACCTTCCAACAACTGACTCATGCGGCGCTGAATGAGCGCACAGAGCTTGAAACGCCCTCCGACCTTCTCAACGATCTCGTCGCTTTTCAGAGCTTCGATCATGTGCTATTCTCTCACCGGTTATCGCGAACAGGTCAGGGGGCAAATCCCTTGCCCCACTGGGTCGTGACAATCACTATATCCGAGCGCAGATTCGATGCTAGGCCCGATGGGTCCGGCAGACAACGGCAATCCCGGTGGGTTGCAGATCGGACGAATCGCCTCAAGATGCACGGGGATCGGCTGCATGAGTCGCATTGAATGGAAGCCCGGAGACCGGGTCTTGCACCAGTCTCGCCCCGAATGGGGCGTCGGAGCCGTCACTCAGGTCCAAAAAGCCGTTCAGGACGGCATGCCCTGCCAGAGGCTCACGGTCCGCTTCGAAAACGCAGGCCTGCGCACCGTCTCGACCGCCTTTGCCAACCTCAAACCCGCGGACAACGGCACCCCCCAGAACAGCCCATTTGCTGAATCAGACGGACACGAATCCGTGATCGAGCAGCTTCGAACACTCCCCGACGACGCGACCGACCCCTTCCGCCCCTTTGCAAAGCGCATCCGGGCCACCATCGACCTGTACCGATACACAAGCAGGGGAGCGTCCATCCTCGCCTGGGCAACCGCGATGACCGGACTCTCAGACCCGCTTTCCAGGGTCAGTCGCCACGAGCTGGAAGAGGAGTTTCGCAGATTCGAGGTTCTTCGCGACCGCCATCTCGCCCAACTCGTCCAGGCGGCTGCCAAAGAGGGTATTGACCCCGCCGCCCTGAAACGCGCCATGCCTCCCGAAGCACAACGAGCGTTGCAGCGTCTCAACCACTGACGTTGACCCGACGCCACACGTCGCGCCAGGGCGAGCCGACCCATATCGGACCCTTCGCCCAATCCCCGCTTTCCGGCCAATAGACTCGTGTTTTATCGGATCAATAGTCCGGCATGCCCATGGTCCCGCCCTGGCCCGCCCGTTGAATGTCCCTCCCGTACCGCCCGGAGACACGAGAGAGAGACTTCGGACCGGCAACAACGCTTTCAGATCAGGAGGAGGTCACATGAACGATCAGGATTTCCAGGCCAAGCTCGGCGAGCTTCTCGAACAGATCGAGCAACTCCCCGAGGATCAGCGCCCAAAGCTCGAGGAACTCGCCGAGGAGACCAAGCGCCGGCATCAGCGGATGCGCAAGACGCTTGCAGAACTCCAGGAGAGCCTCGATTATCTGCGTTTGAGCGTCAAGTACCTCGTCTTCGATCTTGAAGCGACACGACGTGAGAACAAGTACCTGCGAGGCCTTCTCAGCAAAGACGAAGACCAGCACGGCCAGTAAGCACACTCCTTCCTGATGCGTGCCCAAAAGGCACCTCTGACCGGGCCGTTCTCGCAGGGGGCGGCCCGGTCGCGCGCGCAAGCCCGCCCCCCCACCAATTGTTCGGCCCCCGCCTCGCGCATATCCTGCTGCTCATCGGAACGGTGCCCGAGAGGCTGAAGGGGCCGGATTGCTAATCCGGTGTACGGGGTTACCCGTACCGAGGGTTCGAATCCCTCCCGTTCCGCTTTTGCTCTGAGCCATCAACTTCAAACGCGCCCGGACCCTGTCATCCGCTCCGGCAGCACACAACCGCACAGATCTACTCGTCCTGCGCTCGCAGACGATCCAGAATAACCTCGATCGCCGGCGGCTTGCCGTCCCCCTCCGCCGTCGCAAAATCGATGGGTGTTCGCCGCAACAAGCCACGGTGATTGGCATCGAGAATGACCACATCGCCGGTCGCGCGCGCCAAAGCCGACTCAATCGGCACAACACCATCGCCAAGCGTGCGGCGAGCCTCGGCCAGATCGTCGAGCAGCGCTTCGACCCCTTCCCTTCCCAGCATTTGCCGAAGCAGCCTGGATTCTCTGATCCAGCCCACATCTAACTTCTCCTCAGGCGCCATACGCCCCGCGATGATCGTCAAGGACAACTTCTCCGGCACGGCCCGCTCATTCAACGCCCGGATCAGCTCAGACTCCTCCGAGAGATCCTCCGCAGCTTCTCCCAGCCCGTCATTGCGAAAACGCAAGAGCGGCCGAATGTCCCACGATTCATCCATCATCCAGCGCTGCACCTGCTCGCGGACCTCTGCCAGCACGCGAAGCCGTGCCCACGGCGAGCCTTTCCAGGGCGTGCCGACTGCAATCAGCCTCGTCACACGCGGCAGCTGTTCTCCACCGCTCACATCGCCCGCGTATCCATCCGCACGGGTCAGCGCATCAAAGCTCACCAGCCCACCCATCGAATGCGCAACGATCACAATCTCCTCAACCCCGCACGACCTTGCCTGGCGCAACGATTCGAGCAGCCGGGTTGCCGACTCCACGACGTGTTGGTCGTTCGGATACTCGAATCGTGCCACGGCATACCCATGTTCAACCAGCGCCGGCGCCAAGTCGCACCAGATATCACCCGGCTCATCGAGCCCGTGGACAAGAAGCACCAGCTTCGGCGCAACTCGGTCCTGTCCATTCAATGGCACCCACTTCGATGGAAGTTCTCCCGCCGCATCGACCCCGGGCCTGCGCGGCACGTAGATCCCCACCATCGGCTCAGGAACGTCATCAAGTTCCTGCGCCTTATCCAACAGTTCCTCGCAGGTCTGCTCAAACTGCTCGACCAGCTGGCGCCACGCCGGTGCCGGCCCGTGCTGAGCGCACGCCACCGTGGCTGCAGATGCCGTCACTGCCAGAGCTGCCTTGAACCTGGGAAACACGCCCACAAAATATTCTACGGAGTATCCGCGCGCCGCTTTCGATCCCGCAGCCACGCAGAATCCGCCCCCAAAATCTTCCAGCCGGTCAGATGACCGTCCTACCATAGCCCCGACGCGCACGCCTTCCGTCAGTTGGCTTCACGAGGAAGCCCGGGCCACGCGAACCGGCTTGAGATCGTTCATGCTTTTCCCAAGAGACTTTACCTGGGGCGTTGCATCGTCTGCTTACCAGATTGAAGGCGCCACGAAAGAGCACGGGCGCTCGCCGAGCGTCTGGGATACCTTCGATGCAGTACCCGGAAACGTGTTTGAAAACCACACCGGCGCAGTCGCGTGCGACCATGTGCATCACCTTGAAGAAGATCTCGATCTCATCGCCGGGCTCGGCGTGGGCGCCTACCGCTTCTCGATCTCCTGGCCCCGCGTCATGCCCGCGGGCACCGACGCGCCTAGCAACGCCGGCCTCGACTTCTATGACCGGCTTGTCGACGGGCTGATCGCACGCGGCATCCAGCCCTTTGCAACCCTCTATCACTGGGATCATCCGCAGAGCCTTCAGGACCGCGGAGGATGGCTCAATCGCGACATCGCCGACTGGTTTGCCGAATACGCTGCTGCGGTCGTCGATCGGCTCTCTGATCGCGTCACCAGATGGATGACACTCAACGAGCCTCAGATCTTCATCGGGCACGGTCTCATCGACGGAACACACGCCCCGGGGCTGACGCTCTCACGCAAGGAAAGTCTCCAGGCTGCCCACCATGCCCTGCTCGCCCACGGAAAGGCCGTCGATGCCATCCGCGCTCATGCCCGAAAGACCCCATCGATCGGATGGGCGCCGGTCGGGGATACCGTCTTTCCCGCAGATGATCGGCCCGAGTCAATCGAAGCAGCCCGAGCCTTGACCTTCACGATCCGGAACCCTCAAGGAAACTGGGCGTTCTGCAACACCTGGTTTGCCGACCCCATCATCTTCGGCAACTACCCGGAAGACGGCTTGCAGCTCTTCGGCCAGGATGCGCCCCTCATCGAAGCCGGCGATATGGAGCAGATCAGCCGCCCGATCGACTTCTATGGGCTCAACATCTACTCCGGAGTGCCCGCGCACATGACCAATCGCGGGCCCGAGGTCCTCGACTTCGCCCCGGGCAATCCGCGCACGCAGTTCAACTGGCCGGTCACCCCACAGGCCCTCTATTGGGGCCCACGCTTCATCTACGAACGCTACAAAACCCCGCTCTACATCACCGAGAACGGCCTGGCTTCGATGGACTGGGTACACCGCGACAACAGCGTGCCCGATCCCGGCCGAATCGACTACACCGCACGATATCTCGCCGAGCTGAGGCGCGCGATCGACGACGGCGTCGATGTGCGCGGCTACTTCCACTGGTCCATCCTCGACAACTTCGAATGGGCCGAGGGATACCGCATGCGATTCGGGCTCATCCACGTGGATTACCAGACCCTCAAACGCACCCCCAAGCACTCATATTACTGGTACAGGCAGGTCATCGCCTCCAACGGATCAGAGCTTGAAGCCCTCGAACCGACGGCCTGACGCCAAGCCCCACAACCTCCTCACTCCACCGTAACTGTTGCGGTACACTTGGGACCGATAAAACAAGACCCACCGAACTCGGTTCCCGGACGGCCAATGCGTTCAAACGCGGGCTGTCGCCGCGCAAACCGCACAAATCCGCCGATTTTCCACGCAATCTCACTCCCGCAAGTACCAAATACATCCCGCACAGAATTGCCCCGAGAATTCTCCGCAAATCCCTTTACCTGCTCGAGGCCTTCCAGTATCCTTCTGGAACAGTTACTGTTCAATGTCCCGACAGTCGGGACCCTGGTACACAGAGGAGAATCACATGCCCGCCGCATCTCGTGCAACCCGTCTGGCGCTCACAGCAGCCGCCCTGACCTGCGCCTCGCCCGCGCTCGCCCAGAACCTGCTCTTGAACAACAGTTTCGAAATCCCCGGCCCGGGATTCGTGCTCTTCGAAGACTGGGGACACTTCAACAACACCTTCGCCGACGATAACATCGAAGTCACCGCACAGGATGGCGTCCGCTCAGTCAAGACGTTCGGGCAGTTCATCCCCGGCGGACAAAGTGACAACGGCGTCTACCAGATCGTCCCCGCCACCGGAGGCACTGAGTACACGCTCTCGTGCTGGACCCTTTCGCTCTCGACCGACCCCCTTGAGCCCTTCGTCACCGTTCCGTCAAACTACGGGCACCTGCCGCTGCTCATCATGGACTTCAAGGACGCCAACGGCGTCGTCCTCGATTCGGCCGTCGGCGACGCATTCATCCCCGGCGTCGATCCGCTCGACACCTGGATCCAGCGCAGCGTCACCGGCGTCGCGCCCGCAGGCACCGTCGAAATGCAGGTCACCCTCCTGCTTATCCAGTTCGATGAAGCGCCCGGTTCGTTGTTCTGGGACAACGCCGAGCTGACCGAAGGCTCCGGCGGAGGCCCGTGCGCAGCCGACATGAATAACGACGGCATCCTCGACTTCTTCGACGTGCTGACCTTCCTCCAGGCCTTCAGCGACGGCTGCCCGTAAGAGACTCCCTCGCCCCGACAGGGGCTTGATCCTCCTTTCGCGCGCCGGGTCATCTCGACCCGGCGTTTGCTTTTTTTCCACCCACACACAGTGTCGAGCAAGCCCGCACCCACCAAACGCTACAGCCCCTCCATCAGGTCCGCCGCGGTCAACTTGTTCTCCGCAGTCGCCGACGGGTCGAACGCGTTATCCACGTCGGCCGGCAGCAACACCCGAAAGTTCGAGCCACGCCCTTCTGCCGTTTCAACCACGATCCGCCCGCGATGCTCCTGGATAATCCGCTTGGTCACCGCAAGACCCAGACCCGTGCCACGCAGCCCCTTGGTCGTGTTGAACGGCTCAAATATCCACGCAAGCTTCTGCTTGGCGATGCCCGGACCGTTGTCCATCACCGCAATCTCGGCATAAGGCGTCGGGCGATTCGGTGTTGATTCGTGAAACATCACGCGCACCGTCACCACTCCCTTGTCCTTGTCCACCGCCTCGATCGCGTTGCCCATCAGATTCATCAACGCCTGGTGTATCAGGTTCGGATCAATCGGAATCGGAGGCATCTCCGGATCGGCATCGACCAGCAGCGCGATGTTCTTGTCTTCGCACCGCGACTCGAGCAGCTGCGCACACTCTTCTACCAGAGGCCCCAGACGAGTCAGCTCCGGCTCAACCTGCCTCTGACGGCTGAACGCAAGCATGTTGAGCGTCAACGACACAATCCGATCGAGATTGCGCTTGAGAATGTCCCATCCCCCGCGCGCAATCTTCAGATCGTCACGCTTGAGCCCCATCTCCACAACGTCCGCCCCGCCACGCAACCCCTGCAGAATGTTCTTGATCGAATGGCTCAGCCCCGCGACCGTCTCGCCCATCGCCGCCAGACGCTCGGCCTGCAGCTGGCGACGCGTGTGCTCGGCGTTGGCAAGCGCCAGTCCCGTATGCTGCCCGATCGCGTTCATCAGCGCAAGCTGTTCGCGCGTAAACGTGTAGTTCGCAATCGAACTGTCAATGTAGATCGCCCCGAACGTCTGATCGCGAAACCGGATCGGTGAACAAATCGCCGAGCGAATGTTGTATTGCTGCACGCTGTCACCCGACGCAAACCGCGGGTCGTTCATCGCGTTCGAGCTGAGAATCCCCTCGCCTTGCCGGATCGCTGCTGACAGAATCGTTCGGCTCACCTTGATCTGGCGATCCTCGTCATCCTTCGGCGCAGCACGATACTTGACCACCGCCGGAGTCAGTGTCTGCTCAGCATCCGTGCCACAGACCATGATCACCCCACGCTCGGGCTTGAACTCGCTGAACACCAGCTCGAGCACCTGACGCAGCAGCTCGCTCTTGTTGGCAACCTGGGTCGTCAGCGTCGTCAAACGGTAGATCACGCGCAGGTGATCCACCGCCGCTGCCCGCGGTTCGGGCTCGGCAAGAATCATCGAATCCTCGTTGCTCGGCATCCGATGCTCGACATCGGCCGCCAACTCCGTCGGCCCCATCACCCGCACCACCGACGCATCGTCGGTCTGGACATGCCCAAACACGAACACCGACGAGCCTACCCGGATCTGATCGCCCGGGTTGAGCTTCGTCCGCTCGACAATCCGTACCCCGTTGACATACGTCCCGTTCTGACTCTGCAGGTCACGGATCCACCAAAGCCCATCGTCCGGGGTCAACTCGGCGTGCCTCCGACTCACCGTGTTGTCCGTAATCGGAAGCGCCTCGCTCGAACGACCGATCAACTGCGGCTCATTGCTCGGCAGCTCGAACTTCTTGCCCGAATCAGGGCCTTGAATGACCGACAACACCAGCATGACGCTCTACCATACGTCCCGCAAGGCTCCGCGGGTGCTACGCTCCTAGACCTATGGCCCGGCGTCCCGCCAAGCCCGTCGCCCTTTCGCCCGATGACCGCTTCATCATCCTCTCGGGCAAGGAGACATTCCTCCATCACGAGCACACCAGCCGGCTCCGCGACGCACTCAAAGAAAAGTTCGGCCAGCTCGACGTGATTCGTTTCGATGGACAATCCGTCGACGTCGCTGCCGTGCTCGATGAATGCCGCAGCTTCGGACTGCTCGCCGCCCACAAGCTCGTCATCGTCGACGACGCCGAACAGCTCGTCCGGGAAGACGCCCGTCCGCTCTTTGAGCGCTACGCACAATCTCCGTGCGAGGGCGCCACGCTCGTGCTGCGCTCAAGCGCCTGGCGCCCCGGCAAGCTCGACAAGCTCGCCACGGTCATCCGCTGCGACCCGCTCAAAGAGCCCGAAGCCATCGGCTGGGCCGTCCGGCGCGCCCGTGATGCTCACGGCCTGACCCTCGAACAACCCGCCGCTGCGGAGCTCATCGGACGCACCGGAACCGATCTGGCGCACCTCGATGCCGATCTTGCCAAGCTCGCCCTGGCAGCTGCCGACGGCCGCGCCACCCGCGACATCGTGCGCACCCTCGTTGCCATGACGCGCCAGCTCGAGCCGTGGCCTCTGCGCGAAGCGCTTCTCTCAGGCAGCGCCGAACGATCCATCCGTCATATCCGCGAGACTCTAGAAAACACCCGCAACACCGAAATCCCCCTGCTCTTCGCGTGCTCCAATCTCGCACGCGATCTTCACTCCTGTGTCCTCGCGCAGCAATTGCGCATCTCTCAAGCCGAACTCGCCTCACGCCTGGGCAAAAAGTCGCCGTGGCAGATCAAGGATGCCTACGCAGCAGCACGCAAGCTCGACCCATCGCGCACCGCCGCCCTTCTCAAGGCCTGCACACGCGCCGACGCGCACGCAAAATCGGGGGTTGGCCACACGGACCGAACCCTCGAAACCCTCTCGGTCCTTTTTGCACAATCCATGCGCTGATATTGCCGAACCCTGCGCGGGGACCTGCAAGACCAGTCTATCGGCCCGACTGCCCGATAGCTGGAGACGGCCGCACCCCGTGGAGGAAACCACACATGCAACGCAGACTCGCCTGGAACTCCGCTCTGGCAGCCTCGCTCGTCCTGTCCGCATGTCAGGCTCACCGTACCGCATCAACGGCAGACTTCAACGCCTCCCTTTCCTCCCTCGCCGCTTCCGACGAGGCGCCCGCGGTCCCCTCATCCGAAGCCGTCGACGAACTGCTCGCCTCGGATGCCGGTTCGCTCAACCAGATGATCGCCGAATCAACCCAGGCCCTCGATGAACTGTTCGAAAGCAACCTTGCCCACCTGCTCGAACAAAGCCCCGAGCCGGCAGCTGCCCCCGAGCCCAGCGAGCCGAAATCGCACCAACCGGCCCCCGCCAGCGACAGCGCAGGTCTGTCCGCCCTGCTCGAAGAAGCCGCACTCGAACAGCCCGAGCCGCAAGCAACGCCTCAGCTCTCCGAACTCGCCCGCGACGTTGTCGATGCGCTGATCGCAGGGCTCGACGCATCCGATCGACCGCTCGAAGACGCCTTGGCATTGCTCGGACTCGACTCCCTGATTCCAGGGGCTGCCAATGCCCCGCTTGAGTGCGATGCCCTGTCGAGTTCCGAGATGACGCACTACCAGTCGGCCCGGACGCTTCTGGATGCGATCCGCACGGCTGCGGACGATCCCGATGCGGTCGCCGACGCTGCCGAGCAGATCGCCGGCGAGCTCGCCGCCGATGCGCCGCTGCGCATTGACCGCGTGGAGCTGTGCTCGCGCGTCGATGGGTTCGGTCAGTTCACCCGCTTCAGGGGAAACACATTCCTTGCCGGACGTCGCCAGCGTGTGATCGTCTATGTCGAACTCAGCCGGTTCGGGCACACTCAGCTCGCGGGCAGTGCGAACGATCCGATGTACGCGGTCGAGCTGACCCAGCGTATCGAGGTATATCACGAGCCCGACCAGGTGCTTGCCATGGCCACGCCGACCTTGTCGGACCGGCGCATCTCCCGGAACCGCTTTCGCGACTATTACGTCGTGACGGCCATCGACCTGCCCGAGACACTCAGCGTGGGCAAGTATGGCATTCGGGTGACAATGACCGATCTTTCCGACGACTCGATCGCCGAGGCTGTGATCCCGCTGACCATCGTGGCCGATTCCAGCGCGCTCACAGAAAATCCCTGATTTCAGGGAGCTGTTCCGTCGTGCCAGAATGACTTTGATTTTCTGCACTCGCGCCGGACAGGCAGGCAAGACTGGCAGGTTGTGTCCGTTTCTGGCTCTTTTTTCAGGAGTCAGGGGATTCTCCGATCGGCACGGCGTGTGCAGCCGATACCTCGCGTGGGTGCGCGACCGATTGGGTCCGTGCCGACGCTAGGATCACTCGATGAACCCGACAGTGAAAAGCCGATCGACTCACAGTCCGGACTTTCAAGCGACGGAATGCTGCGATCGACTCGCCTGTTGGTCACACTGGAACGTCGCCTTGTCTCAACTCCGGCTTCGTCTGCCGAACGGGAGGAACCATGTTTGAGCGTTTCACAGACCGTGCCCGCAAGGTGATGGCCCTTGCCAACCAGGAGGCCCAGCGGTTCAACCACGAGTACATCGGGACCGAGCACATCCTCCTCGGGCTTGTCAAGGAAGGCTCCGGCGTGGGCGCCAACGTGCTCAAGAACCTCGACGTTGATCTGCGCAAGGTCCGCCTCGAGGTCGAAAAGCTCGTCAAGGCCGGGCCCGAGATGGTCACCATGGGCAAGCTCCCCCAGACTCCTCGCGCCAAGAAGGTCATCGAGTACGCCATTGAGGAGGCGCGCAATCTCAACCACAACTACGTGGGCACCGAGCACCTGCTGCTCGGGCTGTTGCGCGAGCACGACGGCGTGGCTGCACAGGTGCTCATGAACCTCGGGCTCAAGCTCGAGGAGGTCCGCGAGGAAGTGCTCAATCTTCTCGGCGCGGGCACTGATGCCGAATCTCCCGACGCGGCCATCGCCGGCTCCTCTCCAGGCGCCGGCGGCGAACACCGCGGGCAGAGGCGCAAGAGCCAGACGCCCGCTCTCGATTCATTCGGACGCGACCTGACCGAGCTTGCAAGGGAAGAACAACTCGACCCGGTCATCGGACGTGAAACCGAGATCGAGCGCGTCACGCAGGTCCTGTGCCGGCGCACCAAGAACAACCCCGTGCTGCTCGGCGAAGCCGGCGTAGGCAAGACCGCGATCGTGGAAGGGCTCGCGCAGCGCATCGTCGCCGGCGACGTGCCCGAGATTCTCCACGAGAAGCGCCTGGTCGTCCTTGATCTTGCGATGATGGTCGCCGGAACCAAGTATCGCGGGCAGTTCGAAGAGCGCATCAAGGCCGTCATGAACGAAGTACGGCGCGCCAAGAACGTGATCCTGTTCATCGACGAGCTGCACACCCTTGTGGGCGCCGGAGGTGCCGAGGGCGCGATCGACGCGTCCAACGTGCTCAAGCCGGCACTGGCCCGCGGGGAAATCCAGTGCATCGGAGCGACCACATTCGACGAGTACCGCAAGTACATCGAAAAAGATGCAGCCCTGGCTCGACGCTTCCAGTCAATCCCCGTCGATCCGCCTTCCAATGAGCAGACCATTCAGATTCTCAAGGGCCTGCGCGAGCGGTATGAGGCTCACCACCGCGTGCGGATCACCGACGAGGCAATCCGGGCAGCCGTCGAACTGAGCGGCCGCTACATCACCGGACGTGTGCAGCCGGACAAGTCGATCGACGTGATCGACGAGGCCGGCGCACGCGTGCGCATCAAGAGCATGACCAAGCCACCAGACTTGGCCGAGATCGAAGCCGAGATCGAACGCCTGAGCGTCGAAAAAGACGAAGC
>RFGK01000137.1 GCA_003697045.1 Planctomycetota bacterium
GCGCCTCTCCAAGCGCCGGCAGGGAAAGCCGCATATAGTCTCCCCCATGTACGACCAGGGCACATCGGACATCCGTCCCGGACAGCGCATCCGAATCACCCGGCAAATCCCCAGAGGCTCAGGCGCGCTCGTCTCAACCGTCGAGGGAGAGGTCCTGCGGGTCGGACAACAAAAAACCGGCTCCTGGTTCGCGCACAGCCTCGACAAGAAACTCTGGCTTGATCGCGTCGAACTGCGCACCGACGACGGCGAAATCGTTGTCTGCAATCTCGACCAGCTCTCCGTGGTCGAACACCTCGACCACGCCGGAGCCTCGGACTGATCACTCCGGGCGATCCCCCCGCGACGCGCCCGACAGCTCCGTTCGGCAGGTCACAATCAACTTCTGCCGACGCGGGAGAATCTCCAGCAATCGCACCTGACGCCCATCTCCCAGTCGTATGACCGGATTGGGCACCGGCTCGATCCCCCGAAACATCCGAAGCAGCGTCTGCGCCTTGTCGTGCAGCTCGGCCGGAATCAGCGCCTCGAGGCGCCCGTCGGCCTTGGCAAGCATGACCCCCGCAGGCAGCGGCAGCCGACCGATGTGAATCGATGTGGCCGGCAACCACAAGGACCCGTCCTCACCCATTCGTGGCTCGACCGATGCCGAAACGTAACGCACTTCCCGCCCGTGCCGAATCGACACACCCACATCAATCCGATCCCGCACAAACCTCACCTGAAGCGTCTCGATGCTCTCCGGCCAGTCGGGCATGTCCGGATCACTCGCAAGCCACTCAGGCAGGTTCACATTCAGCCAGGCATTCGCATCGTCCACCGAAATGAACGTCGTCCACGCACTGCTCTGCCAGCCTTGCCCAGGCAACAAACGCTCAGCCGGCGGGCGCACCAGCGTAAGCTGCCGCCCCACCGCCTGTTCCAGCTCGTCGGCTGCGACCACCAACGCCGGATCATCCGTATCGATGGTGCGCCACCACGCCGGGGCAGACTGCGAGAGCACATACCCGATCAAGACAACCCCGGTGAGGACGGCAATCACCAGCAGCGTCAGCCCGGTGACCACACGCCGGAGGCGATGAATCGCAGCATCACGCCTCGGCCCAGTCCCGCAGGCTTGCGACGGGCTCGGGGCACGGGCCGGCTCGACCTTGGGCCGATCCGCCTTGGCGGGTGCGGGCCGATCCGACCCAGCAGCCGCCTGCTGGGCAAGCAAGGCTCGCCGCCGCGCCGCCCGTCGTCTTTGCGCGCGACGAGGCGGCCCGGATCGTGCCGAGCCGCCTCGGTTGTGTCGCTGTCTGCCCACGTTGGAACAGAATAGGACGAATCAGCGCTTCGAGAACTGGAATCGCCTGCGGGCCCCAGGCTGTCCGTACTTCTTGCGCTCCACCTTGCGTGCATCACGCGTCAGGTATCCCGCATCGCGCAGACCCGGCTCAAACGTCGGGTCATAGCCGACCAGCGCGCGGGCAATCCCAAGCCGGATCGCCTGAGCCTGCCCCATGTACCCTCCGCCGTGCACACGGACGAACACGTCCAGCTTGCCCTGCGTGTCGGTCAGACGCAGCGGCGCATACACGTCGTTGCGGTCGCGCATTTCTGAGAAATACTCTTCAACGCTCTTGAACTTCTTGCGGGAAACCTGGATTTGCACCTTCGCCTGGCCGTCCCGAGACGGACGAAGCCGCACACGCGCCACTGCCGTCTTGCGACGCCCGGTCCCCCACCACCATCCGTGCTTGTCGGCCGGCTTCGGATCAGGCAGCTCGCGCCTCGCCTGTTCTTCCACCGCCTCGGGCTTCACGCTTTCGCCGGTCAGCGCCGGGTTGGTAATCGTTGTTTCGAACCCTTGCTCAGCCATGGATCTATGCCTCCGGGTCCGCTCTCGATGCAAGGCGGAACCCTGTGTTCAGCGAACGCGTGTCAAATCTCCAACGGAATCGGTTGCTGTGATGTGTGCGGATGCTCGGCGCCGGCGTACACCTTCAGCTTCTTGAGCATCACACGCCCAAGCCGGTTCTTCGGCAGCATCCGTCTCACCGCGTCCTGCACCAGAAGCTCCGGACGACGCTCACGCACCGAACCATATGTCTCGGCCTTCTGACCCCCCGGATACCCCGTGTAG
This sequence comes from Planctomycetota bacterium, assembly GCA_003697045.1. Classification (GTDB taxonomy): domain Bacteria; phylum Planctomycetota; class Phycisphaerae; order Phycisphaerales; family UBA1924; genus J022. Next base: position 2,126 of record RFGK01000137.1, read on the forward strand.
CGCAGCTTGAGACGCTGCTCGGCCTTGCGACCCGTCAACGCCACATGCCGGGCGTTGGTCACAATCACAAAATCACCCGTATCAACGTGCGGCGTGTACTCCGGACGGTGCTTGCCCATCAACACCGTCGCCACCTCCGCCGCCAGACGACCCAAAGGCTTGTCCGTCGCGTCGACGATGTGCCACGAGCGCTCAAGATCGCCCTTCCTGGCCATGTATGTCTGACGTCTCAGATGCGTGGGCATCACGACCTCCTCGCGCCGTCCATGAGGACGAGTTGAACACGCCGCCTACCGGGCGGGGCGGGCCGACGCTTCCGTCGGCAGGCTTGAACTGTCCTTGCCCGCCATACCGTCGGGCACGTCGGGGGAACCGGAATTTAGACCCTGTCCCGGCCGAGTCAAGATCAGCGCCCCACAACGCGCGATCTTTCGCCCCAGCCCGGCATCTTCAATCGGCCGGGCCTTGGCATGGACAATGACGCCCGCAGAGCCGATGCTATACACATGACACCGCCCCAAGATCCGATAACCACTTCGCCGCCTTCTCGCGATCCCGGCACACGGCTCTCCCTCATCGCCGCAACCCTGCTCGCCCTGCTCAGCTTCTTCACCGTCGCGATCTGGCAGGCCCAATCCGCCCGGCAGACCCCTCCCCAAACCTCGCCTGCCCGCATCAACACAGTCAACCCCCAGGCCGACATGGCCTTCCGGATGATCATCAAGCTCTCGTGGCTGATCGAGTCTGATCCAGGCTCGGTCCGCATGCTGGGCGGCTACGCCACCACGCCGCTGGAGCAAATCTACTTCGCCATCGCCCTCGGCGAAATCGAAGGCCCGCAGGCTGCCATCGACGCCCTCGACAAGGCCAAAAAGGACGCCAAAGACCCGCAAATACTGGCCGACATCGACACCTTTCGCCATATCTACAACGCCGCTCTCCAGAACACCGCCAGCGAAACTCTGCTCGATCCTGTCGAACGCGACGGTCTGATCGACCGGCATGGCTTCTACGCCCGCGTCGCCCTCACCTACCCCCTGCCGCAGACAGACCCTCAGCGACAAGGCCTGCGCCAGGGCGCCGGCGCGATCCTCGCGCTCATCGTCCTGGTCTTTGTCATCGCCGGTGCCATTCTCGTGGGTTTCGCGCTCTTTGTCGCTGCGATCGTGATGCTCGCGCTCGGTCGGATCAAGCCCCGGTTCGCCCCGCCTGCCCCCGGGGGAAGTGTCTTCCTCGAGGTCTTTGCGCTCTTTGTGCTGGGGTTCTTGTGCCTCAAGATCGCGACCTTGCTCGTCGAGCGTTTCATGGGCAACGACACGCCCGCCTGGCTCGGGCCCGCTTCTCTGGGCGCACAGTGGCTTCTGCTTCTCGTGCCCCTGTGGCCACTGCTCCGAGGCATGCGCTTCACCGACTGGCAAAAAGCCCTCGGTCTGCACGCCGAACGCGGACTCTTCCGCGAAGTCGCGCTCGGCATCCTCTCATACCTGGCCTTCCTGCCCGTCTACCTCGCCGCTGTCGGCGTCGTGATCGTCCTCATGCTGCTGCGCGATCTCATCTTCGGCCCGACCGAAACACCCCCCTCCAACCCCATCGTCGACATCATGACACAGTTGCGAGGCTTCGCGCTCGTCCTCTTTTTCCTCACCGCAGTCGTCTGGGCACCCCTTTGCGAGGAACTGGTCTTCCGCGGAGCACTCTATCGGCACCTGCGCGGGTGGATGCCCTCACTCCTGGCCGCTCTTGTCAGCGCCACCGTGTTCGCATTCATGCACAGCTACGGCGCCCTGCTCACGCCACCCCTGATCGCCCTTGGATTTGCCTTTGCGATGATGCGCGAGTGGCGCGGATCGATCTTCGCCTCCATGACCGCACATGCGCTGCACAACGCCACACTCATGACGCTGCTGTTTGTGCTGCTCAGCGCTCTGGGCGACGCCTGAGCCGGCGAGCCAAACGCCACTCAGGCCGAAGAACCAGTCAACACCCGGGTCCGGAGCGACTATCAGCTCCCCGGAGTCTCCTGCTCGATCGTCCACGTGAGCCGGTCGCCCCGGCAGTCAATGTGCAACGCAAAAAACCCCGGCAGGCCCCCAGGACCCGACGCATCGTGCTTGTTCACCAGCGGCCAGATGATCTGCCGATCCGTCTCCGGCAGCGGAAGCGACGCCAACGCCTCCGGCTCGTGCCACTCGAGCAGTCCCTCTTTCATGGGGCCCGGCTCCACCTCCACCGCCCCCAGCACCCGGTAGTAAAACAGCAACCAGTGCCCCCGACCCTCGAACGCACACTCACTGATCAGCCCGACCAGACGAATCCGCTCGATCGGAACCCGAATCCCCGCCTCCTCATGAATCTCACGCTGGGCACACTGGGCCGGACTCTCCCCTGTTTCCATGTCCAGCTTGCCCCCGATCGGAGAACACAGCCCGCAGTTCGGCTCCTTGAGCCGGCGTATCAAAAGCACACGCCCCTGGGCATCACGCAAATCACACAGGCACGCCAGCCGATATGGCAGCGCCTCGTCGTCACGGAGGTTCGGAAGAATGTTCGCCGGATCCGACACTGAAAACGACGATAGCACCCGGCTTTCCCCCCGGCTCACCCGCTCGGGACCCTGCAGCCGATACTCTTAGCTGTGAACACAACCCACACGAAAGCCCCAATCGCCGTGTCCTCCCAATGGATGAAACGCACATTTGCCGCCACACGCCCCTACATGGTCGGCATCGGCGGCTGCGGCATGTCCGGGCTGGCTCGCCTGCTCGCCTCCAGCGGCGCCAGCATCATCGGTTGTGATGCTGCCCGCTCAGACCTGACGCAATCACTCGAAACACACGGCATCCGCGTCCAAGACGACGGACCCGACGCCCGTCTGCCCGAAGACCGCGATCTGGTCATCATCTCGGCTGCGGTCCGACCCGATCACCCGATCGTCCTTGCTGCCAACGAGCGAGGCACCCGCGTGCTGACCTATGCCGAAGCGCTGGGCCGCGCCATGAGCGGCCTGACCGGTGTGGCCGTCGCCGGCACCCACGGCAAGAGCACCACCACCGCCATGCTCGGATGCGCCCTCACCGACGCCGGGCTCGATCCCAGCGTCATCGTTGGCGCAACGTGCTCTCAGCTTTCCCTCGGCTCCACAACCCCCAGCCGGGGAGAACCCGTCGGGTTCCGCGTGGGCGCGTCAACCATCCCCACCGGCCCATTGCAGGGACGCCCCGGGCTGCTCGTCGCCGAAGCCTGCGAGTTCAACCGATCCTTTCACAATCTCCACCCGCACATCGCCTCGATCGGAACCGTCGAGGCCGACCACCTCGACATCTACGGCTCGCTGGACGCCGTCATCGAAGCGTTCGCCGGCTTTGCCCGACTCATCCCCCCGGCAGCCGACGGCGGACGACTGCTCATCGCCCACGACGGCGCCCACCGCGGCGTCATCACCGCCGGACTCGACTGCCAGATCGAAACAATCGGCTTCAATCCGGCGGCCGACTGGCACATCTCCTTCGACACCCACACACGCACCGTCAGGCTTCGACACGCCGATCAATGTCTTTCGTGGGTCAACTCAATGCCCGGCGAGCACAACGCCGTCAACGCCGCCACCGCTGCGGCACTTGCGACCATGCTCGGAGCAGACCCCCAGCGCGTCGCGCAATCGCTCAGCGCCTTCCGCGGGCTCGACCGGCGCATGCAACTGCTCGGACAGCGCCGAACCCCGGACGGCGGCACCGTCCGCGTCTACGACGACTACGGACACCACCCCACCGAAATCGACGCCACCCTTCGCGCCCTGCGCCAGTTCGAGTGTCCCGAGAAGCGCGGCGGCCGGCTGATCTGCGTCTTCCAGCCTCACCAACACTCGCGCACACGCTTCCTCATGGAAGAGTTTGCCACGAGCTTTGAAAATGCCGACATCGTCATCGTGCCTCAGATCTATTTCGTCCGCGATCACCAGAACGAAAAAGAAAAAGTCTCATCGGCCGATCTGGTCGACCGCCTCCGATCGCGCGGCGTGCGGGCCATGCACCTCCACCCCTTCGGCGCCATCGTCGAACAACTCGAAAACCTCTGCCGCAGCGGCGACCTGCTCGTCGTCATGGGGGCAGGTCCAGTCTGGAAAGTCGCACGAGGATTCCTTGACGCTGAAACCGGATCGCCGACATGAGTTCCGTCGTGACCGAGCCATGTGTCCAGCACAACGCCGCGATTTCGACCTGGTATCGCGTCGGCGGCCGCGCAGACAACTTCATCACTGCCCGCAGTGAACGCGACATCATCTGGGCGCTCGAAACCGGCCAGCCCGTCCGCGTGCTCGGCCAGGGCGCCAACCTGCTCGTCGACGACGACGGCATCGACGGCTACGTCCTGTCCCTCCGCAGCCCCGCCTTCGAATCGATCCAGATCGACCCGCGCACACATCTCGTCTCTGCCGGCGCAGGCGTCGACTTGCGAAAGCTCATCACCGTCACGACAAACGCCGGCCTTGCCGGACTCGAAGTGCTTGGAGGTATCCCCGCTTCCGTCGGAGGCGCTGTCCGCATGAACGCGGGCGGCCGGTTCGGCGAAATCGCTTCCTGTGTGGCGCGCGTGCACGCAGTTGACTCACTCGGCCGGCGCCAAACACTTGACCTGCGGGACCTCGACTTTGGCTACCGACACAGCGGACTCGATGCGCTCATCATCACCAGCGTCGAGTTTGCCCTTTTGCCTGAAGACCCTGTTGTCCTCAGAAACCGGCTGCGCGACTGCATGGCTTACAAAAAACAGACTCAACCCTTGGCCGAGCGTTCGGCCGGTTGCGCATTCAAGAACCCCTTGCTCATCGAGCCGATCGAAGACGTCGGTCCCGCGGGAACGCGCGCCAGCGCCGGCAAACTGATCGATCTGGCCGGATGCAAGGGGCTTTGCCGCGGCGGAGCCCAAGTCAGCCAACGGCACGGCAACTTCCTGACGACCCACGCCGGGGCTGCCGCGCGCGATCTGATCACTCTCATGGACGATGTCGCAACGCGCGTCTTCGACCGCTTCGGAATATGGCTCGAACGCGAAGTCGTCGTCTGGAGCCGATCGACATGACACGCGTCCTGGTTCTCGGCGGAGGCCCTGACGCCGAACGCGAGATCAGTCTGCAAAGCGCCCGCGCCGTCGCGCATGCGCTGCAAGCCAACTTCCAGGTCATCAAACACACGATCGATTGCGTCGACGACTTTGATCTGCACACGCTTGAGGGCGATGTCATCTTTCCCGCGATGCACGGATTCTGGGGCGAGGGAGGTCCGCTGCAAGACGCCCTCGAAGCCGACGGACGACCATACGTCGGCTCAGGACCGCACGCAGCACGCTGGTGCATGGACAAGATCGCCACCAAGCTCACCGCCCTGTCTCTCGACATCCCCACACCCCCTTCCTGCCTCTTTGATCCACGTGACCGCATCGGACCCATCGAGCCGCCGCTGGTGCTCAAGCCCACCCACGACGGCTCAAGCGTGGGGCTGCACGTCTGCCGCGATCTTGAAACCTGGAACAACGCACGCCTGCGTGCCCGGGACGACATCTGTGCTCATCCGCAGCGCAGCTACATGCTCGAACGATTCATTCCCGGCCGCGAGCTGACGGTCGGGCTGCTGGGCGACGAAAACCACCTCACGGCGCTCCCTCTCGTTGAAATCGCCCCGGCTGGCGGCGTCTACGACTACGACGCCAAGTATGCGCGCACCGATACCGCCTATACGATTTCTCCGATACTGCCCTCCGGCGTGGCAGAACAGATCACTCAGGCCGCACTGGCTCTTGCGACACACATCGGCGTGCGCGACCTGGCCCGGGTCGACTTCGTCCTCGACGCCGACAACACACCCTGGCTGCTTGAGATCAACACCATGCCCGGATTCACCTCCACTTCGCTCTTGCCCAAGGCAGCACGCGGCATAGGAATGTCCTTCGAGGATCTGTGCGCCCGACTGGTCGAGTTGGCGTTGCGACGGGCCCGGAGAACTTCATGAGCAGAAACCGCAAACCATCAAGACGCAGCCGAAAGACTCGCACACGCTCCTTCGACTGGACCCGTGCCCGCCGCGTCATCATCCCGACCAGCGCCGCTGTGCTCGTGCTTGCCCTTGGCATGGGCATGACCGTGGGCGTCAATCAGCTCGACCACTCCGCACGCCGCATACTCGCCCGCCACGCGGTCACGATTGAACTGAACCGCCCGGTGCGAAGTGACGGCATCGAGTGGGTGCCCAGAGATGAATACGACGCACTCGTTCTTCAGGCCCAGCGCATGATCGAGCAAGCCGACCCATTCGACCCGGCCGTGCTCCGCGCCGTGGCCTCCACGCTCGAGTCGAGCGGATGGTTTCGCTCCATTCGCTCTGTCAAACGCACCGGACGCGGCTCGGTCCGAATCGAGGCAGACTGGCGCTCCCCCGCAGCCGTGATCCGCCACGCCGGACGCGATCGGCTCATCTCGTGGGAAGCGATGCCACTTCCAATGGAGTTTCCCATTGGCGCGAGCGGCGCTGTGGCCATCATCGGCGCTGGACTGTCACCTGCCAATCCACGCACGCTCTACGCCCACCCCTGGCCGGGCGATGACGTGCGGGCAGCGCTCGACCTGCTCCGTCTGCTCGTGCGCGAGCCGTTCATCGATCAGGTCGCAGCCATCGACATTTCCGGGCTTGCAAGAGA
>RFGK01000138.1 GCA_003697045.1 Planctomycetota bacterium
CCACACCGACTTTGAGCGTGGGTTCATCCGCGTCGAGGTCTACAGCGTCGATGATCTCGTCGAGTTCAAGAGCGAAAAGGCGATCAGGGAACACGGGCGCATGCGGATTGAGGGCAAGGACTACGTCATGCAGGATGCTGATGTGTGTCATTTCCTCTTCAACGTTTAGCCGCGACTCCCCGAAGCGCGGCGGGTTGCCTGGTTGGCGGCTCTGAACGGGCTTGCGGTGCGAAGGTGCCGGCAAAGCTCGGTCCCGGAAATCGAGAGAAGGCGCGGCCGATTTGGGCAGGTTCCGAGTAGAATAAAGCCGGGACCTGGGCTCCCGCGCAGCAGATTTGCTGACATCGAACCGCCCAAGACACTGGAGAATCAGACAATGACCACGGCGACCACACCCTCTGCCAAGACCGCGGCCGATCCGTTGGCTCTCAATGATGTCGATCATGTGCGCTTTTTCGTGGGCAATGCCAAACAGGCCGCCTTCTTCTATGCGCACACTTTCGGGTTCAACATTTCGCAATATGCCGACCTGACCACGGGATGCCGGACCGACGCGAGCTATCTGCTCACACAGGGGAATATCCGACTGCTGCTCACGACGGGGCTGTCGGCCGATCATCCAGCCCAGCAGGAAGTGCTCAGGTACGGCGACGGGGTCAAGGACGTGGCCTTTGATGTTGAAGATGCCGAAGCCGCCTACGAGCGCGCGCTCGCCAACGGCGGAACATCGGCCTATGAGCCGGTCACGTTGAAAGACGATCGCGGCACGGTGACGATGGCCGGCATCCAGGGCGCCGGGCGCGTCGTTCACAGCTTTGTCTCACGCACGGGCGAGTATGCGCTGAGCAATGTCAAGAAGGGCGGGACCTTTGCCCCCAACTTTGCGCACATGGGCACGCTGGGCGTCAACGAAATGAACAAGGCCCGTCCGTGCGGACTCATGTACGTTGATCATGCCGTGATCAATGTCGAGCTGGGCAAGATGAACCACTGGGTGGACTGGTACGAGAACGTGCTCGAGTTCACCATGTTCAAACACTTCGACGACAAGGACATCTCGACGGAATACTCCGCCCTGATGAGCAAGGTGATGGCCAGCGGCAACCACCTGATCAAAATGCCCATCAACGAGCCGGCCGAGGGAAAGAAGAAGAGCCAGATCCAGGAGTACCTCGAGTGGCACGACATGACGCCGGGCATCCAGCATCTGGCGCTGCGTACCGACGATGCGCTGGCATCGGTGGCCGAGCTGCGTCATCGCGGCGTGGATTTCCTCAGCCTGCCGGACACGTACTACGAGCTGGTCTGGGACAGGGTCAACTCCAAGCTGATCGAACACGGGCACGAGCCGGTCAAGGAGGATCATCAGAAGATTCGCGACCTGGGAATCCTGATCGATGCCGACGACGAGGGCTATTTGCTCCAGCTGTTCACCAAGCCGCTGCAGGATCGTCCGACGCTGTTCTTCGAGATCATCGCACGTCGCGGCTCCCAGAGCTTCGGCAAGGGCAACTTCAAGGCCCTTTTCGAGGCGCTGGAACTCGAACAGCAGCGCAGAGGAAATCTCTGACCCAATCGCAGACCGATCGAGCAGGTTCAGCAGTGCGTTTGCGCCCACGCCTCCGGGGCAAGGTGCCGTTGGGCGTGGGCCAATGCGAAATGCGCTCACCCACCTCCGCCTGGCTTCTTGAGCAGGTCTTTGAGTCCTTCGACGGCTTTTTCGCCTTCTTCTTTCAGATCATCGACGGCCTTTTCAACCTGTTCGCTCGCCTCGTTGAGCTTCTCGGTGGCCTGTTGCCCCAGATCGTTCACGATCTCGATGCCGAGGTCCTCGAGACTCTCGAGATCGGCCAGGCCCGCATCGAGCTGTCCGAGCAGATCGCCGGGGATGATGCCCCCTCCGGCGTCGCGGATGGCGCTGACCAGCGCCTTGACGATGATGTCGGCCAACTCTCCAAGCAGCACGCCCTTGCCCGTCTCCGAGCCGATGTCGTTCATGACGATCTGCGGGACGGCAAGATCGACGTTGACACCCTGCCCTCCGAGCGGGGCGGCCGTGACGTGCACATTGACATCTTCAATGCGAAGTTCGTGGACGATAAACCGCTTTGCCTGACCGGTCGACTTGTCGGTCTTGGGCGTGTCGGGCGATTCGAATCGTTTGAGGTTGGCCAGAATCGCCGACACGTTGGACGTGCCTCCGCGCTGCTGGATGTGGATGTCGATGTCGGACAGCGTGAGGCGTGGCAGCTCGACCAGATCCTTGCGAAGTGTGCCCAGTTCGACTTCCACGCCTCCGGCACCCAGTTCAAGGAAGTGGGGGGTGTCAAATCCCTCAGGGTTTGAGACGGTCAGCCCGCTCATTTCGAACGAGCCGGAGAAGATCCCGACGTCAGCCGAATCAAGCGACGTGGGAACGGCCAGGGCGTATGACGAGCCATCCTCGATGCCCTTCCTGGCGATGGAATCAATGAAATACATTGCAAGCGCGATGGCGACCGCCAGCAGGACAACGAGGCCCACGACCGCAGCGAACACCAGTTTGAAAGCCTTTTTCACGTGAATCTCCTCGCAGTCCGGCAGGTCTCAGTTTCACTCGAACTCATTGCGCAGTACCTCCAGGCGCCTGCCGTTGGACGTGCCCGACGGCGCCCGGCCGAACCGGTGCACGGGGACTTGCCGGGGGATTTTGTCTACCATCGTCGCGGTCGGAGCGACGGAACGGATGGACGGGAAATCCCGGCGGGCTTGCAGGCGAGTTGAACCGATGAATGCGCAAGATACATCTGAGCATATGAGGGTATGGGGCGTCGAGCGCGTTCCGGTTTCGGTGTATCCGTCGAGCGTGCGGGCGAGCGAGGCCGTGGCTGCGGAGATCGCAGAGCTGATCCGGTCGCGTCAACGTGCAGGCCAAAGGGCCGTTCTGGGGCTTGCCACCGGCTCGACGCCTCAGGGCGTCTACAACGAGCTGGTGCGATTGCACAAGCACGAAGGGCTGTCGTTTGCCAATGTCGTGACGTTCAATCTGGACGAATACTGGCCGATGAACCCAAACGAGTTGCAGAGCTACCGCCGGTTCATGCGTGAGTATTTGTTCGATCATGTCGATATCGACCCGGCCTGCGCGCATGTTCCCGACGGCACGATCAGCCGCGACGAAATTGCCGAGTATTGCGCGCAGTATGAGCAGAAGATCAAGGATGCCGGCGGGATCGACTACCAGTTGCTCGGCATCGGCCGCACGGGGCATATCGGCTTCAACGAGCCCGGTTCGCCGCGCGACAGCCGCACGAGGCTCATCACGCTCGACCAGGTCACGCGGGCGGACGCAGCGTCGGATTTCTTCGGCGAAGCCAACGTGCCTCGCAAGGCAATCACCATGGGCGTCGGGACGATTCTCGAAGCCAGGCGCATCGTGCTGATGGCCTTTGGAGAACACAAGGCCGAGGTGGTCCGCCAGGCCGTCGAAGGCGAAGTCTCCGCAGCCGTCGCAGCGAGCTTTCTGCAAGAGCACGCCGGGGCAAGGTTCGTGCTCGACCCATCAGCAGCAGCATCATTGACGCGAATCCGAAGTCCCTGGGTTGTGGGCTCCATCCGCGACTTTGGTCTCGAATGGGATGAGCCGACCACGAGACGGGCGGTCCTGTGGCTTGCGTTCAGGCTCGACAAGCCGATTCTCAAGCTCACGGATCAGGACTACAACGAACACGGCCTGCAGGAGCTGCTCAGCGAACGCGGCAGCGCCTACGACATCAATATCCAGGTCTTCAAGTCGATGCAGAAGACGATCACCGGGTGGCCGGGCGGAAAGCCCGGGCGCCCGAAGTTCGTCGCGGGCAAGGGGGTCGATGCGGCAAACGGACAGGACATCTACCCCAAGCGCGTGCTCGTGTTCAGCCCGCATCCGGACGACGACGTCATTTCCATGGGCGGCACACTCATCCGTCTGTGTGATCAGGGACACGATGTGCATGTGGCCTACCAGACCTCGGGCAACATCGCCGTCTTCGACGACGAGGTCGAGCGCCATCTCGATTTCGTGCGCGAGCTTTGCGAGCAGATGGGCTTCGGATCGGAACGCGCGGGCAGGCTCGCCCACAAGGTGGCGCAGTTCATCAGGACCAAGAAGCCGGGGGATGTTGACAGCCCGGAGTTGCAGCGGATCAAGGGGCTGATTCGGCGCAGTGAAGCGCGGGCGGCAGCCGTCTTCAGCGGCGTCCGGAGCACCAACATCCACTTCCTCGATCTGCCGTTCTATGAAACCGGTCGGGTCAAGAAGAACCCCCTCGGAGAAGCGGACGTTCAGATCACTCTTGATCTGCTTGAGCGGATCAAGCCTCACCTGATCTACGCAGCCGGCGATCTGACCGATCCGCACGGTACACACCGCGTCTGCCTTGCCTCGGTGACGACGGCACTGCACCGCCTGGCCGAGAAGGAATGGATGAAAGACTGTGAAGTATGGTTGTATCGCGGCGCCTGGCAGGAGTGGGAGCCGCACGAGATCGACATGGCCGTCCCTTTGAGCCCGTCCGAAGTCGATCGCAAGCGGACAGCGATCTTCAAGCACGAAAGTCAGAAGGACCGGGCGCCATTTCCAGGCAGTGCCGATTCGCGCGAGTTCTGGCAACGGGCCGAAGATCGAAATCGCCACACCGCCCAGCTCTACGACCGGCTGGGATTGCCCGAGTACCAGGCGATCGAGGGTTTTGTCCTGTGGCGGCCGAGCCAGACCGATGGATCGCTCGCGGAGGCAGGCACCGCCAGCGAGGAGGTCCACGCATGATCGGCCGCATCGGTGTGTGCTCATGGTCGCTCAAGCCTGCCACGCCAGGTGAGCTTGCCGACAGGCTCAAGGCAGTGGGCGCCACGGGTGTGCAGCTCGCGCTTGATCCGATACGCACGGGTCAGTGGAGCCTTGATGAAACGAAGCGCGCACTTGCGGGCGTCGAGATCCTCTCTGGCATGATGGCAACCAGAGGCGAAGATTATTCGACGCTCGAGACCATTCGCCAGACTGGAGGCGTGCGCCCGGACGAAACATGGGAAGAGAACTTCGAGGCGGCGCACGCGAACGCGGCCCTGGCCAGAGAGCTGGGTATCAAGCTCGTCACTTTCCACGCGGGTTTCATTCCGCATGATCGCAGCGATCCGGAGCGGCAGGTGCTCATCGATCGGCTCGGGCAGATCATCCGCGTGTTCGCAGCCTGCGGCGTGTCGGTCGGTTTTGAGACCGGACAGGAAACGGCCACGACCCTGCTCGATGCGCTTGCCGATCTCCAGGGAGCCGCGGTCAACTTTGATCCGGCAAACATGATCCTCTACGGCATGGGGGATCCGTCGCAGGCGATTCGCAAACTCGCCCCGCAGATCATCCAGGCCCATGTCAAGGACGCAACGCCGAGCCAGGTCCCGGGGCAGTGGGGCAGTGAGGTGCCCGCGGGAACGGGCGCGGTCGACTGGGATGTGTTTTTCGAGACGCTTGCGGGCCTGCCGCGCCCGGTTGATCTGCTGGTCGAGCGTGAGGCCGGCCAGGCACGGGAAGAGGACATTCGCCGGGCCCTGGCGCTGATCGCCGCCCATACGGGCTGAGGAGATCGACTGTGAGCACAGAGGCTGTGGGAGTTGGAATCATCGGGCTCGGGTTCATGGGGCGCACGCATCTGGCTGCCTATCAACGGGCCGAGGCCGACGGCCTGCCTTGTCGCGTCGTCGCCGTGAGTGATCGAGACCCGGCACGACTGACCGGCAAGGCCGATCCGTCGGGAAATATCAACAGCGGCGCCCGGGATGAGCAGCTCTTTGACCCGAGCCAGGTCGCAACCTTTCCCGATGTTGACGAGTTGCTCAGCAGCGATGCCGTGCAGCTCGTGAGCGTGTGCACGCATACCGAAACGCATGTTGATCTTGCCATGCGGGCGATGCGAGCGGGCAAGCACGTGCTGGTCGAAAAACCGGTGGCGTTGACCATCGAGGCGGTCGAAACGCTCATCCGTGAGGCGGACAGAACCGGGCGCATCTGCATGCCGGCCATGTGCATGCGCTTCTGGCCCGGCTGGTCATGGCTCAAGGAACAGAGTGCCTCCGCAGCCTATGGGCGCATCGTCTCGGCCCGCTTCGAGCGTCTGGGAGCAGCACCTTCGTGGGGCGGGGGGTTCTACTCCGACTTCGACCGCAGCGGCGGCGCGCTGTTTGATCTCCACGTTCACGATGTCGATTTCGTATACCACCTCTTCGGACAGGCCTCTGCGGTGAACACCGTCGGAACCTTGGCGCACCTGACCACGACGTTTGCCTGCGACAGCGTGCCCGGTCAGGTGGTGGCTGAGGGCGGTTGGCTCACGTCACCCAGCTTCCCGTTTCGCATGCGATACGTCGTCGAGTTTGAGCGGGCCGTCGCGGATTTTGACATCGCTCGCGATTCCCCGCTGATGGTGCACACCGAACACGAAAGCCGGGAAGTGGAGCTCTCAGGGCTCAACGGGTACGACGGCGAAATCCGCCATGCGATTGACCTGGTGACCGGCCGTGCCGATCGTCCACAGGCACCGCTGGCCGATGCGCTGTGCGTCACGCGGATGATCCTGGCCGAGCGCGCCAGCCTCGAGGCCGGGCATCCCGTCCCCGTTGACGCGTAGTCCCCACACTTCCCGGACCCAACAAAACGCCGCAGCCGGCTGCAAAACGCCCGGGCGCTCGTGTTCGGGCGGGAATCGCTTGGAACAATGCGCGATTCCCGCTAGGCTGTGCTCCAGAGAGAGCAGGGGCGATCGGCCCGGAGGAGAGGAAGATGGATCGCATCACGTGTGTTGTTCTCAGTCTTTGCAGCTCGCTGGCGTTGGCCGGACCTGAATGGCCCGAGGTTGGAGATGCCGGCTCGACTCCCGGGACGGCCCAGCCAGTCGCCAGCGGGGGGGGCGGCACCGTTACCAAGATTATCGGCAACCTCGAAGGATCAGGGCTTCCCGACACCGGACTCGGCGATTACCAGGACATGTACCTCATCGAAATCTGCGATCCGGTGTCGTTTCGTGCCTCGACCCTGCCCGAGGACAACGGACAGGCCGACTTCAACGCGTCACTGTGGCTGTTCGCATTTGACGGGCACGGGCTGCTCGGAAACCAGGAGGCGCAGCCCGGGTTGACCAGTCCGATTCTCTTGAGCGAGTCCAACGACGGCACCGGCGTGATGCTCACGACACCCGGGCTTTACTATCTGGCGATCACCGGTGCCGGAAGTGTGCCCCTGAGTGCCGGCGGGCTTCCAATCTTCGAGTTCCTGGCCCCGGGTGAGATTTCAGGACCCGACGGGCCCGGAGGCACGCTGCCCATCGACTCGTGGACTTCGCCCGGCGACTTTGGACACTATGAAATCGCGCTCCAGGGCGTGTGCTTCATCGTCCCCGCGCCTGCAACAACGGCCACGCTGGTTTCACTCGGGCTGATCGGGCTGAGACGCAGGCGCTGACCCGATCGCGTCACGACGCATTCGGGCCGACCGGAGCAGATCGTCCCGCCCGAGTTGCTCATACAGGGAGATCAGCACATCGAGATTCCGACACAGATCGGGGTCCGCGTCGCTGCGTTGCCGCGACATGATCGCATCGGCTCGCTCGGCCTCGGCAAGAGCGTGGTCCAGATCATCCAGCGCCGCCAGCACACGCGCCCTCGCTGCGTACAAGAGCGCATAGTCCCAGTGATCCTCAGGTCTTGATGATCGGGCCAGCGCTTGGCCAGCCTGCTCGATCAGGTCGGAAGCTTCCTCGGCATTCCCCTCGGCCAGCGCAATCAATGCCAGCAGCCGAAGAGACTCGCAGAGCTGTTCGCCCGAAGCCTGGTGCGCGCGACGGATCGAAAGGGACTCGCCCACCTGTCGGCGGGCAAGCGCAAGATCAGAGCCTTCAAGCAATCGATTGCGGCCGAGTTCGGCGAGCGTCTTGGCATACTGCTCCGAGTTCGGTTCGACCCGCTGCTTGATTGCAAGCGACCGTTCCAGCGTCTCATAGCCCTGTTCATACTCTCCCAGATTCGTCAACACCAGCCCCAGATTGTGCAGCACACGCCCGGCGGGCAGACTCAAGGGCCCAAGCCTGGGATTGGTTTCCACCGCTTCAAGCACTTGGCCGAGCGTGCGCCTTGCTTCGGCGTAGTCGCCGACAGCGATTTCAAAGGTCGCCAGCCCGCTGAGCGTGTTGGCGATTTGTGGATCGCTTGCAGGCAGGATGCGGCGACGGATCTGCAGCGCCTGCTGCCAGAATCGCTCAGCCTCGGACATCTTGCCCAGCTCCTGCAGCGTCAACGCCAGGTGGTGAGACGTGCGAGCAACATCATCATGGTCCAATCCGAACAGCGCAACACGCATCTCCAGCGCTTGGCGGTAGTACGCCTCGGCCTCGCTGAAGCGCCCCTGCTTGTACCGCAGCCGCCCGAGATTGTGCAACGACGCTGCAAGGGCTGGATGAGGCGGCGTGAACATCTGCTCACGCATCTTCTGTGCCGCGAGAAGCTCACGCTCGGCTTCGGCGTATCTGCCCTGAAACAGGTACGCCGAGCCCACGGCATCGCGCAATGGCGCCTCAACATCAGGGCGATTCTCGACGTTGGACTCGATGTTGCGCAAGAGACTGACGAGAAAATCCCCTAGTGACGCAACGCTCTCCGTCGAGGTCTCGCGGTCGATGCCCTCGAGTGCTCCGACCAGGCCCGAGACGGATTGATTGAGCGACGTGTTCTCCCGCTTGACCTGAAGCGACAGAATCGTGGCGGTGGTCGCAAATGCAATGATGAGCAGCAGAAACGTCGCAGCCACGCTGGCTGCAAGGCGATAGCGAACGACAGCCTTGCGCGCCAGATACCAGAAATCGTGGGCGCGCGCGCTGATCGCGCGCCCTTCAAGCCAGCGCTCGAGATCATCGCGCAAGTCGCCGGCGGTCTGGTACCTTTCACGCGGGTTCTTGGCAAGGGCCGTCAACACGATCGTCTCAAGATCGCGATCGACTCGTGGATTCAGTTCCGAAGGGTTCCGCGGGCGCTCAGTCGTGATGCGCGTGATCAGCTCGGCCAGCGCTCCGGCACCCTGGATGGGTCGTTCTCCGGTCAACGCTTCGTAAAGCATCACGCCCAGGGCATACACATCGATGCGCACGTCGATGAGGTCCGGGTCGCTGGAAAGCTGCTCGGGCGCAGCGTAGGCGAGCGTGCCGACAAACTCCCCCGTGCGCGTCGTGGCATGCTCGGCCTTGCTCTCTTCGTCAAAAGCCTTGGCGATGCCGAAATCCAGCACATGAGGAACGCCTTTCGCATCGACGAGTATGTTGCCGGGCTTGAGGTCGCGGTGGATCACCCCTCGCTGATGGGCGTATCGAATCGCATCGGCAATCGTGCTGAAAAGGCGCACGATGGCGCGGAGGTCTCCCCTTTCGCGCAAATCGGCCGCATACTTGTCAACGGGGATGCCCTCAACCAGCTCGAGCACGATGTAGCTCGTACCCATCGGCGTGCGCGCACTCTCGTGCACTGTGACGATCGAAGGGTGTTTGAGTCGTGCTGCCAGCTTGACCTCGCGGTCAAAGCGCATCCGCTGCGTCTCGCTGGCAAAGGCGCCCTGCAGGAGGGTCTTGACTGCGACAAGCCGATCGGTCGCCCGCTGCCGCGCCGCGTAGACGACGCCCTGTCCACCTCGATGAATCTCCCCGAGAAGCTCATAGCCGGGGATCTCATCGAGCGTCGGAGCAGCCGGATCGACGCCCGCCAGTTCGGCAATCAGCTCGTTGTCCCGCTTGATCTGCTCAAGCCGCGCGGAAAGCTCCGGCGAGCTCCTGACCCGGCTGAGCAGTTCGGGATCATCGATCTGCCCGAGCGCAAGTTGCTCGAGCGTGTGCTGTGAAATCGGTTCCTCTTCGCTCAGGGCGACTACTCCTCGCCGTCATAGACGGCCTCGAGCCGGCTGACAATCTCACGCAGTCGCTGTGCCACTCGGCTCTTGGCGCGATACACGTCTTCGATACTCATCCCCAGTTGCTCGGCCACCACGCCGGGCGGACACCCGCCGTGGACGAGTAACTCGAACGCTTCGATGGTCTTCTCGTTCAGGCGCGTGCTGGTGCGCAGCTCCTTCATCGCGGTGCGCAGGATCGTCTGCCGCCTTTCCGACTGCCAGATCTGCGTCAGCGCCTGTTCGTCCGACAGATCAATCGCCCGGGTGACGCCTTGCTGTTCGCTGCGCACCGAACGAGCACGGTAGATGCCAGCCACCTTGGTCCGCGCAATCGCGAGCATCCACGAGCGCAGTCGCCCCCGCGTGCGGTCATACTTGCCGGCCCGATACTCCTCGACAAAGCGGACCAGCGTCTCCTGTGCCACGTCGGCCGCGTCATTGTCGTCAAGCCCGAGCCTGCGGGCAAAGCCCACAAGGATCGGACCATACCTTTGCGCAAAGTCCGACCAGACTCTTTCGTTCCCGGGTTCGGCCAGTCCGTTGAGAAGCGCCGTGGAGGTTCGTGTCAGGTCCATGACTTGTGGTCCGATAGGCCCTGCGCGGAGGGCTGTATCGAGTGTACCGTCGCTTGCGTGCCGGCGAGAGGCAATTCAAGTTGACAGCCCGAAAGGCGTGTGTCAACGCCCCGCGTGTGCCGATCGTGAAGGTGATGCTCTGCATCTGGGAGGAATCGTCATGCAGCGCCCGCTCATTCTCATCGTGGACGACGAACGTCCGATTACCTCGGTGATGCGCCGAAAGCTCGAACAGAACGGCTTTGATGTCATCGAAGCCCACGACGGCGAAGAGGCGCTGCAACTGGCGCACGAACATGGACCCGACCTGGTCATCACCGACCTTCAGATGCCGGGTATTTCCGGGCTCGAGCTGGCCGTGGCGCTTGCCAGAACCGGACCAGCCGCCTCGGTCCCGCTGATCATGCTCACCGGCCGTGGGCACTACGTCGCAGAAGATGTGCTGATGCGAACCAACATCAAGCATCTGCTGGCAAAGCCTTTCAGTGCTCGGCAAGTTCTCGAATGCGTCCAGCAGATCCTCGGGATCGACCCCCACGCCCAGGAGGCAGCGTGATGCAGGGCATCCTCGAACAGGCGTTTGCAAACTTTGTGGACGCGTGTCGTCATCTGCGCGCACCGATATGGCGGATCGAACCGACAGGCCATGCAGTGGGAGTCACCGACAGCCCGGCCGTGCGCGCCTTCGCAGAGTGCCCGAAAGTCATCGAGCAGGTCGCGGACATGGTCCGGCGGCTTGGCGAGGTTTCCGATCGTACAGCCGCGGTCACCCTCGTCCCCGGTTTGCAGGTCCTCTGCTTCCGTGAGGTTCTACGCCGGCGCCGCTTTGCGTGGATTGCAACCGTCGTTCCCGTGGGCGAGGGGCCGGATGAGTCAACCCTGACACAGATCTCATCCCTGTCTGCCGAGCAGGCCGGTGCGTTCCTCGATGATTTGCACGTCGCGGCAGTGGCCGATTCGGCCCAACTCGAGGCGCGGGCCAACTTCATGGCCGAACTTCACGATCGCTGTGTCGGATACCTCTCCGATGAACACACCATCGGAGAGTTCGCCGATCAACTGACCGCGTCGTATGAGTACCTGACGATGTATCACCGGATCGGAAAGCTCATGGGCAATCTCTCCGAGCCGGGCGAGTTTATCGGGCAGGTGCTCAGGGAGTTACTGGACACGTCGCAGTTCGGTTGGGTCTCATTCTTGCGCTTGAGGGACGAGCATCAGTGCTTTGAGCGTGCGCAGTTGCCCAGCTTCTCGACGCTCTTTGACCAATCGCGTTTTCATGCCGAACAGATCGAACAGGCCACGCGCGCTATCAGCGAGTCGGCCGCCTGTTATTCACCCGATCCGGTGATCATCGGATGTTCTGCGGGAATTCCCCCTGAGGTGGGGCCCGAGATTGTGGCCGTCGGTCTTTGCGATGAGGATCGGTGCATGGGCTTGATCGCACTGGGCGCGCGGTCCGGCAAGGAGTGGGCCGTTTCAAGTCACGATACGTTGCCTGTCCAGGCCGTCGCTGCATGCGTGGCTGCGTATCTGCGAATCATCAGGCTCTACCAGTTGGAGCGAGACTCATTCCTCGGCACGCTCGGCGCGTTCTCGACGGCTCTGGACGCCAAGGACTCCTACACCCAGGGTCACTCCGAACGCGTGGCCGAGCTTGCACGCAAAATCGCCCAGGCAGCACATCTCGACCCGCGCACGGTCCAGACGGTCTACGTGGCAGGACTGGTGCACGATGTGGGCAAGATCGGCGTCCCCGAAGCCCTCCTGCGCGGAGGCACCAAGCTCAGCGATGCGGATTTCGAGTTGATCAAGAAGCACCCCGAAATCGGCAACCGTATCCTCGAGCGCGTCCCGCTGCTTGAAGATGCCCTGCCGGGCGTGCTTCACCACCATGAACGCTGGGACGGTGCTGGATACCCTTCCGGATTGTCGGGAAGCGAAATACCGCTGATGGCGCGCATCATCGCAATCGCCGACTCGTTTGATGCGATGAGTTCCACCCGGACCTATCGCGCCGGCATGGACCGCGCAACCGTGCTTGAAGAAATACGCTCCAACGCGGGCAAACAGTTTGACCCTGACCTCGTGGACGTATTTCTCACGCTCGATCTTGCGTGGTATGACCGGATGCTTGAGTCGTCGGAATCGCAGCAGAACCAGAGCAGGGCGGCATAATCCGGTCAACAGCGCTCACGCAAACTGGGGGTGCCATCTGTCGCCAGTCACGGAGCTGCCTCACGGCGCAGCGTGCCGGGGACAGGCCCGATCAGCGCCGTTGGAATCGGCGTCATCGTGACGCCGTCAACATTGAACGCCGTGACGGTATTGGTCGTTCCGATCGCCAGCGTCGCGGTGTTCAACTGGCCATCCCAGACGGGTGTCACTGTGCCGGCCACTTTCGTCCAGGAGGACGTGACGAACGCGCGGACAATGGTGAATGTCATCGGGCCCTTCGAAGTATCGAGGCGCAGCTCGACCCACATCTCATCATCGTCATCGTCTGCCCGAAGCTCGCACTCGAACAGATATGTGACGCTCTGATTGATCGGCTTGGTGAGCTGTTGTCTGGGTCCATCTTCCGCAGACGTTCGATTCCTGGCATTGAGGAAAGGTGGGCCATCCGACGAGTCGGTGCCTGATTGCTTCAGTTTGAGCCTTCCGCTACCCTGGTTGAACCACGGGGTGAGACCGGAGTCAAAGCTCCCGTTCGCGATGAGTTCTTGGCGTGAAGAGACCGAGCCTGCCGTGGGTGGCGGCTGCACAAGGACCGAGTAGATCCACGTCGAGTCGCCGTCCACGCCGCGCCCGTAGACACGCACCGGCGTTGATTCGTCATTTGCAAGATCGCCATCAATCTCATCCACAACCTTGTATGCAAACCCCCCTGTGCTGCCCACCTGGTACACCTGGCTCCAATGGTCATTGATGAGCTTTGACCGCCAGTTCCCCGTGAGCTGGATGTACAGCACGGCGACATCAATGGCCGACAGCGCGTGCATGCGCGCTTTGGACACGCTGCCGGTACTTGAGGCACGAAGGACCTCGGCGCGCGTGAACGTCATCGATGCCAATCCGATGAGCATGACCACCGACGCGGTGACGAGAAAGAGCAGATAGGCTGCACCCCGCCTCCGGGCAGCGCGGTTTCGGACCGTCTTGTTCATCATTGAAACACGCAAAAACCGACTCATAACCCCCCCTGGGTCAGTGCGGCGGTACGATACTCCTGACTCCGGCTCCATGAGCACGCGGCCGGACGACTTTCCCCGGCGGCATCGAACAGCGACATCCCCGTAGCCGGCAGGATGCGGGTCATGCGTAGCCAGGCAATGGCTGTTGAGTTGGTTGTGTCCGCCGCGCTCAGAGGCGTCGGGTTCGAACGTCCTTCGCTGCGAAGGGTGTCAAGAAACGTCGTCGTCAGGACCTCGCTGTAGATTCGCACGTCATCGATGCCGCCATGGAACAGTTGAGAAGAGTCCACGCCGCGGCCGATCGTCAGCGGCAAGTCATTCTGTTCCAGGCTGAACTCCTTGGTCCTGATGGAAGTACCACCGTCGAGGTAGAACATGACAGTTCCCCCATCCACGCTGGCAGCGACGAAACTCCACGAATCGGCCGTGACGAACAGGCCGGAGCGCACAGAGTAAGACACCCCGGAGGCGACATACCTGAACTCAAGCTCAAGGTCTGTGGTCAGCCCGAGCCAGTATGCGTTCTGGTCGGCCCAGCCCTTGCAGATCATGGGGTACTCGTAAGGGCTGGACTGGGACTTGACCCACCCCGTGATGGTGAACCGATCCGTCAGATCCAGAGTTGAGTCATCGGGAATCTCGACATACTCAGGTGTGCTCGGCGTTCCCGCAAAGGCAAGGGCCTTGTCGATGCGGCCCACGATCCAGGTTCCACCCACGAGCGTTCCATCATGTGAGTCGGCACTGTCTGCGACAAGAGTGCCCATCCCTTCGTCAAAAGTCCAGTGTGCAAGAGGAGTCGAAGAAGAAGAATCGAAGGTGCCCACATACCCATCAAGCAGCGCCGTCGTGCCGGGTCCCAGCGCCGTGCCCCCCAGCGCAGCACATACGTCCGTGGGCAAATCAAGACACAGCCCATCCGGAAGCACACACGCCTGCGTCGGCATCGGAGAGAGTGTGACGATGCGGACCAGCTGTGCAATCTTGGCGCCGTCACGCAGAACGGTGACGGTCACACGGCGCACCCCGGTCTCGATGGGCGCAAGCACGCCGGTGTCGGAGCGGGAAAGCTGCTCGATGACGACAGATCGGGTATACATCGACGCCTGATCGATGCTCGTTCCGTCTCGCAGCGTCGGCGGCGAGGACGACCACCCGTCGTAGTCGTCGATGTCATCGTACAGTGAGCGATTCGTGGAAATCTCATCGGCTTCCGGCCCGAGCTCCATGTCCACACTTCGATTCTCGACGAGAACCTGCTGACGCAGCGTGTCGAGCACGGTCTCGTCCGCATACGGAAGCGAAATGATCTCATTCATCAACTGCTCGGCGAGTTGATGGCCCATGCGATAGTCATACACGCTCTGTTGCCCGCCCCGGGCCACGCCGAGTGTGTGAATCGCCGCGGTCAGCATCACTGCAACAAGCACCGTGGAAACCACGCTTTCGAGCAAAGACAGCCCGCGAGCGGAATGCCTGCGATGGATCGGACAGGATCGACGCATCACTCCTTCTCCGGAACATTGTGCAGCTGAACGGTCGTCTCGATGCGGTTGGCAGGATCGTTCCCCACCTGAAGGGTCACCGTGACCGACGCCAGGCCGAGCGGCGTTGACGCCCATGCGAGCGCTCGCCGCGTGAGCGTCCTGGCGTTGTCATTGATGAGCGCGAAGTCAAAGCCGAGTGCGCCGCCCCAGGCCAGCATGACACGCCGGGACGGACAGGGCGAGCCGTTGGCCATTTCGACGCCTTGCTCAAGTGCAAGAAGTGCATTGCGCAGGCCCCCCAGGCGGGCAAGCA
Source organism: Planctomycetota bacterium (assembly GCA_003697045.1). Lineage (GTDB taxonomy): Bacteria > Planctomycetota > Phycisphaerae > Phycisphaerales > UBA1924 > J022. The sequence goes on from RFGK01000138.1 coordinate 15,507, forward strand.
CTGTGGCGCCCGGGGCCGTGCCGGCGGCAGCAAAGTTCAGGGTTGTGACGAGACTGGCCAGAACCACCGGGCCGGCACCAAAGGGTCTGGTAATGACATGGTCGCTCTCGACAATCGTGATGGAGTTACCAACCAGTGTCCCCGCAGCATCGCAAAACCCCAGAGACACGTTTTCCGAGCCACACTCACTGACAATCGGAATCTGGCCTGACAGTTTCGACCCCAGTTCAAGCGAGTTGGTCGACCCGCTCAGATAGACAACATCACAGTTGCGCTCGGTTGTTGCAAACACGTCCGCAGCAGCATGATCGGCCAGCACGCGGACGCTGAATCCCCAACTCTGGATGAGAGTGATCCTGGTCTGGTCGTTCGTGGAGAGCGGTGAAGTCTGGCCACAGACAAAAAGCACGACCGGCGTAGGCTTGGTCAAGCGCTCCTTGTAGTTGTATGTGATGGAAAAATCATGCACGTTGGCACACACGAAGGTGGCCGGCTGGTTGTTCAGTTCAAGCATGAGCGGATCGCCCGGCGTGCCTGACCATGTGTAGCGAATCCACTCTTCACCGGCGCTTTCCTGTCCGCGGTCGGGAACCCGAAAGCTCAATGCCCGAGACTCCGTCTCGACGATGGCGACCGCTTCTCCCAGATCAACCCTGATGCGTTCGATGGCTTCGAGCCCGCAGCCGAGCTGCACGGACAGCTCATCTTCGCTGGGCAACGCCCGGCTTGCCAGCACGATCGCCGATGCCATCGAGCCGACCAGCAGCGTCGTGATCGCCAGTGAGGTGATCAACTCGATCAGCGTAAACGCGCTGGTCCGGTGCGTGCGCCTCATGATGCTAGCGGGCGATGGATACATGTCCGGTGTCATCGTCGATGGTGATCGTCCGTGTGTGGTTTCCGACACGAATCGTCATGGACCCTCCGTAATCCGGCTTGCCATACATGTCAAAGACGATGCTCAATCGGTCGGCGTCCGCATCATGTCCGAGGTCGATGCTGACGACCCGAAGACCCCATTGCTCGAAATCAAAACTCACCTTGTATCCCCTGTCCGGCCGGTCCGGATCGCGCAGCCCGGGCAGCGCGTATTGCAACTCCGTGGTATTGGAGCACTGGAAGACCTGCGTCGTGCTGTGAGTCATGGCATACGTGCGAGCGTATTCCAGGTCTCTCTTGATCTGCTGTGCAGCAGCCTCTGCTCGTCGAAAGGAAACGGACCCGCCGATGCGCGGAACCGCAATCGCACCGACAATCGCAATGATGACGACCACCATCGTCAGTTCGATCAGCGAAAAGCCGGAACGGACCGCAACTGCGCGCCACCCGCAGAGGCGCGGCCGTGCGATGGGCATGGCTGGCAGTCCGCGCATGCTCATGCCTCATAATCGACACAGATTCCCGCTCGCTTGAGAGCCGGTCGGATTTGTTCCAGCCGAAGCACCGGGCGGGCCCGCATCGGCCAGACAAATAAAAAACCACGCTCCATGTCTTCGGAGCGTGGTTTGGTAAACGCGGATTGAAGCGTGATTCAATAGTCGGCGTACGGAGTGCCGCTCGCGTCGGTCTCGGTGTTCGGCAGGTTGGCAGAAATGGCGCCGGTCGTCTCGTTGTAGAGCCAGCCCTCGGTGCCGCCAGCCGTCCCCGTGACGGCGTTGGAACCCTTGTTCGAGCCGACCTTCAGCTTGGGAACGACGCGCAGGTAAGGACCATAGATGTACGCTCCGGTCTTGGTCGCGCTCGTGTTTCCGTCGATGTCGGAGTATTGCGTGAGCTGGGCCGAGAATGTCGCAAGCGCCGGGTACGAGCCCTGGTGTTCGGTCTCGTAGAGTGCGATTGCGTTGCGAAGCACGGCAAGGTCCGCGACCAGCGCCGAATCGGCAGCTCCTGCCGCACCACGACTCATGCGCGGAATGGCAATCGCTCCAATGATCCCGAGGATCACGACGACCACCACCAGCTCGATCAAACTGAATGCCCGATCCCTCTTGCGCCACACAGCGATCATTTCCGACTCCAGGTTCGTGGTTCTCATCTGGCGGAGCATCCGTTGCCCCGCACCGCATACATCGGGCCGGCAGGGCGGCAAGTTGAGTCTTGACGGGCGCACTTTGGGCAATTCCTAGTCATGGAGTGATAACGTGTAGATCACGCCATCGCGCTCAATCGTGGCGGTTTGTCCCGTCAATCGCCGCAACGTCCATCCGTCGCGCGTTGCCCCGACGCCCAGGGGGTGGCCATCCAGAACGGCGTACCCGCCCGAACCAGTGAGAACAATCGCCGAAAGCACCGGCATCGGCGCGGCTCGGGTCCGCTGCGGCTGCTCGGCCGCTTCGCTCTCGGCCTTCGGCTGACCAGGCTCAGACTCCGACTGTGCCTCGGGAAACAGCGAGGCAAACGCGTCCACAAGCTCAATCTGTTCACTCGAACGGGTGAGCAGGATCGACTCTCCCGGCGCCGACTGCTCCAGCAGCTGCCGGGAAAGACGGTCGATGGCCTCCAGATCAATCTCGGGCGCGACCTGGCCAAGCGCCGCCTCGGCCGCGGCCGATGCAGGTCCGGGAAGAATGACAAGCCGATCCACCGCGACAGCCGCCACGCCCATCGCAAGGATCACCAGCGACCCCTTTTGACGATTCGACATCCCCATGCTCTGGGATGTGTCATACACCCCCCGGATCAGGCAACCCGACTCGATGAGCAATTCACCCGCGCGGGGTTACAGGCTGCACAAACCACACAAGCTCGAGGTGAAATACCGCCGGCTGTTCGCCGCTGCCCGCACGCAGATCAAGCATGCGAACGGCAATCGTCGGATCGGAAACGCGAAGCTCGTGGATGAAACGCGCAACGTCCGGATAGCTCCCCTGCCCGCGCAGCTCGATCGGGATGCGATCAAACGCCTCGTCGTGTTCCACAATCCTGGGGGTCAGTGCATCAACAACGAGGTGATGAGTCTGCGTGGACAGCGAGATCGCAGCCAGCAGCGAGCTCAGCCCTTCAGCATCACGAAGCTCGACCGGTTCGACCCCAAGTCGCGACTCGATCAGCTCGAGCGCTTCGCCGTATGCCTGTGTTGCAGCCGTTTGCACCTCGACCTGTTCGGACAGGCTGAGCACCTCAAAGTCCAGCGATTCGCGGGTCGTCTGGGCATTGATCAAAGGCCCCAGCCCAAAAAGGTACACAGCGCCCCCCATGAGCGCACAGGCAACGATCCCTGCCGCATCGACCTTGAGCGTGTCCGTGCGCACGAGTTTCATCGAATCGCCTCCGCCTGGTCCGTCAGCCCGGCGATGGCACACCGAAGCTCGAATCGATACATGGGCCCATCCGGATGCTCTACGCGACGTGTGCCGGCAAGCGTGATGGAGTCGAACAGGCCCGAAGCGCGCGCACATTCGACATAGACCGATGCCAGGTCCTGGCTCGTGCACATGCCGAAAATGTTCATTTCAAACCGTGGCTGTGCGCGGCTGGCCTGGATCGTGACACTCTCCAGCCGAATGCCATCGGTGCACCACTGCCCGACCAGCGAGAGCAGCCTCGACCAGTCCGGCTGTCGCGCCACACTGTTCAACAGCCCGACGCGCTGCTGTGTGCGCGCAAACTCGTCGGCTTGCTGGCCGGCAAGGCGGACCAGCCGATCCGACTCGGCCTGAAGGACGGCAATACGCGTCTGCAGGTCCGATGTCGCAGGTGCCACCGACAGGCAGACGGCAATCGTCATCGACGCCGTCGCGCCTGCGACGATCAGAACCTGTGCCCATGCCCGGGCTCTGCGTCGAAACGCTCTGCGTGTGCGGTAGTCCTCGGGGAGCAGGTTGATCGACTTCATGTCGTCTCCTCCTGCCAGAGTGCCAAGCCACAGGCACCCAGAAGCACCGGTGCGTCCATCCGATCACCCACGCGCGGATGATGGGCCAGGAGCGAACCCGGACTTGCCCGGAGCAGCGGAACCCGGTCATCGGCCTGAAGCGCCTCAGCGAGTGGTTCCAGACAGGCGCCGCCTCCGGCGATGAACACCCGCCCGCTGCGAGCGGCTGGGAATCGGCGCGCCAAGAACGCCAGCGTCAAGTCGAGCTCATCAATGATCGTCCGCGCCAGTGCCCGACAGGCCGACCTCAAACTCTCCCAGGCGCCCGCCCAGGCGTGCTGCTCTGCCAGTTGAGGCTGTGTGCTCAGCGCATCGAACACAAGGCGTGAACCTGCGCTGACGACCGGGAGGGCCGCGTTGACGCTGTGCAGCCCCACTCCGTGCAAGGGGCGCACAAAGCACAGTTGACCGTTGAGCTGCGTGGCGATCTCTGTTGTGTGCCAACCGATATCGACGACCATGACAAGCTCGTCCGCATCTGCATCTGATGCGCAGGCCCGTGTGTGCGCAGCCGCACGAAGATCAACCGCAGCCACATCGAGCCCCGCGGCAACCAGCGGCGAAATCAATCTGCTGATCGACTCCGTTTGTGCCGCCACGGTCAGGAATGTGTCAGACTTGGCGCCCCGCGCCGGCGCCGGTACACGCCACCACTGCGCCGTCGATGCATCTGGTGCACAGTGCGACACGCGCTCGATCTCTGCGCGAATGATCCGTTCCAGCGCCTGCTCATGACCCACCTGTGGCGCTTCGATCTCCGCGACGCTGACCTCGTCCGCGCCTGCGCCCACAACGACCGGACAGGCGCCAAAGCCCTGTCGCTCGAGTGCTTCGGCGATGAATGCGCCTTCGAGTTCGTCCAACTGCGATGATTCGCTCAGGCGGGGAAAGGCAGCAAGACGCGCAATCCGTCCCGCGCGATCGCGCATCGCCGCCTTGACCCACGTTCGGCCGATATCAAGTCCGATTTGTGGCTGCCACCAGCTCATCCCTTGGGAGTCCCCTGTGTCATGGTGGTCAGATCAAACAGCGGCAGGAACATGCTGATGGCAACAAATCCCACCACAATCCCAAGCCCGATGAGTATGACCGGCTCAATGATGCTCGAAAGTGACTTGACCAGAACCTCGTTGTCTTCGTCCATGAAATCGGCCAGGCTGCAAAGCACCGCGCCCAGCTGGCCTGAACGTTCACCATTTGCGACCGACTCCACAACGGCCGGAGGCACGGAAGGGTCGCTGGCCAGAATCGCGCTGAGCGCTTCTCCCTGGCAGATGCTCTCTCGGGCACGTTCGAGCAGCGCCGCGTACCGCTGACTCGGAATCGACTTGCGCGCCAGCTCCAGCGATTCGAGCAGAGGTACCCTCGCTTCGAGCAGAACGCCCAGCACGCGGACGAGCCGTGACATGATCAGGGCCCGGGCGATGCGGCCTGTGATCGGAGCCGCAAACATGAGCTGCTCCATTCGTGCCCGCCCTTCGTCAGAACTGACAAGCTTGAATGCGCCGAAAGCGGCAAGACCAAGC
>RFGK01000139.1 GCA_003697045.1 Planctomycetota bacterium
GCCGCCCGGAGCATGGCCAACCTCTCTAATTTGCGATCGCTCGGCCAGGGCATGGCGATGTATCTCAACGACCGCGGCAGTTTCCCCCCGTTGCGTTTGCCCGCCGGTCAGGTACATGAGGAGACGGGTCGGCCCCGGGCCCGGTGGCATTGGGCGATCGGCGAGTATGTCGGTCGGCCTTACTCGCCGCGCACGCCTGAGGAGCACAACGATTTCCTGAACACCAGCGATTTTGACAGGCTCGACAATCCGGTCTTTCAGGATCCCACACAGGACGTGGAGGACATGCGCTCGTTCGAGTCCGGCCAGATCCAGGTGCTCCGCTGCGGCAGCTACGGATACAACTATCAGTATCTCGGCAACTCACGAACCCAGGGCACGCGCTTCATCAACTATCCGGTCCGCGATCACAAGGTGCACGCCGCTGCCATGACGGTGGCCTTTGCGGACAGCGGAGGTTCACAGTTTTTGCGCACGACAGAAGGGTTTCGCGAACATTCCTACTCGCTTGATCCGCCGCGGCTCGACCTTCGCCGCAACGGCGGAGCCACCGGATGGGGACACGAGACCGGTCCCGTCGTCGCCTCGCTCCGACACCGGCGCAAGAGCACGGTCGCCTTTGTCGACGGCCATGCCACCTTTCACACGCTCGAAGAACTCGGCTACCGCGTGGTCGATCCCGAGCAATGGCTCGTGGAAGTGAACGCCGGGTCAAACGCCCTGTGGAACGGGCTGGGCTACGACGATGGACAGACCGAAGAACCCTGAGCGGCGCTTCGATGTCTGCAATACGTGAGAACGACACGCGCACTCAAGGTGATTTGGGCCCAAGCAATGGGACTTGCACTGCGAGAGCCGCAGGGCAGCGAGTCTCCAACCTGCGCACCGGATGAGCATCCATCCGCCTGCTTCATTTGACCGGGCGGTGACGATCCGGACGTGAGCTCAACTTCCGTCGATCATGTCGAACACGCCACCGAGGACCGAGCCTTCGCCGACGCGCTTGCCGCCGCGGGAGGGAGCAGCTGCGATCACGCGGTTGGCCAGCCGGCTGAACGGCAGAGTCTGAAGCCACACCGTACCCGGTCCTTCAAGGACGGCGTAGAAGAATCCTTCACCCCCGAACAGCTTGTTCTTGATCCCCTTGACGAGCTGGATGCTGTAGTCGATGCTGCTCTCGAATGCCACGATACACCCCGTATCGACCTTGAGCCTTTCGCCCGGTCCGAGCGAACGCTGCAAGACCGTTCCCCCCGCATGGCAGAATGCCTGCCCGCGTCCGTCGGGCGACTTGAGCCTCTGCAGGATGAACCCTTCCCCGCCGAACAGACCGGCCCCGAAGCGCTTCGTGAAGGCAATATCCACTTCAATTCCATACGCTGCACACAGGAACGAATCCTTCTGACAAAGCAGTTCTCCACCGTGGTTTTCAAGTTCGATCGGCACGACATGCCCGGGGTAGGGGGCTGCAAACGCGCAGTCCCGACGCTGCGAGCTTTCGTTGACGAACATGGTGATGAAGAACGATTCGCCGGTGATGACACGCTTTCCGGCTTCAAACAGTCGGCCCATCAGTCCGCCGGCGTCCTTTTTCATCGACAGCTGCGTGGCCATCTCGACCCCGTCTTCGAGATACATCATCGCGCCGGCTTCCCCGACAACCGCCTCGGCGGGATCGAGCGTGATGATGATCGCCTGAAGGTCGTCACCGATGATCTGGTAGTCAATCACATCTGCGGACATGGGGGAACCTCCCTTCATCTGGAAGCCTAAGGCATGTCGAGACCCCGAGCATGCATCCGCGGACTATTCTTGGGTCCGATGCGCGTTGTCTTTCCCGTGATCGTTGTCACTGCTGCGTTGATGGGCAGCTGCGGCGAACCCGAGCCCGCAAGCCCCCACGTTGTCTCGCTTGAGCGAGGGAAAGGCCTGTATACACAGGTCTGCGCCCAGTGTCACGGACTCGACGCCCGCGGCGTGCCCATGCTCGGGGCTGATCTGACCACCAGCACCTTCTTCCTCGAAAGCACGGACGACGAACTGGTCGCGATGATCAGCAAGGGCAAGCCCGCAGCCGACGGCCGACCCCCCATGCCTCCCAAGGGCGGCCGGCTCGATCTGACCGAGCACGACCTGCTCGACATCATCGCATACATTAAGACGCTGTCACACGAGCCATAGGAACCTGCGAGCGGGTCGGCACGGTTCAAGACCTGCCGGGACTGACCCGAGTTTCACCAGCATTCGGCTCGAGCGCTACGCTCCCGCGGTGGATGAAGGCTCACACACTCCCGTCTTGCTGCACGAGGTGCTCGAGGCGCTCGATCCGAAACCGGGCCAGACCTGCGTGGACTGTACCGCCGGGCTTGGTGGGCATGCCGCCGCCATCGCCGCTCGCCTGGGCCCGACGGGCCGGGTGGTGCTCTTTGATCTGGACCCGGGCAACCTCGCCCGGGCTGCAGAACGTGTCGGACGAGCGCTCGGCGATCCGGCGCGGGTCATCTCGATCCACGGGAGCTTCGCATGGGCCGGTCGGGAGCTGCATTCGCGCCAGATCCGGGCAGACCTGCTGCTGGCCGATCTCGGCTTTGCTTCGAATCAGATGGATGCGCCCGAACGAGGCATGAGCTTTCTGCGCGATGGGCCGCTGGACATGCGGCTTGATCCGACGGGGCCCGTCACCGCGGCCGATCTCATCAAAGACTTATCAGAGAAGGACTTAGCCGATCTGATCTTCCGCTATGGAGAAGATCGGCTCAGCCGGCGCATCGCCCGGGCCATCGTTGAAGCGCGGGCGCGCGAACCGATCTCGACGACGGTGCAGCTCGCCGAAATCGTTCGCCGTGCCTGCCCCCCCTCTGCCCGCAGGGGTTCGATCCACCCGGCGACGCGCACTTTTCAGGCGCTGCGCATCGCAGTCAACGACGAGCTGGGAAACCTCGAATCGCTCCTGGCGTCGATAACCCGCGAGGCGTCTCGGCCCACCTGGCTGGCACCCGGGGCGCGGGTCGGCATCATCTCGTTTCATTCGCTCGAAGACCGCCCGGTCAAGCAGGCGTTCCGTGCACTGGCCGCAGCGGGAAACGCACGACTCATCCACCGAAAGCCTGTTTTTGCCACAGACGACGAAATCGCACGCAACGCCCGCGCAAGATCTGCTAGACTGAGAGTGCTCGAGTTGACACAGGCTCCGTGAAGGCTCGGGTATCGTGTCCGGTGGCGGGTGCCAGGACGGCCAACCGCGCTGGAGTGGGGTTCTCATATCCGCGTCATGAAAGCAAGGATGCTGTCTCGTGACTCGTGAACACAAGCTCGCCCTGATTGTCGGTTTTTCCCTCGTACTCGTCGTCGGGATTCTCATCTCCGACCATCTGTCCCCTGCTGCGCTCGACGAGCCTCTGGAGACACTTTCTTTCAGTCTTCCGCTCGCCGACCCGGAGCCGTTCGTCGTTCCCTCGATTCGCCACGCCTCCCCGGCAGGTCATACCGAGCCAGGAGTCGACCCATCGGCGGATCGTTCGACTCCGAAAGAACCGGGGCCGGCAGAATCGCCTCGTACCGGTCCGGGACACCGCGGATCCGCAGGCCCGATCGAGATCATCCAGGGCGTTGAGCCAGTGAGCCGGCAGGAGCAACGCCCGGAGCCTCCGGTGCGCAACGAGCCGCCGCCGTTCATTCCGCCGGATCAGGCAGTTGCAAGCACGGCTCCCCGGTATGCCAAATACATTGTTCAAGAGGGTGACACGCTTGCCGGGATTGCGCGACGCCATCTCCACGACGCCGATCGCTGGCCGGAGCTGCAAGCGCTCAACGCCGACCGTGTCCGCCCGGACGGGAGCGTTCGAGCCGGGGTGACGCTGCGCATCCCGATTCTGTCGAGTGATGTGCCGCTCAACGCTCGATCGGCCCGGCCCGATTCTGCACGCGAAGCAAAGCGTCGCGTCTACGTGGTCAAGCCGAACGACACGCTCAGCCAGATCGCTCAACGCGAGCTGGGCACCGTCAAGAGGATGCAGGAGATCCTCGAGCTGAACAAGGACAAGATTGACAACGCCGACGAGATCTACGAAGGGCTTGAGCTGATCCTTCCCAGCCGTTGAGGAGATCGGCGTGTTCTGGAAGCTGCTGGCGATCGTGGCTGCAATCGGGCTGACTGCGTGTGGATTGCTTTCCATGCGACAGGCCCGGCTGCAAGCAGCGCACGAGCTGGCCGACGCTCAGCTTCGCATCTGGCGTCACGACGAAGAACTGTTGCGCCTGCGCGCGCTGATTGCGGAGCGTGTCACGCCCGAGCGCGTGCGGCAGATGATGGCAGCCGCAGACAACATGCCAAAGCTCATCGACGCGACTGACGCAGGATGGCTGATTGGACCCGATGATGCTCCCCAGGGCGACTGGACCCGACGCACCGGAGAAGAAGCGCCATGACCTGGCCTCGCAGCGGGCGTGAATCCATCGTCGGCGTGCTGGTCACGTCCTTTTTTTCCGTGGTGTTGCTGGCCGTGTGCGCACGCATCACACTGCTGCAGATCAGTCCGCCGACAAAGTTGCGCGAGTTCATCTCGGATCGCGCCTCTCGCCGGAACATTGAGCCGCTTCGCGGCGACCTGCTCGATCGACGCGGGCGCGTGGTCTCAACGACACGCTTTGCCTATCGCGTCATCGTCGATCCGGTCCAGTTTCCCGATCCGCCTGATGAGGCGATCGTGCGCCTGGCCGAGGCATCGACGCTTGATGCCGCGACGATCGGGCCGCGCATTCTGGCCGCGCTTGCAGAAAACGACAACCGCCGTCGCGAGATTGAACTCCACAAAACCTGGGCCCCGGAGCCGCAGCGTCAACCGAGCCTGTACGAGACGATCAAGCAAAAGCTGGGCATCCGCACAACCCAATCGGCCTCCGGCTCAACCCCGACGTGGTGGGTCGAGCAGGCCTACTTGCCTCCATCGATGATCCGCTATCTCCCCCTTGATCCGATGCTGGACCGCGCCGGCGCCGACCGTATTCTGTCGCTCGGTCTGCCCGGGGTGACGATCGAGACCCGGCCCGTTCGGGTCTATCCCGGCTCGGACCTGGCCGCATCGCTGATCGGCAAGGTCGGCTTTGAGCACGTCGGACTCCTCGGGGCCGAGCGGTCGCTGGATGCACGACTCTCCGGCGATGCCGGCCACATTCGCTATGTGCGCGATGCGTTCGGACGCCCGCTCTGGGTCGGTCGCGGCGACTGGGTCGGGCCAACCCGCGGCGAAGATGTGCGGCTGGCCATCGACCTTGAGATTCAACGCATCGCAATGCAGGAGCTCATCCGGGGCGTGGCCGATGCCGACGCTGCCGGAGGACGCATCGTCGTGATCGACCCACGCACCGGCGAACTGCTGGCGATGGCTGACCACATCCGCGAAGATGTTGATGCCGTACCGTTCCCCTGGATTCCCATCGGCTCGCAGCAGGAAGCCGAGGTGGACCCGGACCACAGCACATGGCCTCGATATCGCGTCGTCCTGCCCGACGAAGCACGCTCGGTCGACCCGAGTCTTGCCCGCAACCGGTGTGTGGAGGACATCTACGAGCCCGGCTCCACGTTCAAGCCGTTCATCTGGGCGCTGGCGCGCAGCCTGGGCAAACTGCCCGATTCCGAGAAGATCCGCTTCGATCCGAAAAACTACCGCACGCCGTACGGCCGCCGGCTTGCTGATGTTTCCAGCCGGGGCGAGCTCTCATGGCCCGAGGTCCTGCTCTACTCGTCAAACATCGGCATGTCCAAGATCGCCGAACGCCTCACACACAAGCAGATCCAGTCAATTGTCGCGCGTCTGGGCTTCGGCCGCCGGACCGAACTCGGACTGCCCGGCGAAGCGACCGGGCTGGTGACCCCCCCGCACCAGTGGACCGACTACACGCAAACCTCGGTCGCGATCGGGTACGAAATCGGCGTGACGCCGGTGCAGATGGTGCGCGCCTTCAGCGCCTTTGCCCGAAACGGCCAGCTCGCGGGCACGGTGCCCACGCTCCGCCTGACGGCCTTTGATCCGGACGATCCGCTCGCGGGGCTGTACGAGCGTGTCTACGAGCCTGAAGTCGCTCTCGAAGTGCGCCAGACCATCGTCGGCGTCGTCGACCGGATGGAAAAACTCCGCCGGCTTCGATTCCCTGATGACATCGAGGCAACCTATCGCATGTTCGGAAAGTCGGGCACTGCCAAGATTGCCGTCACCCCTCCGCCCGGCTTTGCCATGCCCAAGAACGCCCGCGGGTACTTCGAGCGGCAATACAACTCGAGCTTCATTGCCGGCGCTCCGCTCGAACAGCCGCGGCTCGTCGTGCTCGTGATCATCGACGACCCGGGTCCAGAGCTGGTCCGCATCGGGCGCGCCTACGGCTCGGCCGTGGCCGGTCCCGTCGTCCGCCGGGTCATGGAACGCTCGCTGCGTTACCTCGGCGTCGTTCCCGACGCCATCACCGGAGAGGACGTCGCATCACGGTAAACCCTGCCCCGCGACGGGGCGCCCATCCGCCAGACGATGCGCCACGATGCGCCACTTGATATCCAGCTCCTCGAGTCTCTGCTGAAAGTATCGGCCGCAAAGATCATCCCACGAATCAGGCTCGCTTTGCAGCATGCCGCGCAGATGAACACCGCGCCGCGCATCCCCAAGCATGCGCGCAACGCCCTCCCGGAGCTGCACATCATCGCTTGCCAGAAGCGTCAGCCCCAACGCCCAGGCCCGCGCGTAGTAGTCGTCGAGCTGTTCGGCCGAATCCACCAGTTCATGCGGGTTGCCGGCAAGATGTTCGGCCAGTGATCCAAGCCGCCCGTCACGCACAAGCGCACGCAGGCGGCGTTGTCGCACCGGATTCGACCACGGCGACAACACGGGCGCCATCGAAGCACCGTCCCAGCGCATGCCTTCCACATAGCACGCAATCGCCTCATCGATGGCCGTGGGAAATCCTCGCCCGATGGTGGTTTGCTTGTAGGCGTGCCACAGCTCGTGGGCAGCAAGGCGCAGGGTCAGCTCATCACCGATGTCGTGGAGCAGCGATACGCCTCCGGATGTGGCCGCCCCGGAATCAAGCGCCCGGCCCGGCTCAATGGCAAACCGATCGCGCACAGCACGGCGCCACTGCTCGACCGACGCATAGACAATGACATCCAGCGAGTGGTCCAACTCGGGCGCATCGGGCCAGAAGCGTCCGAACCCCGTGATCGTGTGCTCCAGCGTCACCGGCAGGCGCTCAAGCAACGGCCCATCCTCAAGCGTCGTAAACAGCCGCACGCGCGGCGTCCGCAGCACGCGCCCCCCCGCTCCGCCGGCCGACCAGCGTTGCTCCGATCGCACCAGCGCATGGCCCGCGTCCGTGTTGTCACTCTTGTGCAAAGGCGCGCAGGAGCAAAGCACCATCGCCGCCGATGCAACCAGAACGCTCTTCAATCGAGCTTCTCCAATGCAGCCATCAGCGCCTGCCGGTCGTGCTGCCTCTTTGTCAACTCGTTGCGTGTCTGATCAACAAGGTGCGGCGGAGCCTTCTCAACATAGCCGGGATTCTGCAACCGCTTCTCCAGGCCGAAGATCAACCTGTCGATCTCGTCCAGCTCCTTGCGCAGGCGCTGGCGCTCGGCCTCGGGATCAACCGCATCGGCCAGGTTGCTCAGCCGATATTCCCGGCGATCGAAGGCAAACGCCGCACAGACTCCTTCAGGTTCGGCATCCGTGACCTCGACGCCCGCGAGCGTCTGCACCAATCCGCCGGCCGCATCGATTTCCTCCATCAGCGGCCCGTCAGCATGCAGGGTCACGGTTCGCTTCGGCTGCACCTGGTGCTGTGCGCGAACCTCCCGAATGGCTGTCACCAATGCGCGCACGCGCTCGAATCGGCCCACCGCCTGCTCATCACGCAGCGTCTCGGCCACGCGCGGCCAACCCGCCGTTGCCAACACCTCACCCACACGCGGCGGCGACAGGTCAAGCCCGGCGATCGAAGCCGTCGATACCTGCCGCACCTTCTCGAAGATCGCCTCGGAAATGAAGGGCACAATCGGATGTAACAGTCGCAGAATCGCGTCAAGCACGCTGCGCAAACTCGCCTGCTGATTCGCGTCGGCCTTCACCGTCGGTTTGATCGCTTCGAGATACCAGTCGCAAAAATCACGCCACAACAAATCGTACATCGTCTGCGCATACACGTTGAACTGATAGGTCGCGATGGCGTTGTTGACCGTCCCGGTCGCCTCGGCCAGGCGAGCGAGCATCCAGCGATCGGAAAGCGACAGCGACGCCGGGTCGATCTCCGTTGCGGCCGCCGACGACGACCCGTCGAGATTGCTCAGCGCAAAGCGCGCGGCATTCCACAACTTGTTGCAAAAGTTGCGACCGATGTCAAACTTGGGGCTGGTGTTCTTTCCGGTCTTCTCGTCCCGCTCGACCGGCATGCGCACGTCCTGCGTCTGCGTGGTCATCTGCACGAGCGTGAAGCGCATCGCATCGGCACCGTGCGTGTGGATGATGTCCAGCGGGTCCACTCCGTTGCCAAGACTCTTGGACATCTTCCGACCTTCGCCGTCCTGGATCATCGCGTGGATGAACACATCGCGAAACGGCACCCTGCCCCCGCC
>RFGK01000140.1 GCA_003697045.1 Planctomycetota bacterium
GAAATTGATCATCGGGCTCCTTCTTGCTTTGCCCGTGTCTTGTGTCCGCGCCGATGCGGTTTTTGATATCTGGGTTGAAGCGCCGAGCGAAGTGCAGGCCGGCGAGACATTTACGGCCCCGGTGTGGGCAGAAGTTTCCGGCTCCATTCTCGATGAAAGCGATGGGGGTTTTTCAGATTCACGACTGACTTACTTGCCATTGGGATTGAGACCGAGTTTTCAACTGCGACCATCCCATCTATGAATGTCTGGTTGGATGCCGATATGGCGGAGTTGAACACACTTCGAGGTGTTCGAGCACTCAACGCTCCTCAACTGCCATTTTTGCGACGGAAAACCCGTGGCTGCTCTTCACCGCGGAAGTCACGCCCAACAGAAACGCGCGCGGTCCGCCGGGGTTGACCGTAGCGCCTGTTGATGGTCTGTCTGCCAAGTTGGGTCGGTGGGTGGACGATTGGGCACCGACCGAAATCTACGACAAAGACCCAGGCTCGACGCGGATCGTCACGCCGGCGATTGTCAACGTCATTCCCACGCCGGCATTGCTCACCCTGCTCGCCATGGCGGACATCAGTGCGGCAAGGCGCACGCGCTGACCACTTCCTCACGAACAAGTTGCACCGAGGGCTTGCGACCTGGGCCCCTCGTTGTGATCTATCGCGCAAGACCGGCGACGTGCGCTTCGACCTCTGCGAAGACGGAAAGGCCGAGGGCACGCTCGGCCTCAGACCTGCCACCCCGTCTCGGCCTTGGACTTGCCCCGCAAGAGTTTCCACATCGCTTCGAGCAGTTCGTTGAGCCCGGCGCCCGAGGCTGCGCTGACGGCGAGCACGTCGATCTCGCCCCCCAGGCGAAGATCGGCACGAAGGTCTCGCACGAGTTCATCAACTTCAGACCGATCGCTGAAAAGGTCGGCCTTGTTGATCGCGATGATCTCGGGCTTTTCGGCCAGTTCAGTCGAATAGGCTTCCAGCTCGTCGCGGATCATGCGATAACTCTCGGCTGGAGATCCTTCGTCGGGCAGCGGATCGATCAGATGCACAATCACGCGCGTGCGCTCGATGTGGCGCAGGAACTCGTGTCCCAGCCCGGCGCCCTCGGCAGCACCATCGATCAGCCCGGGTATGTCTGCAAGCACAATACGCCGTTCAGGATCAAGCTCGGCAACGCCCAGCTGCGGCGAAAGCGTCGTGAATGGATAATCAGCGATCTTCGGCTGTGCCCGGGTCAGCCTGCTCAGCAGGGTTGATTTGCCGGCGTTGGGCATGCCGACGATGCCGACGTCGGCAATGAGACGAAGCTCAAGGCGCAGCGTCAACGACTCACCCGGCTGACCGGGCGTTGACTGGCGCGGCGTCTGATTGGTGGCGCTCTTGAAATGTTCGTTACCGAACCCGCCTCGTCCGCCCCTGGCGATGACGACGCGTTCTCCGGGCTTCATGTCGTGGATGAGCTCGCCCGTCTGGTCATTGAAGACCATGGTTCCGGGCGGCACGCGCACGAGCTTGTCCTGGCCGGACTTGCCTGATTGCTGCCGCCCCCGCCCCTGCTGGCCGTTTTCAGCGAACCAGTGTCGGATGCCCTTGAAATCGATGAGGGTGTTGAGCCCGGGATCGGCATAGAAGATGACGTCGCCGCCTCGGCCTCCGTCGCCGCCGTCGGGTCCCCCCTTGGGCTGGTACGGGCCGCGATGGAACGAGACACACCCATCCCCGCCCTTGCCGGCTCTGACTTCGATGATGACCTGATCGACGAACACCCCGGAGCGTACGCCGAGTATGCGCGCAGGTCAGGCAACGCGCCGAAGCGCACCGGTCTTGAACGGCTTGAGCAGACGCTCGCGGTCGCCATCACGGGCAAAGCGGGTGAATGCCACAGCCATGATTGCCGGGCCCGGCTCGGAGATGTCGCACCAGACGACATTGCCGAGCGCAAAGACGGCTCGACCGGGGCCGGTATCACCGGCTGCAATAGCTGCGGCCGGAAGAGCGAGCTGAACGGCAACCGGCGTTCCCGGGTCGATCGGAACATCCAGCTCGAAGCGTACACCGCCTTCGGAGATGTCATACGCGTGTCCGTGCCGGGAAAACCCGTTCTCCTCATGCGTCCGCACGGAAATCGTCGTATACATCGGCGCGGTGGCGAATCGTTCATGTCTGCGTCGTTCGGTCGGCTGTGCCATGACATCCTCCTGTGGCGCACCTTTCGGACGGGCCCGTCGGGACATCGGCACGGGGCACCGCCCGCGCATGAACAATGGTATGCGTGTGCACGCCAATACGGATTATCGGAGGTCTTTACCGGCTGATCGAAGCAAAAAGGTGAAGCTCGACGCGCTTGACTGCCACGCCGAACCTCCGCTCCATCTCCGCGATCACATCGGATGGAAGACTCTGCACAAGCCGATCGGACAGGTCGTCCGGAACATCCAGAATCTCCCCTGAATCGGCGATCAGATGGGCATGAGCCGTTGTGTCGGCGTCGTATCGACACGCACCCGACGCGGTCGCGCCGGGAAGACGGCGACATAGCCCGGCACCGGTCAACGCATCGAGCGTGTTGTAGATGGTGGCCAGACTGACCTGCGGCTGTTCATCCCGCACGGCTGCGAAAAGCTCCTCGGCCGTCGGATGCGACCTGGTCGAAATCAGCGCACGATAGATCGATGCCCGCTGACGAGTAAAACGCAAGCCATTGTCGCGAAACGCTTGACGAATCTCATCCTCCGTGAACGGAGCACGCCGGTTTTCGCTGAGAAGCTGCATCGTGAGGATTATACCCGATCAAAAACAAACTGAAAAGCCCAA
>RFGK01000141.1 GCA_003697045.1 Planctomycetota bacterium
CCGTGGCCCGACCAACGACGGACGACGCAAGCCTGAAATCTACAGCCCCGGGTGCAGCATCCGCTCTGCCAGCGCCAGCTCATCGTGCTCTTCGACATCATTGACTGGCACCTCGATGGCGGCCCCATCCATCGCCGGCTCGGCCGCCCTAGTTCGCCAGTACTACACCGAAGGCTTCTATCCCTCGGGCGCAGCCAACCCCAGCGACGCATTCATCCCCTCCGGCGCCCTCATGAAGGCAACACTGCTCAACTCAACCGTCGACATGACCGGAATCAGTGGATACCCCTCCAACCGCGAAGGCTGGGGGCGCGTGCTGCTGCACAACACACTCGTCTTTGACGACGACACGCGCAACCTGATCATCCGCGACGTGCGCAACAACTCGAACGAAGCGCTGAACACCGGCGACTCGTTCGAAATGACCTTCGACGTCAACAGCCTGTTTGAGCCGCTCAAGATCACGCTCGTCTGGCATGATCCCCCCGGTGCGGTCAATGCCAACCCGGCTTATGTCAATGACCTGAACCTCACGCTGATCGGGCCGACCGGCGAGTTCAAGGGCAATGTCTTCTCGAATGGAATCTCGGCGACTGGCGGCACGTACGACTTCCGCAACAATGTCGAGATGATCTATTTCCCCGCGACCGCGGCGGGCGAGTACACGCTCCGCGTCGATGCCGCAGCTGTCAACGTCGGCGCTCAGGGCTACGCCATCGTCATCTCCGGCGATGTGAGCGAGTCGAATCCGTGTACGGCTGACTGGAACGGCGACGGCGTGCTGGATTTCTTCGACGTGCTCGCCTTCCTCGATGACTTTTCAAACGCGAACCCGGCTGCCGACCTGAACAGTGACGGGGAGCTCAACTTCTTCGATGTGCTCAGCTTCCTCGATCAGTTCAGCGCCGGCTGCCCGTAAGTCACGCCGGGCTGCCCGCGACAGGATGGACAGTCAACAACCTGATTCATGAGACAGGGCACGGTTTGCCTTCCGGCGAGCCGTGCCCTGTTTATCGAATCGCCACATGCTCGAACCCCGCCACGGCGAGTTCATCCTGCGCTTGAACGACCGCTTCATACGGCACAGCGTCGCCCGGTTCCAGCACGATGTGAGTCTGTCTGATGGCCCCGCCCAGTTGCCTGGCCGCGTCTGTCACGGCAGGCCCAAGCTCTGCAAGTGGGCGGCCGACAAGCCCAAGCCCGGACACCACGATGGCGCCTTGCTCGACTTCGAGCCTGACCACGAACTCCGCCGGCCCGAGTTGAAATCCGCTCTCGCCGGCCAAATCGCGCTCGGCCAACCCGACGCGCAAGAGCCACTCCGGCCCGATGAACGCCGTACTTGCCATGAAGAACACGAGAATGACCATGACCACATCGACCATCGGGGTCATGTTGGGGCCGAAGTGAAGCTCCCAAGTGTGCAACGCATTGCGCTTTCGAAATGAGCTGCTCATGGCGAACGCTCCGTCGCAAGCTCGATTGACCGCACGCCTGCGTCACGGCATGCATCGATAATCGGGCGGATCGAGCCATAAGCCGCCTCACGATCACCCCGCACGCGCACACGCCGCCCCTCGGCTGCCCGCAGCGCGATCAAATCAACAAGCGTGGCACGATCGACCAGAACGCCATCGACGTGCACCGAGCCATCGGCAGCCACGCTGACAATCACCGGATCGCTCTCGTCGGGCATGGTCTCACCGACACGAGTTGCGGGCAGGTCCACCCGGCCGCTGCGTTCGAGCACAAGTCGCCCGACAATGAGATAGAAGATGATGAGCACCATGACCACGTCGATCATGGGGGTGACGTTGACGTGCCCCACCGGGTGCGCCCGGGCCTGGGAAGCGGATCGTCTCATAACTGCTCACGCCTGACCAGCTCGATGACGCGATCCGTCGCCCGGGCCGATTCGGCCATCGCGTCGGTGCAGATGCGATCCGCAATACCCCGGTAAATCCCGAATACCAGCAGACACGGTATTGCGAGCAACAACCCCAGCAGGGTGTGGAACAGCGCCTTGGAGATCCCCAGCGACAAGTCCGTCGGCCCGGCCTGCCCACCGGTCGCGCCAAGCGAGGTAAACGCAAGGATCATGCCCCAGACCGTCCCTGCCAGCCCGACCAGCGGACCGAGGTTGCCGATCACGTTGAGCAGCTCAATGCGCCGAAACCATCGAGCCGACTCGATGCTCGCCTGAAGCTCGGCCGCATCTCGCATGGCTTGCTCGCCGAGCGACTTGTGCTCCAGTGCCGCCGCGATCACGCGCGAGACAAACGCTCGATCGTCGGAGACAAATCGCAAGACCTCCTCACTCCGCCCGGTTTCAATCGATCGCTCAAGCGCCTGGGTCGAGTGCTCAGGCTGAATTGACCCCTGACGAATATCGAGCGCCACGCGCACAATCCACGCAACCGCAATCAGCGAGCCGGCAAGCAACGCCACAGTGAACAGGTCAAACGACTGCACAAAGAGCGGCCAGAGGTCGAGCGTGCGCTCGCCCAACGGCTGCGCAGCGGCCAACAGACTGAACGCCTCCGATGCAATTGTGGATTCCATAGCGCGATCTTACTGCCCCTGATCGAGGTCCGCTTCTTCCGCCGGACGTTCAAGCGTGTACGACTCGCTGAACCAGCGATACAAATCGGCCCATCGGGCGCGTTCGGAACTGAACGGATAATGCGGAGCGTCAGGCTCAACCGGCTCGCCCGTGACGGGGCACCGCGTCGTCCTGCGGCCGAAGATCGGCCTCGAATCCCACGACGCCGGTATCTCGATAATGAACCGACGCGAACACTCGTCAACATGCTCGATCGTGATCGTCGCGTGCTCAGCCGGGAGAAGATCGGCTACTCGGTCGCCCCACTCGATGAGCACGATCGCATCCGGCCCGGCCAGCTCGTCCCAGCCGAGAAGCTCAAGTTCTTCCCGATCGCTTCCCGAGAGTCGATAGGCATCAATGTGGACCAGCCGCGTACCCGCCGGGGTCTCGTGCTCGTGGGCGATGACAAACGTGGGGCTTGCAACCTGGCGCGGATCTACGCCCATGTGCTCTGCCAGCCCACGCACCAGCGTCGTCTTGCCCGCTCCCAGCGGGCCCTCCAGCAGCACCACGTCACCCGGCTGCAACGCCGCCGCCAACTCCCCGGCCAGCGCCCGGGTCTCATCAAGACTGCGCGAGATTCGCTCGCCTCGAACCATGGGTCATTGTTGCCAACATTGACGGACGCGGCTGGATTGCGCGGAGTACCCTCCCGGCATGAACCGACGATTGGCTACCGATACCGACGATGGCCTGTTGCTGATCATCAGCGGCCCATCTGGCGTGGGCAAGACCACCATCACCCGAGGCGTCGAGCGCGGTATCGCCGGCTCGGTCTTCAGCGTCTCGGCAACCACCCGCCCGAAGACCAGCGCCGACGTGGAAGGCGTGGATTACCACTTCATCGACGATGCCGAGTTCGACCGCATGATCGAAGAAGGGGCATTCCTGGAATGGGCCGACGTCTTCGGCAAGCGCTACGGCACGCCCCGGGCATGGGTGGAAGAACAACTCTCTCGCGGCCGGCTCGTCATCCTCGAAATCGACGTCGAAGGTGCCAAACAGGTCAAAAGCAAACTGCCCGAGAGCTTTGCAATGTTCGTGCTTCCCCCGAGTGAGGAAGAACTCCTCCATCGCCTGCGCGCCCGCAAGCGCGAACCTGAAGAACAGATCCAGAAGCGATTCGCCGAGGCAACCCGGGAAATCGCCGAAGCCCGACGCTGTGGGGTCTATGACGCATTCATCATCAACGATGACCTCGATCGCGCCATCAACGAAGCAATTGCACTGGTCAATGAGCGGCGGAGCGGCGCGAGCAGCGATCCATGACCCGCCCTTCAAGGCCTCTCTGAGACACCCAAGACGCTACCCTTTCATCCATGCCCGCACTCAACTACCAGACCGCCGGTGAAAGCCACGGGCCCGCGCTGGTTACCACCA
The DNA here is from genome assembly GCA_003697045.1 of Planctomycetota bacterium. Classification (GTDB taxonomy): domain Bacteria; phylum Planctomycetota; class Phycisphaerae; order Phycisphaerales; family UBA1924; genus J022. Next base: position 3,986 of record RFGK01000141.1, read on the forward strand.
TCACCGGGCTTCCGGCCGGGCTCGAACTCGACATCCCATTCATCAACCACGAACTCCAACGCCGACAGGGAGGCTACGGCCGCGGAGGACGCCAGAAGATCGAAACAGACACAATCGCCTTCCTCTGCGGCGTGCGGCTGGGCAAGACCATCGGCTCGCCACTGGTCTTTCAGATCCCCAACCGCGACAGCCGGCTCGATGATCTTCAAAAAACGCCTCCCGTGCATCGCCCGCGGCCGGGCCATGCCGACCTGGCCGGCAGCATCAAATGGCTTACAACCGACTGCCGCGAAACGCTCGAGCGAGCCAGCGCCCGCGAGACCGCAAGCCGCGTCGGAGCGGGCGCGATCGCCCGATGCCTCCTGCGCTGCTTCGGTATTGAAATCTTCGGCTTTGTGCGACAAATCGAACATGCGCGCACAGATGTTGAGGTCCTTCCCGACAACTGGCGCTCGCTCGTTGCTGTGCGCGATGCCAGCGACACCTACACACTCGACGAAAAGGCGACCAGAGCCCAGCGAGAGGCAATCCGCAAGGCCAAGGAAGACAGGGATACCGTCGGCGGACATGTTGAGTGTCACGTCTTCGGGTGTCCGCCCGGCATCGGCTCGAGCATGGATTGGACGACCAAGCTCGACGCACGCATCGCCGCTGCTGTCATGGGCATCCAGGCTTTCAAGGCTGTCCAGATTGGGGCGGGCGTGCGCGCCGGCGAAACGCGGGGCAGCGCCCTGCATGATCCGATCTCCTTTGATCCCGCTCGAAAAAGTGAACCGTCTCTCGGATTCACACGCCCGAGCAACAACGCCGGCGGGCTCGAGGGGGGTATGACCAACGGCCAGCCCATCGTCGTCACCGGCACCATGAAGCCCATTTCAACCCTGCTCCAGGGTCTGCCCAGTGTTGATCTGAACACCAAGCAGCCCGAGCAAAGCCAGTATGAGCGCAGCGATGTTTGCGCCGTCTCGGCAGCCTCGGTCGTGATGGAAAATGTCATCGCATTCGAAGTGGCCCGGTGCTTCATGGACAAGTTCGGCGGCGACTCGATGACTGAACTCAAAGCCAACTTCGACAACTACATGAACATGGCCCGTCGCCTGCCCCTGCGGTAATGAACGAGTCGGCTTGTCCGAGCCGCTCAGGAATAACCGAGACCTCGGAGACCCAGCCCTGCCTGAACCTACGCCGGGCCAACCTCGACCTTGCCCCCAGCCACATCCTTGATCGCGTAGCCCATTGCCCTGAGCTGATCACGAATCGCGTCGGCCTTGGCAAAGTCCCTGGACGACCGCGCCTCGGCACGCTCATCGAGCAGGCGTGAAACCTCGACGTTCGGCGATACGCCCGGCAGGTAGATCGCTCGTCCGTGCGACTTTGCTTCCAGCCGCGGCAGATCAAGCAACCCAAAGATTGCATCGAACTCTCGAAAAACGGCTGCGTCCGCCTGCGTCGGCTCTGAAACCTCATTGATCCAGCGATTGACCGCCCCAATCGCCTCGGCCATATTCAGATCATTCATCAATGCGGTCACAAACGCAGCGCGCACATCCTCGACGGTGTTTGCGGCACCTTGTTTGCCCTGACTGCCCTGATCTACAAATCTCCGCCACCTTTCAACCATCCGCGCCGAGTCCTTCAGCCCCTGCATTGAAAAGTCGGCATTGGAGCGGTAGTGCGCCTTGATCAGCTCGAGCCGCACGGCTGCGGGCTCATGCCCCATCCCGAAGAGCTGGCGCGCTGTATAGAACGTGCCCCTGCTCTTGCTCATCTTCTGCCCGTCCACCATGAGAAAACGCGTGTGGAACCAGTGTCGCGCAAAGCGAGAACCACCCAGCACGCTGCACGACTGGGCCTGTTCGCATTCATGGTGCGGGAAGATGTTGTCCTCGCCGCCTGAATGCAGGTCGATGGCAAGATCCGGGTCCGGCCGCGCCAGCACGCGGTCGATTCCACCGGGCACGAGTCGTCCAAGCGACATGACCGAACATTCGATGTGCCAGCCCGGATACCCTACACCCCAGGGGCTGTCCCACTTCATCAGGTGCGATGAGTCTTCCTTCCACAGAAGAAAGTCCGCAGGGTGCTTCTTGAGCTGTTGATGTTCTTCGCTGACCCGGCCGCCCGCACCCCCGCGCAGGGAATCCAGCGTGTTGCCTGACAGTGAGCCATACGCGGGAAACGACTGCACATCGAAGTAGACTGCCCGCGACCCCACCGGCCCGGCAATGTAGGCATGTCCACGCTCGATCAGCGCCGCGATCAGCCGCTGCATTCCTTCGATGTTTTCGCAAGCCCGGGGCATCAACGTTTTGTCGCGCTGGGCCTCTCTTGCAACCTTGAGCCCCAGGCGCCGGGCATCTTCCATGAAACGCTGCATGTAAAACTCGGCGATCGCATATGGATCCGTCGGATCGACGTCTGCGTCCGGCGGTAGCTTGCCGCTTTTTTTCGCTTCCGCGATGCGCTGCCCGGCCAGCTCCATCTTGTCCTGCCCACCGCCGTCGGCCGCGTCGTCGTCGGTCATGTGCCCCACGTCGGTGATGTTCATCACGTGCACAACCTCGCGTGGGCCTGCGTGTTCTGAGCCCCTGGAGTCTGCGATCGTGCACAGGGGGCTTTCGATCCACCGCCGCAGCACGTCGGCCGCAAGAAAGGCACGGAAGTTGCCGATGTGAGCGTCGTCGTAGACCGTCGGGCCGCACGTGTAGAACGTCACGCGCCTGGGATCACGCGGCACGAACGGCTCGACCCTTCTCGTCGCGGTGTTGTAAAGGCAAAACGGCATTCTCGACAATCGTAGGTCTCACAGCCTGCGATTCCGCCCCAAACCATTCCCGGTCCGGGCGCGTACCATGCTGGTTCGATGCCGTGGACCCTCTGGAGGCACACATTCATCCAGCTCGCCAAGCTCATCGCCCTTTCAACGGCGGTGCTGGTCGTCGTCATCGCATTTGCCGCGACCGTCAAGCCGCTTGCCGACGGCAAACTCACGCCCGCCGAAGCGCTTCGCTTCATGTTCCTGGCGATTCCCCCGATGCTGGCCTACGCCCTGCCGTTCTCCGCATGCTTTGCCACCACGCTGACCTACCACCGCATGACGACGGACAATGAAATCACCGCCGCCAAGGCCGGCGGGTTGTCGCACCAGTCCATTCTCATGCCGGCCCTGGTGATGGGCCTCGTGCTCGCCGTCGGCCTGGGTGCGCTCAACGAGCAGGTCATCCCCCGTTTTCTCCGTTCGATGGAGAGCATGATCACGCGGAACCTGATTCAGATGATGGTGCGCACAATGGAGCGCGGCGAGGCTGCCGAGTTTGCCGACCTCGAAATCTACGCCGACCGGATCCGCCGAGTCCGCCCCGCACCAGGTTCGGGAGTCATCGACCAGTATGTCATGAAAGGCGTCACGGCCATTGCCTTCGGGGACAATGGCCGCGTCGAAACTGATGTATCCGCCCAACAGGCCCACCTCTGGCTGGCGCCGGCGTCGGTCGCGGGCATTGATGACTCCGATCAGGCCGTCGCACTCATCCGGTTTGAGGATCTCGTGTATGCCGACCAGGGCGACCTGCTCCAGCAGGACGAGTTCACTACCACACCCGTGCGTGTACCCAGTCCGTTTGAAGATGACCCCAAGTTCCTGACTTTCGGCCAACTCCGGGCACTCAAGCGCCACCCCGAGCACATGAACTGGATCGACGCCCAACGGCTCGAGCTTGCCCGCCGCGTGGCAGCACGCGATGCACTTGCGTCGATCGTCCGAGCCTTGCGCGACGATGGAGATGTACGCTTCGAAGACCCGATGGGACAGGTCGTCGTCGTGCGCTCAAGCGGGTTCGCATCCGACGGCTGGCAGCTGCTGCCCGCCGAAGGGTCCGACCGCATCGAGATTGAAATCTCATCACCCGATCGCGCAGGAACCGACCGACTCGCAGCCGCTTCGGCTCGCCTCCAGACCGAAAGCCCTGAGATCGATCCGACGCGCCCCATTGACCGCTCGAGCCTTTCGTTCAGTCTCTCCCTCACGAATGTCTTACTCCGCAGCGCCGCCGGGCTGGACCTCGAATCGGACACCGGACAGACCGAGATCCCCCAGCGTGTGCTCCGCGGATTACGACCCGCTCAGGACACGCTCAGTCGTCTGCAATCGATGACCGCAGCTCAGGTTCTCAGTGAATCAGAGGCGGCGATTCAGCGCTACGGCACCGGCACCGAAGCAATCGCCCGCGCAGCCGACCGCCTCCGAAAGAGCATGGCCAGCCTCAAGCGCGAGATCCTGAGCAAGCAACACGAACGATTCGCAATGACAACATCCTGCCTTGTCATGGTCCTGACTGGCGCCGTCACCGCCTTGCGGCTGCGCGATCGCCTCCCCTTGATCGTGTATCTCTGGAGCTTCTTCCCGGCGCTGATCACCATCATCATGATCAACACCGGCCAGCAAGTCACCCACGGTACAGGGCTGATCGGCCTTCCCCTGCTGTGGGGTGGCGTGGCCGGACTCATCATCTACACGTTCGCAGCCTTTCGAATCGTGGCGCGACATTGACGGGGGTATGCCACGTGCCCGACAAGACTCGACCGTTGACCTGGGCCCCATGGGCCGCCCGACCCGGCGCAACACTCGCCTTCGTCGGGCTCATCACCCTTGTGCGCCTCGTCTATCTGATCTGGCTCTGTCCCTACACGCTCGCCGAAGACGAAGCCCACTACTGGGAATGGTCGCGACATCTCGACTGGTCGTACTACTCGAAGGGGCCCGGCGTGGCGTGGGTCATCGCACTGTCCACAAGCCTGTTCGGAAACACCGAGTGGGCCGTGCGCCTGCCCGCAGCCATCTCCAGTGCCATCGGATCGCTCGCGGTCGCCGATACGGCCCGCAATCTTTCCGACGACCGTCGCGTCGGATTTGTGGCCGCGGTGCTTTACCAGTGCGTTCCGCCGTTTGCAGCCCTGTCAATGCTGATGACCATTGACGGCCCCTACCTTGCTTGTTGGGCGCTTGCATGCATGGCTGCCGTCCGCGCCACCAGAAACCACACATCGCGATGGATGGTCATCACCGGCCTGTTCCTCGCCTTGGGCTTCCTGTTCAAGTACACCATCGTCTTGCTCGCGATCGGGCTTGGGGCTGCTGCCATCATCCATCACAGGCGATCACGGCTCCCTCTCTCAGGCTCTCTCGGCGCAATCGCCGCCTTTGCGCTGGGCCTCATCCCGGTTCTGATCTGGAACGCACAACACGACTGGGTCACGCTGCGACACCTGCTCGGACACCTCGGATTGCCCGGAGGAGATCTGCCTCCATCGCAGGGGACCAATGGGTGGCACTACAGCCCGCTCTGGACGCTCGAATACCTCGCAATGCTCCTCATCGCAGGCCCGCCGCTCTTCGTCGGCCCGATCGCCGCCGCCAAACTGTGGTCCACCAAACCCGCATCGCGGATTCTCACACTTGCATCCGTACCCGTACTCGTCTTCTACCTGGTCGTGTCGCTTGCTGCGCCCACCGAGGGCAACTGGGCTTTGGGCGGATTTGTCGGGCTCGTCCCACTCAGTAGCGTCGTCATTCCTCGCGCCATCGAGAACCGGCGCATCCCGATCCGATTCGCCTGGCGATGTTCAATCGTGATCGGACTTGCCACACTTGTCGGCTTCATGGCCCTGCCCTGGCTTGCGAGCCGACCGCAGTTCGGTCACCTCGTGCCCATTCAGCGCATCACCGGAATGCGCCAGCTCGCCCAGGCGGCAACGCAGAGACTTCAACTCCTCCGCGAGCAAACCGGGCTTGAGCCGTTCCTTGTGACCGAGCACTATGGCCGCGCCAGCCAACTCGCCTTTTACATGCCCGGACATCCCACCGTGTATTGTGCCGGCTCGTTCGTGCCCGGAGCCCGCAAGTCGCAGTACGATCTCTGGCCACAGACCAACCTGCGCAATCCGGAGACCATACAACGCCTGCAAGACCGACCAGCGCTCATCTTCGGCGGACAAGCAAAGTTCTGGATGCAAGGCTTTGATCACGTCGAAGACATCGGACCCCTGCCCGGAGAGCCCAAGGCCAATCGTACAACCTACCACGCGCTCCGGTTCCGAGGATTCGAACCGCAACCACCATCACCATGACCTATCGCTCTCCAACCGAACGCCGTCACATGCTTGCCCGACGACTCAAGTGGGGTGTATTCCTCTTTGCGCTCGGCGTCCTTGCTCTCTGGCTCGATCGTCCTGTCCATGCACTCTTGCTGGGCGACGAGGCTGCTCTCGAAAGGAACGACTGGTACCAGATGTTTCGAGCATTTGGTTTCCTGCCCACATGGCTCCTCATCGCCGGTGCGATCGCGCTGGTAGAACACAGGTCGCAGCCGGTGCGACGAACCGGGCTGACGATCATGCTCAGCGCCACCGCTTCAGGTCTGATTGCCGAGATTCTCAAACCGATTCTCGGCCGCCACCGCCCCGACCTCGAAGGACATCTCGTATGGAATCCGATCCTGGGCGCGATCTTTGATCCGGACAAGTACGGCTCATCACTGGGCTTGCCAAGCAGTCACGCCGCTGTTGCCTTCGGCGGCGCCATGGCCGTCGCGATGCTTTACCGCGGCGCAGCGCCGGTTGCGCTCGTAGCCGCCGCAGGATGTGCCGTGACGCGCTTGCTCGCAGGCGCCCACGCGGTCAGCGACATCTACCTGGCCATCCTCATCGCCTGGGCAGCTGCAAAGCTGAGCTTGCGACTCATGGGCGATCGTGAAACACGCCCGCAGTCGCGATTTGGTTGACTCCGTCGTTTCATGCCAACTTCGGGGGGCTTGACGTGCGCGTACAATCAAGACCTATGCCCAGACCCACAGGCGCACGCACTGATGCGTCCGCTGAGATCGAAAAAAAGCCCCGGGCCGGGGCCAGGATCAAGACGTTCGAAGACGCACTCGCGTTTCTCTATTCGCATGTGAACTTCGAACGCACGCGCCCCAGGAGCGTCGATCGCTCGAAGTTCAAGCTCGATCGAACGCGCGCCTTGCTGGAAGAGTTGGGCAACCCGCATACGGCGTTTTGCTCCATTCACATCGCCGGCAGCAAGGGCAAGGGAAGCGTGTGCGAAATGCTTACGGCAGCCCTCGGCGCTTGCGGATACGCCGTCGGGCTCTATACCAGCCCGCACCTGGTCGATATCACCGAGCGCGTGCGGATCGGCCCGACTCCGATCCCCATCGATGCCTTCATCCATATGGTCAATCAGTGTCGTATCGCATCGGAACGCCTGCCGAAGAGTCTGGGAGAATGTACCTTCTTCGAGCTGATGACGGCCGTCGCGTTTGCGTACTTCGCTCACCAGGCTGTTGACGTCGCTGTCATCGAAGTCGGACTGGGAGGCCGGCTCGACTGTACCAACGTCATCACGCCGTCCGTCTGCGGGCTGGCATCGATTCAACTGGAACACACCGCGATTCTGGGCTCGACACTGTCGGAAATCGCTGCAGAAAAAGCCGGCATCATCAAGCCGAACATCCCTGTTGTCACCGTCCCCCAGGAAGAGGAAGCACTCTCGGTCTTGCGCCAAACGGCCGAGCGGGTGGGCGCTCCCCTTTCCGTGCTGGGCGAGGACATTGAATACTCGTGCCGATTCGAAGCTTCGCACGATCTCGGCCCCCACGCACGCATCTGCGTTGCCGGCGACCGCACGCAATATGAGCACATTGCTGTCCCCCTGAAGGGAGAACATCAGGCTGCCAACTGTGGATTGGCGCTGGCGCTGCTCGATCAACTCGTTGCCCAGGGCTTTGTCGCACCCGAAGCCGACGTCGCCCGCGGGCTTGCTCAAACGTGCTCTCTCGGTCGCATGGAGCTGGCTCTGGAACAGCCTCGCCGCATTCTTCTGGATGTTGCCCATACGCCCGACAGCATGCGGACCCTGATCAAGGCCATCGGCGCCCACCTTCGCTTTGATTCGCTGGTTGCGATCTTTGGCTGTTCCAGTGACAAGGATGTGGACGCCATGCTTGTCGAGTTGGCACGCGGAGCCGACAAGGTCATCTTCACCCGCGCCTCAGACAACCCCCGAGCCGTCGATCCCGAGGAGCTTTGCGCGCGATTTGAAAGTCAAACCGGAACCATGTGCCAGGCGGCGCCCAATCTCAAGGCCGCGATCAACACGGCCGCCCGGGCCGTGCAGGGCGAAGATCTCATCATCATCACCGGCTCGTGCTACCTTGTCGGCGAGGCAAAGAAACTGCTCGCCGAGCATGCCGCCCGAAAACAGGCTGCCGCCTCGGCCTGAACAGGATTCTTCTCAGCTCAACGGCTCGACTGCAACCCAACGCCTTTCCTGCCAGCTCCGCGCACCCGCCTCGGCCAGTTGCACGCCCTTGGCGCCTTCCTCCAGCCCGAACTGCCAGGGCTCGTCGGCTGCAACGTGACGAAGAAACTGCTCCCACTGCACCTTGAACGCGTTATCAAACGACAACGATGGCTCGTACTCACGCCACCCGGCTCGAAAGTCGATCTCCTGGGCAATATCAGGATTCCAGACCGGGCGAGGCGTCTGCTCAAGTGATTGAATCCAGCAGCGACGCAACCCCGCCACTGCCGACCCCCTGGTGCCATCCACCTGGATCGTCAGCAGATCGTCTCGCCGCACGCGCGTATTCCACGAGCTGTTGAACTGGCACACGACGCCGTCGATGGTTTCGAAAACGGCATATGCCGCATCATCGGCCGTGCACTTGTATGCCGCGCCGCTTTCGTCGATGCGCTCGGCAATTTCTGTACGCGCCGCTGCAAAAACGCCCGCAACAGACCCGATCGTGTGGTCGATCACGTATCGCCAGTGGCAGAACATGTCGGTCAGAATGCCCCCGCCTTCCTCTTTCCGATAATTCCAGCTCGGTCGCTGTGGCTTCTGACCCGCGTCATGCCCGGTGAAAACCCAATACCCGAACTCGCCTCGCACGCTGAGTATCCGTCCAAAAAACCCCTCGTCGCGCAGGCGCCGAAGCTTGATGAGCCCCGGCAGGAACAGCTTGTCCTGCACGACTCCGTGTTTGATGCCCGCACGCTCGCACAGATGCCACAATCGCACCGCTTCATCGAGCGTCAGCGCTGTGGGCTTTTCGCAATACACTGCCTTTCCCGCGTCGGCCGCCATTTCGACGAACCGCCCCCGCAGCTGCGTGCTTGAAGCATCGAAGACGATATCCACGTCGTCGCGCCTCACTGCTGCTTCAACATCGGTCGAACATTCAAACGCCTTGCCGATCGTTTTCTGTCCATACTCCTCACTGAGTGACTCGAGTTTGGCGCGGTTGCGTCCAGTCAGGATCGGTCGCGGCACGACCACAGTGCCATCGGCGCATGTGACTCCACCCTGTTCGAGTATTGCACAGATCGAACGAACCAGGTGCTGGTTGGTGCCCATGCGCCCGGTCACGCCGTTCATCACAATGCCAAGTTCGCGTACTGCCATCGCTCGACGCCCTATCTTCCGTCGAGAAGCACATCCGGCGACCAACGTTCCGCCGGTGTCCACGTCTCCACATCGACCGGGCCATCGTATCCGAAGCCGCGCGCACGCACGACCGACGCTGTGGAGATCTGCCCGTCGCGCACCTGCAACAAGCCATCACGGTACAGGTCCGGGTGTCGCGTGCATGCTTCGCTTGCGTCCGCCTCGGAAAGATGAGCCATCCCCGCAAAGTAGTGGTGCCCATTGCGTTCCACCGATGCGATACCGATTGTCGCCATCGTTGTCAGATCCTGCTGGAGTGCCACAACCGGCAAGTTGGTCAGGTCTTCTCCACTCTGAAACAGCCGTCCTTCCGAAAGGGCGCACCGACCGGCATTGATCAACGCCTTGAACACACCTTTGCAGTTCTTGATGGAAACCCCGCGATAACCGCGCTCGACTGCACGCACAAACGCATCAATCGAATCATCCGCCTCATCAATGATGCACGGCACCCCAAGCCGGGTGATGCCATCACATGCGATCGAATCGAACGATCGCCCCCGAGGCAGAGGTTGCTCGATCCACATCACACGCTCGAGCAGCCAGGCGGCATCCGCATCCATCGCACGGGCACGAGCCAATGAATCGGCCAGCTCATGCATACTCTCAAACTGCTCGTTGCCGTCGAGCGTGAAGCGGGCGGCATCTCCAGCACCAGGCCTGACGACGCGCGCCACCGCGCTGAGCCGCTCACAGACCTGCTCGTCGTCTCCCACAACCTTGAGCTTGAAGTGAACCAGACCGTATCGCCTGATGTCCGCCTCGAGCGACTCGGGCAGCCCATCGCCGACCCGTTCTTCCGCCGACACCTCAGTTTCGCGCAGCCTGTCCGCAAGGCCGACCGTATGCCGAAGCGTCAACCGGTCAAGCGGGGCACGCGCGAAAAACTCCGACACACGCCATGACTCGAGTGATTCATCGACTTCGCCCGGACGAAACCCCAGAAGATCCTGGCGCAGCGCCTCGTGCATCGGCACTCCCGCCAGCCGACACGCCGCGTCGATCATGCCGCGCTCGATGAGTGAAACGCCCAGCGAACGCAGCAATCCCGCACCCGCCGGGGCCGGGTCGACCCGCGCCCGGTGGATGCGGCACCAGTGCTCAAACACACTCGAAAACCCGGCATCGTTCAATGCCGATCCC
>RFGK01000142.1 GCA_003697045.1 Planctomycetota bacterium
AGCCGATCGGGGTCATCCGGGTCCCACTGAACGCTGTCAAAGGAAGGCGCAAGCCACTCGCGGCAGACTTCGAGGAAGGACTTTTCTGGAAACTTGGCTGCGTAGCTGTCGGCAATGGCGCGCCCGTCGCGCACGAGATGAATCGGCTTGACGAGAATGTCCGGGTGATTGAGGAGTTGTGCGCCCCCCTGAGGAAGGGGGTTATTTGTCACAATGACACGCTTGCCGGATACGCGCGCCAGATGGATGAAAAAGTTCTCATCGCCCAGGGTTTCGTAAAAGCGAGGCCAGAACGAGCAGTCGGCCCCATGCACCCGGCATGCTTCGGCCGCCTTGTCCTTCGCAAGTCCGATCGGACGATCACACGGGCCGAGCGCGAAGGCGTCGGGATGAGAGCCCAGGACCAGGTTCAACCACGTCGTTCCCGTGTAGCTCAGCGAGTAGATCACCACGACCGTGACTGGTTCGGACATTGAAACCCCTTGGTGCTTTCTGAGAGCCCAGTATAGTCCCCGGTCGCGAGCCCTCCGAACCACACGCTTGCCAGTTTCGGATCTGGTTTGAGTCCCCTATCGTCTGGGCGCATGCGCCCGTTCTTTGTGCTATCCAGTGCCCGCGCGGGTTCGACCTCGCTTGCCAGAATCCTCGACTCTGCCCGGAATGGGTGTTGCCTGGTCGAACCTTCCCCCAATCTCAATCGTGAGACCCGCCTGGCCATGGACGGAAGACTTGAGAATCCGGGTGCGGTCGTGCGCGATCTGGTCGTGCCTCGCGTGCGTCAGAGCCGGGCCGAGGTGCACGGCGAGAAGAACGTCACCTACGGCCCGTTCATAGGTGAACTCCACCAACAGCTCAATGCCCGATTTGTGCTGCTTACCCGCGACGGTCGCGACGTCGTGCGATCGCTCATCGACTGGCACGATCGGCTTTTCGGGACGGTCTACCGTGAAGCGGTCGATGCGGGAGCGCTTTCAGCGGCTGCGCGCCAGGCAGCGGGGGCACTTCCGGTGCACCTTGACAGCTCGGATTTCGCCCGGCCTCGCCCACAACCTGGGGAGCCGATGTACGAGCGATGGACGCGAGCCACGCGGTTTGAGATGTGCAGCTATTACTGGTCGCGCATCTACGAGCTCTACCTCGACGAGCTGGAGAAGTTGCCCGAAGACGCGTGGGTGCGCATCGACTACACGACGGCGTCGCCCGACGACGTGCTGCGCGTGGCCGAGTTCCTCGAACTCGAAGGCCTTGAGCGCGACCAAGTCCAGCAGGCGCTGGACGCCCGGATCAACTCGCTGCGCGATCGCTGCAACGAGGACCCTCGCTTTCCGGCGTGGACGGAGTGGGACGGTGCGCTGCGGCGCAACTTCGACCGGATCGCAGGCAAGACCATGCGGCGACTTGGCTATACAACCTCGGCTAGCACGCGCTGGAAACCCCGCGGCTACGGGCAGTGCTGGAACGAGCACGGCGCCGACCTGGCGTGGTATGAGTGGATGTACGATGGGCGCCGGCGCATGCACGAAGAAGCGATTGAGTGGATCCGAAGCCGCAGCGATGTGCAATCGGTGATGGATTTCGGGTGCGGGCTCGGCGTGGGATACTGCGAGGCACTGTCCGATCTTGCCTACATCGGGGTGGACATCATCGAGCAAACCGTGCGGTGGTGCCAGGAGCACCGCGACAACCCCAGACATCGGTACGAGGCGCGTGACTTCATCGCGGACCCGCCCAGGCAGGCAGCCGATCTGGTCATGTCCAGCGGCACGATCGACAACGCCTATGACCCCGAGGCGTATTTGGATGCCATGATCACCGCCTCGAAGAAGTGGGTGTATCTGACCTGCTATCGCGGGTGGTTTGACCAGCTCGACGAGCATCGGTTCACATTCAATGCCGAGCACGGGTGCTTCTATGCTGACCTGAGTCCGCAGCGTGTGCGCGAGCATCTGGAGAGGCGTGGATGTACCGACATCGTGATCGAGCCGCGGAAGACGGGGAGGACAGATATTCCGGCGGAGATGCGCGTGATCGCACATGTGCCACAGGGGGAAGGCAAATGAGCGTCGACAGGCATGCCTCGACCAGCGCCAAGGGGCGCACTGCCCGACTTGCAGCACAGCTCAAGCGCGCCCAGCGCGATCTTGCCATTGAACGCGAGCGGGCACGCATGCTGCGTGAGGATCTCGAGCAGGCGATGGCCGATCTGGCAGCAACCTATGCCGCCGTCGACGCAGCCCAGGTCGATCCAAATGTCATCACCGACCTGGCTGGGCGAAAGGTGCGCCCACTTGCGGTCAACGAACTCGATCTTGAGGATTACTTCCGGCAGGTCGAACACAACTACCAGAGCTACGCCAATCCGTTTCATCATTATGAGCAGCTTGTCGACATGCTCGAAGCCCATTCGAAAGTGTCACTTGTGCCGTGCTATGAGCTGGCCAATCGCATGCGCTCAAACGATGTGCGCGTCGCGCTGCGGCACGATATTGACGCTGACCCGGTCACCGCGGTGCGCATGGCGCGGACTCTGGCCCGGCGCGGTATTTGCGGCTCGTTTTTCCTGTTGCACACGGCCATCTATTACGGTCGCTTCTTCGGCACGCTGTTCGTTCGACATCGTGAGCTGCCGCGGTGGGTCGAACAGATGCTGGTTGCCGGCTGTGAGCTGGGCATCCACAACGATGCTCTCGGTGCGCATGGCCAGCTGGGTGTCGATGGCACGGCGGTGCTGGCCGGGGAGATCAACTGGCTGCGAAGCCAGGGCGCCGATGTGCGTGGCACCGCAGGGCACAACAGTGCGCCGGTCTACCACGCCGAAAACTCCGAGGTGTTTGCCAACCGTGTCTTGTGGCCGACCGATGACCCCATCCGTTCTCGCCTGCCTCTGGGGGTGCTGGACGAGGCGGCACTGGGTCTCAGCTATGAGGCTACGTTTGCGATGCCCCGGGAAGATACGTCCGGCGCGAATGCGTTTGCCGATGATCAAGACTCGGCCGAACTGCGAAATCCGGACTGGATGCGTCGGTACCTGTGTGACAATCCCTGTTGCGCGTGGGATGTGGACATGCAGGTCTGGGTTGTGGGACTGGATCACTGGGTCGCTGGCGGCAGGTGCAGAGGCCAGGCATACTTTCGCGATCGACTGACTCTCTCTGACCTGCGATCCGTGATCGATGATCTCGATGCGGGCACGCGATGCTTGTTCGTGCTTCATCCGGAGTATTTCAGAGCGTGACAACGGCTGTGCGAAAATCGGGTGTCATCATCGAGACCAAGGCAATGCCGGTCGAAGAAGCCGATCGGGCAGCGCCAAGGCCGTCCGACTGGAAGACCTGGATCGAAGGCTTCAAGGACAGGCACGGACGCGCACCGCGGATCCTGCATGTCGGCAATGTGGCCAACAACGCGTACAACAACGCAAAGGTGCTTGTCGAAGCTGGGTTCGAGTGCGATGTCGTCTGCTATGACTATTACCACATCATGGGGTGCCCGGAGTGGGAAGACGCCGACTTTGCGGGCATGGTGCAGGATCATTTTCTGCCCAACTGGCGTGAGGTGGATCTGCGCGGGTTTCGGCGGCCGCGGTGGTTTGCCCAGGGGCCGCGATTCTGGGTAATCGCGTATCTCATCGCGAGATCGGACAATCGCCGGAAAAGCGCAGCTTTGCTCTGGAGATTCCTCTCGTTTCATCAGTGGCTCGCAGCCCACCGACAGACACGCTGGTATCAGATGCTGCGACGCATCCGATATGCAGTTGCAAGGCAAATACAAAGAATTGGCCGGGCATATCTCCAACTCGTGCAAATCGGCCGGGCATATCTCCGACCGGTGCATGTCGGCCGGGTGGCCATCGGCAAAGCACAGACGGCAATTGCCCGGGGCGTTCGCTTTTGCGATCAGCAACGCCGCCGCGTTATTGGGAAAGGGCAGCGTGTCCGAACACGTGGACAGGCTGCGTGGAATCGTCTGTGCGCCGTCTCGAACGATTGGGTCTGGCCCTTCGGAAGCATCTGGCGTCTGTCGCTCCATCTGGCCGTGTTCCCGATACTCCTGCTCACGCTCGTCGTGCTCGTGGCGTGTGTTCCATTTGCGCTCATGGGCTGGGCCCTTCGCAGAGTCTGCTCGGCCTTTTGCAAAGTTGGTTTGCCCTTGCGGGAAGCCACCCAGAGAGTTGTGGGGCAGTTTCCTCGAGCGGCAAAACCGGTGCAGCCACTGAAAAGACGCCTTGCGCGACGCCTCAAGTCGCTCGATTGCCAGCTGTTCAGGGTACTGACCGGACTCGACCCGCGCTGGCTCGATACGCCCGAGTTCGAGGCCGAGTTTCAGTCGCGATGCGCCGAGCTGATTGCCGATTTTGACCGCCGCTTTCCTGATCGGCCGGATCGGCTGGTCATGCTTGACATGCTGCCCTATCGCAGCGTCCTGCCCTTGTGGAAGGAGCTGTTTCGTCGGTATGATCTCGTCGAGGCCTACGCGACCGACCCGATTCTGTGCATGCTCACCGGATATGAGCCGTGCGTGGCATATGAGCATGGCACGATTCGTGACATCCCGTTTGACGACAACCCAACGGCGCGCCTGACGGCCCTTGCCTACGCGCGCGCACAAGGAGTCGTGATCACAAACCCCGACTGTCGCCAGGCGGCCGAGAGGCTCGGCGTTTCCAGCTTCGTGCCGATCCCTCACCTGATCGACCGCAAGTATTACGACCCGAAGATCGCCGATGACGGCCCGCTGCCCGGTGAGATTCGCCCGCCCTACATCTTCAGCCCGGCACGGCATGACTGGGAGGTCAAGGGTACGGACATTCTCATTCGCGCCTTTGCCGAGATCGCCGGCGACTATCCCGACCTTCAACTCGTCACGCCTTCGTGGGGGCTCGATATCGAACGCTCGCGCACGCTCATCGCCGAGTTGGGTCTGGCCGATCGTGTCGCGATGATCGAGCCGCTGAACATTCACAACCTCATTCGCGTCACGCGGGCAGCGCGTGCGCTGGTCGATCAGTTCCGCTTTGGGGTCTTCGGAGGGATCGGCCCGACGGCGCTGGCGGTCGGCACGCCTCTGATCACCCACCTCGACCATGTCAAGTCGGACTGGTGCATGGAGCCCCCGCCCTATTTCGAGGCCCGCGACGTGCCTTCGTGTGCCCGGGCATTGCGCCAGGCGCTCCAGGCCGACGCGGGCAAACTGCGCGCATCCCTGCGCGCATGGATGCGGCGCAACTACTGGCACGGGCAGGTCGTCGATCGACACGCCACACTGTTCGCCCAGCTCATTGATCAACACGAAAGGAGCACTCCATGAAGCGCGACGCGCTCACGCTCTTGCGCGACCCGGTCACGATGGCACCGCTCGAGCTTGAGGTCTTCGAGGCGGACGGAAACGAGATCATCGAGGGATTGCTGACCTGCGAAACACGCTGGTATCCGATCACCCGGGGCGTGCCGCGTCTGCTCACCGGCGATGTCCGCGGCGATTATTCTGCCTTCGTTGAAAAACACGGCCTGCAGGATCGACTCGGCTTCGAACCAACTTCACAACCGCCCGCGAGCAGTCAGGTGGAAACGAACAAGACTTTTTCGGACAAGTGGCGTCGGTTCAAGAACTACGGCTTTGAGGCAGAACACCAGAAGTTTCTCGGGGGATGGTTCGCCAAGAAGTTTGGGCTGAGCTCGGCCGACGAGTTGCCCGGGTTTTACCGCCAGGCCGAAAGCGTGCTGGAGATTGGTCCCGGCTCGGGCTTCAACACGCGCTTCATGGCTGAGCACTGCCCGGGGCCGGTCGTCTCGATCGACATCTCCGAAGCCGCGGACACAACCTACGGCAACGTCGGATCGATGCCGAACACCCACGTCGTGCAGGCCGACTGCAATCTCATCCCCTGCGAAGACGACACGTTTGACTTTGCAATTGCCGACGGCGTCTTGCACCACACCCCCGACACGCGCAAGGCAACCGAGGCCGTCTATCGCAAGGTACGCCCCGGCGGGCGCTTCTTCTTCTACGTCTACCGACAGATGGGCGCGGCCCGCCAGTTTTGTGACCAGTATTTGCGCAAACATCTCTCCCCCCTCGACCCCGAAGCCTGCTACCAAGCATGTGAAGGCATCACCGAGATGGGCCGCGAGTTGAGCAGGCTCAACGCAACCATCACGCTGGAAAAAGGCATCCCCCTGCTCGGCATTCCCCCCGGAGAGCACAACGTGCAGCGGCTGCTCTACTACAACTTCCTCAAATGCTTCTGGAATGACGCATTCGACTGGGAAACCAACAACATGGTCAACTTCGACTGGTACCACCCGCACGATGCCTGGCAGCACACCGAAGACGAAGTGCGCGGATGGCTGCGCGACTTCGGCGTCACCGATTACGCGATCAACGATGCCAACCCCAACGGCATCTCGGTGTTGCTGCGCAAGCCCGATTGAGCGAACCAGATGCGGCAGGCGCTCCGAGCTGTGGTCGTCTTCGTACTGTCAATCCTTGTGGTGCCTTGTGCCATCGTCGTAGCGCTGGTGCGCACGCGCGGGCCGGTGAAGCGCAGCCTGTGGGTCGCACACCCCGTGCCCACGGTGGCCCTCAAGGCCGCTGCAGAACGATCGCTCGGAGTCCACGTCGAGACGCTCGCCTTTCAGACCGGACGTCTGGCCGATCGATTCGATCACGACCTCTCGCAGCTCAGAGCCGGGCCGCTGGGTGTGCTCGCGCCCTTTGCGACCTTTCTCTGGGCTGTGCATCGTTTCGATCGTCTTCACTTCTTCTTCGACCGCGGGCTCCTGCCGCTGCTTGTTCCGCGCCAGTTCAACCCTGTCGAGCTCTTCCTCTACCGTCTGCTGAGCAAGGAGACGTTTTTCTGGGCCTACGGCGCCGATGTGCGCACACGGGCAGCAACATTGCAGCTCGGCGAACCAAACTGCTGCTCAAACTGCCCGCACCCGGGCCGATACTGCATCTGTCGCGATGAAGCGGGGCGGGCAAATGTCCAGCGGATCAATCGCACAGCCACTGCGACATTTTCCATCGGCGACATGACCATCTACACCCCGCATAGCAACAACGATCTCTACTACTGGCCGATCGACCTCGATGATCCGCGCTTTGCGCCCTGTCTGCCCGATCCGAAGTCAACCCGGCCGCTGCGGGTCCTTCATGCGCCCAATCACCGTCATTTCAAGGGCACCGAGCACATCATCGCCGCCATTGAGCGATTGCGCGAGCGAGGCATTGCCATCGAACTCGATCTTGTGGAAAATCTGCCCCACGCCGAGGCGATCGAGCGCTACCGGTCGGCCGATGTCGTGGTTGATCAGTGCCTCATCGGATTCCACGGCTACTTCAGTCTGGAAGCAATGGCGCTCGGAAAACCCGTGCTCTGCTTCCTGCGCGACCCACAGCGCGACGTGCTGGCGCCCGATGAGTGTCCGATCGTAAATATCCGTCCGGAGACGATCGAAAGGCAACTCGAAACACTCGTCACGGACCGCCGCCTGGCACACGAACTCGGCCTGCAGGGTCGGGCGTACATCGAACGCTACTACAGTGTGCAGGCGTTTGCCGATCGGCTCGGTTCGGCATACAAGCGATTGGGAGTCATTGGGTGATCAACTCAGTCGTCATCGGGGCCAGCGGATTCATCGGGCAGCATCTCGGCTCAGCCCTTGTCGGACGTGGTCGATGCGTCGGCTATGACCTTGCCGAGAGTGCAAGCCGCGATTTTGAGATCAGGCCTTGCAACATCGCGCGCGAGAGCGTCGAGTTTCCAGGCAACACGGACGCCGTGTTCTATCTTGCACAGTTCCCCGGCTACCGCGCGTTTCCGACCGGAGGCGGGGATCTCTGGGCTGTCAACGTGGCCGGCGCCTTGCGCGCGATCGAAGCCGCTCGCACCGTCGGCGCCCGGGCCTTCATCTACGCCTCGACGGGAACCGTCTATGCCCCAGACTTTGAGCCTCTCAAAGAGACGTGCCCCGTGCGGCGGGACGATCCGTATGCGCTGTCCAAAGTCGCAGCCGAGGAGGCACTCGCGCTGGTCGACGCCCCCCCCATCTGCTGCGTGCGACTGTTCGGCGTCTTCGGACCCGGGCAGAAGACCATGCTCGTCCCAGCCCTGGCCTCGCGGATTCGTGATGGACGCGCGGTCACGCTGGAGGCTCATCCGCATGACCCCGACGATCGTGACGGGCTGCGCATTTCTCTGACCGATGTCTCCGATGTCTGCCGGGGCATGATCGCACTGGCCGAGCGCATGATCGCAGGGTCGGACACTCCCCGGATACTCAATCTGGCTGCCCGCGAGGCCGTCTCGATCCGCCACGCCGCCGAAGCCATCGGGCGCGTCGTCGGCGTTCAGCCTCACTTTGAACCCGCCGGGCACTCGCGCACCGGCGACTACATCGCCGACACCACGCTCATGCAGCAGATCCTCAAGTTTGAAACCACCCCCTTTGATGCGGCCGTCGCCCGCGCACTTGCTCCCCATGCCCTCTGATGACCGCCCGCTCCGCGTGCTTCACTGGCCGACCGATGTCGGGGGGCACCCGTCCGATTTGGCGCAGGCCGAACGCGCCGTGGGTCTCGACAGCACCGTCGCAGTCATATCCAGGGGCCCTTTCGGATACCCGGTTGACATCGATCTCAATCTTGGCAGCGCCTCGCGCGTTCGTCGGCTTGCAGGACGAGCACGCATGCTCCTGCGCGCTTCGCGCAGCTATGACGTCGTGCACCTGAACTTCGGACAGGCGTTCTTGCCCATGCTCGGCCCGCTCGGTATGGATCTGCCGCTTCTGCGAGCCGCCGGCGTGCGCATCTTTGCGACCTTTCAGGGATGCGACGCGCGATTGCCTTCGCGCTGTCCGCTTTGTTGTCATGGGGGTGGTCCTTGCGGGCTTGACCAGGTCAAGCCTCGCATCCGGATAGCTCGATTTGTTCGTCGCTGGAGTGCACGTACCTTTGCGCTCAACCCCGACCTGCTCGACACGGTGCCGGATGCGATCTTTCTACCGTACACGCGGGTGGACCCGCGCCGGGTCGAACCCCGGTTCAGCAAGCCACACACCGGCCCGGTGCGCGTTGCCCATGCTCCGACGAATCGGAAAATCAAAGGCACCGAAGCGGTCCTCAACGCGGTTCGCCGCCTCGGCAGCAAGGTTGAGCTGGACCTCATCGAGGGAGTTTCCAATGCGGAAACCATCCGCCGACTTGCGCAGGCCGATGTTGTGATCGATCAGCTCCGCCTGGGCTGGTACGGCGCACTTTCAGTCGAAGCGATGGCACTTGGAAAACCGGTGATCTCACGGATTGATGCCGGTCAGGCCCACCGTATTCCCGGCGAGATGTTTGCCGAGCTTCCCATCATCGCCGCGGAGCAGGAATCTCTTTCGGACGTGCTTGCGCACCTTGTCGCGGGCGGGTTTGGCCCGCTCCACGAGCGGGGACAGCACAGCCGGGCATTTGTCGAACGATGGCACGACCCGATTGCGATTGCCGGCTGGCTGAGCCGCGTGTATCGACGCCCTGAGATTGCGAACTCGGGCTTTGCGCCCGACCTGGCACGGGATTGATCGTCGTTCCCGGCTGATATTCATGCGTGCAGCAGATGCGGACGAAAGCGCTTCGCAGGACCGGGACCGGTTCTGATCAGCGCATCGGCGTCATCCCTCGCTGGGAGACGGCAGAAAAAACAAGGTCGTCCTGTGCGGACGACCTTGCTTGAGAGTTGAGAAGCTGGGTTTGATCAGCTGCGACGACGGGAGGCAAGAAGCCCGGCACCCACGAGCATCGTCAGCCCCGCTGCGGGCGTGGGAATGACCGTGAAGACGCTCGTGCCGCTGGCACTGTCGTTGGCGCTGAGGATGAAGTCCCAGCCGATACCGATCTCGCTGGCCGGACCGGCAAAGGCAGCAAAGTTGCCTGCTCCGGCCGGATACTCATCATTGTCAGCAAAGGAGCCGAAACTCCCCGCGGTGTAGGGACCGGCGAGCAGGTTGGCAAACGATGCACCGCCGTCGTAGAACGAGTTGAAAAGTGTTCCTCCGGCGAAGTTCCCGGTCAGCGTCGCGCCGTTGCCGTTGCCATCAGTCAGCGACATGCCGGCGGACGCACGCCCCAGCGGATTAGCATACGGCCCGACATTCACGAGCCCGCTCCCCAGCGTGAAGTGTGTGTCCGACCCGGCCGCATCGACGACGAAGCTGTGGCTGACCACGCCGGTTGATCCGAGCATGATCGTCCCGAAAGACAGGGTTGCCACGGTATTGCCGGTGCCCGTGTCGACAAGATCGACCGGGGCATCCAGCGTCCACAGGAACGTTCCGTCCGGCAGCGTGACGCCGTCGTCCGTTGATACCTGAAAGATACCCGTCCCAAGATCTGAGTTTGCTTCAACGGTCAGCGCGATGTCCGCGCTCGCGGTCGTTGCAGCAGCCAGTCCGGCTGCCGAAACAACGAGCCACCCGCTCCGTATGCCAAGCCCGTTCATAGTTGTGCCTCCGCCCGGTTTTGCTCGGGCCATCTCTCTCTCATTTCAGAGAACCCATCAGTGCGTGCAAGAATCTCCCTATGCTCGCGCCGAGTTCTCCTGCTCTCTCTTCTCTCTCACTCGAACGAATCCGATTGCCACCAGGTGAGCGGCCTTTCGGTCGCCCCAGGCGGACAAGGCGTGTCTGACTCAGCGGCGGCGGCGACGAATCGCCAGACCACCCAGACCCAGCAGCGCCAAGCTCGCGGGAGACGGAATGACCGTAAACACGCTGGTGCCCGATGCCACGTCAAA
>RFGK01000143.1 GCA_003697045.1 Planctomycetota bacterium
ACCTTGACAATCAGCTGCATCATCTCCGGCGGAGCAAGCACGAGCACCGAGTTTGTCCGCGAATCCGCGGTCAGTTGAATGTAGTCGCGGATATCGCCGTCGATGGTTGCCTCGGCAATCGCCTCTTCAATCTCCGGCCCATACACGCGAAGTATGGTCGCCTGCTGCGCATTGCCACGCCCCCCAAGCGATCGCCCGGCCAGAGCGTCTTCAAGCAGTCGCACCACTTCGATGGCGCTGGCCGAATCGAGTGCCACTCGCTTGAACTCCTGCACCGTCTCCACCGGCGCCTGGTCGAGCCTGGCAACAAATCCGCGTATGGCAGAGATGTCGGCCTCAGTGCCGGTCGCAATCAGCGCGTTGAGTCGCTCGTTGGCAATCAATGACACCGCGCGTTCTCCGCGACGTTCATTCTCGCGCTCGACATAGAGGCTTGTGATGGCTTGGGCAATCTCGGTTGCACGTCCCGGCGACTGGATTGGAATCAACTCCATCCGCTCGGCATCACTGATCGCCTGCCCGCCGCTGGTCAGCGTCTCGATGAACTCCCGCAGCAACGCCAGATTCTCATCGCTGGCAGCGACGATCAGCGAGTTCGTCAACGGCTCGGCCTCAATGCTGAACACATCCTCCGGTGACTCCAGATCACCGGCCCGTCGCGTCGCGTTGATGCGCTCGCGCATGAGCCTCTGCAGCTTGGGAGCAAGATCACGCACATCGGCATTGGGCACGGGTACCACATGCAGCCCCACGGCAAAGCGCGACTCTTCCGTGTCCAGCATGCGGATCAATCCGTGCAACAACTCAAAGCTGCGAGCACTGGTCGAAACCACCAGCGCATTGGTCCGACTGTCCACACTGATGACCACGCGATCTTCCGGGCGAAAGCTCGGCAGACGCTCACGCTGGTCGAACATGTTCGACACAATCGATGCGATACGATCCGCCGCGGCATGTTCGAGCGGAATGACCTGCACGGCGTTGTGCGCACTGGCCAGCTCCACATCGAGCGTCTTGACCAGCTCTCGCACGACGTTGATGTTGGTCGGAGTACCGACGACGATCAGAGCGTTGAGGTTTTCCTCGGGCGTGACCACAAGCCCCGCCATCGGCGCAAAGATATCTGACTCAAACTGCTCCTGGCCCTCTTTCCCTTCGAGCACGACGCGCAATCTTCCAACCTGGCGCTGGATGCCCACAGCCTCGGGCGTGTCGCCAAGCCCACGCACCAGCACCTGTTCGATCTTGTCGGCGAGAACCACCGCGTCCGCATACTTGAGCGGAATGAGCTGCGCCTCGATCCAGCCACGCTCAGCATCATCACTGTCAAGATCGTTGATCAACACTTCGACCAGCGCCACGGCCTCTTCACGACCGGCAACAATCAGCGCGTTGGTACGCTCATCAACCGAAACCGCAATGGCACCTGCAAGCGCCTGTCCAATCGCCGTACGCGGCATCGCGACGCGGCTTGTTCCCGGCTGGGTGCGCAATCTCTCGCTCTGTCGAAACAGCTCTTCGATGATCGGACGGATCGCCTCAGCCGAAGAGTTTTCAAGTGGGAAGATGCGCACAACCACGGCCTCTCCGACCGGAAGCCGATCGAGCATGCCCACCAGCTCCCTCAAGGCCGCAATGTTGTCCGCACTCGAACCCAGCATCACCGAGTTGGTCGCAGTGTCGGCCATGACACGAATCGGAATGTTCAGATCCAGATCGATCGGTGCGTCGTCGAAACCCTCGCGCTGAAGATTCAGCCGGCGGATCTGCTCGCGGAGTGCCACCGCCGGCGGCGCTCCCGGTGACTGACGGGCCGTATCGAGCAGGTCGTTGATTGCTCGCGCGACACCGTTGGCATCGGCCACCTTCAGCGGCACAATCACCAAGTCCTGCGATTGCTCGGTCGGCGGACTGTCAAGCTGATTGATCAGCTCGGCGACGACGAGAACGTCGGCCTGCGTACCCATGATCGCAAGACCCCGTCTTGTCGAAAGCTGAACCAGTGTCACGGGCTCGCTGACCAGCCCGGGCCGATCGGCCGGCTGCTGCCGGGTCACTCCGAAGACATTGAGCATCGCCACCATGTCCTCGGGGGCATGGTTGACGATGTCCACGATCAGCACCGTCTGCCCCAGCGTGCTCATGCCCGCCGGTCCCTCTTGCCCGGACTCACCCAGAGGGCTTGAGTCCAGTTCGCCGGCAAGCTCAGCGATTTGCTCGTGCAGTTCATCGCTGGCCGAGACGATCAACGCGTTCGTGTTGCGGTCCACGCCGATCGCAAGCGGTTCTCCACGTTGCCGGGCGAGAGGCTCGAAGGTAGTCAGCAGCGTGTCGCGCAGCCTCACCGCGGGAACACTCTTGAGCCGAAGCACACGCGGCGACGCCTGCGCATTCGACGCCTGCTCACTCAGCGTCAACGCCAGAGACAGAATCTGCATGTAGTGTTCTTCATCAGCGCGGACAATCAGCGTGTTGCTCGCGTCATCGCCGATCACAAGCACATCGCGAGGGCCGCCCTGTCGCGTACCCTGCTGGGCGAATGCCTGTTGGACCGCCCGCGCAATGTTCGACGCACGCCCGCTCGCAAGCGGAATCACACGCGGCTCGGG
>RFGK01000144.1 GCA_003697045.1 Planctomycetota bacterium
CCAACTCCAGATACCGCAGCACTTCGCTGCCTGTGCCAGACCAAACGGACCGATGGCAGGCTATTTGCATGCATCGCTCGATGTCAATACGGAACTCTGAGCAGCATCTCCGATGTGGCCTGGCAAAGGTCGTGACCGGCAACGGCGAATACTGCCGCATCGGCCGCGAGCTACAACAAGCACAAGACCAACCATTGCGTCAGGGCGTTCATTTCAACCCGACTCAGATTTGCACAACGCCCGAGAACAACAACACCCCGATGATGGTGCAATCCAGGCGTTGGCAGGCGGTCAACAAGGACACCGGATCCGCAGCCGCCACAGGAGACTCGTGAATCAAATGCCGGAGATGGAGTCCGTTGCCCGGCGGGCACACGATGGTCCCAGACATGCCGTGCCGTTTCGCCCGGCTTCGATCAGGCCCGTGTGTTGATGCCGGTAATCGAATCGGCGACAACCTGCTCTGGGCTCTCAAGCCAGCCCGTCGATTGCGTACCGCATCACGGGCGGTGCGTCGAGCCCGGTCACCAGCTTCCAGAACGGCTCGCCGATCGTGTCGGGAAGCCAGCTTCGGAACTGTCCGTTTTCGTCTTCGGCGTAGATATCGAGGGCCGGGCCCCCAATGAACGCGACCCGCTGCAAGAGCAACAGGTCGTCGGAAGCAAACTCGCATTCGGCCGCCACGCCCACGAGCGCGTCGACAAGTTGACCGAACAGAATCGGATCGCGGCGAAGAAGCACGTCGGCGTCGTTCCAGACGAAATAGCGATACTTGGCAGCCGGGTGGCCGCGGAAAGTGTGTCGACTCCGCAGCAGACTGGTCACCCCGCTCGGCCCGTCAATGCGACGCAGGAGCGGCGGGCCGGGCAGAAGTCGCTCGAGCTGCGAGCAGAACGACTCAAGGTCCTCGATGAACCGGCCGTGGAGCACGCATACGTCGGTATCGCGCTGGGCGCCGAAGAACTGTTGAAGCGTGGCTGAGAACTGAAGGCGGCGATATCCGCGCGACGACCACGCCACCAGATGGTGGTCATCGAGCATCGCCGTGACGTCCGGCTGCCACTCGACTACGGCAAACGGGCTTTCAGTTGGGCGGTAAAGGACACTCATGCGGCGATAGCCCGTCCCTGGCCGCGGGCATATGCCCGCAAGTTCTCTTCGATTGGGTCAATCCATCCCCAACGGCCGCTCACGCGAATCGGCCTTGCCCCACAATGTGCCTCAAAACTGTCCAAATACCAGCAAATGGACAGAAAAGACCCCCCCATTGAGGCAAGCGACACCCCCCAATAAGAGGGTTCAGGCCTGATGAGCCCGTTCCGCGGCCACGGGTGGGAGGGTTTAGCGGACGAGTTTTTCGAGCACCACGGTCTGTTCGCCGGAGCTGACGCGAAGCGTTCGTCGTCCCTGCGCATCGTGCCAGGCATCGCCACCCGGCGGGATGTACCAGAGCTCGAACCCCTTGTCGAGCTCGGCTGCCGATCCTTGCCAAGACCACCGGCTCGGACCGAGAGGGCTCAGGGGGATCGGCTTCCAATCGGTCGATCGACATGCGATCGACAGAGGGTTCTCGGACGTCGTCAGGCCGGTGCGGTCTTCGATGATGAGTGTGACGACGCCCGTTTCGGCTCGGCGTTCGAGCCATTCGCCGAGTGCGTTGGCTCCGCCCGCGTCGCCGGCGCCGGCTCCGACCGGTTCGGCGTGCATCTTCGGCCCGGCACGCAGGGATAACACGATCCATGCGCACAAGATCGCCACCAGCACAATCGGGGCGGCAAGCCACAGCGTCAACAGAAATTTTTTCCCGTTCAACGAGCGTCTCTGCCCGGTTTGCTCCCGGGCGGCTTGTGTATCACTTGGCCTCGGCAAACCGCCGTGCCACTTCGTCCCAGTTGACCACATTCCAGAATGCCGCGACGTAGTCCGGGCGACGGTTCTGGTAGTTCAAGTAATAGGCGTGTTCCCAGACATCAAGCCCGAGGATGGGCGTGCCCTGCCCGCCTCCGAAAGCGGCCGGCATGAGCGGGTTGTCCTGATTGGCCGTCGAACAGACGCTGAGCTTGCCGTCCTTGACCACGAGCCATGCCCATCCCGAACCGAACCGGGTCGTCGCTGCAGCGGAGAACTGCTGCTTGAACTCGTCGAACGAGCCGAAGTCACGATCGATTGCTGCGGCCAGTTCGCCGGTGGGTGTTCCCCCGCCATTGGGTCCCATGATGGTCCAGAACAGCGAGTGATTGGCGTGTCCCCCCGCGTTGTTGCGCACGGCGGTCTGCTTGTCGGCGGGAATGTCGCTCAAACTGGCGATGACCGTCTCGACGGGCTGATCGGCAAACGGGGTTCCTTCAAGGGCCTTGTTTGCGTTGGTGATGTATGCGTTGTGGTGCTTGGAGTGGTGGATTTCCATGGTGCGCGCGTCGATGTGCGGCTCGAGCGCGTCCTTGGGATACGGCAGCTCCGGGAGCGTGAATGACATGTGGATCTCCTCTGAGTCGTGAAAAAACCGGGGATCAATCTCATCCTGCCGGCGCATGAATTGTGGGCAAGTGGACAACTCCCAAGCGTGCGCTTGCTCTGGAGTGCCCAGATTGCGTATAATGACGCTTCGGCCCTGATCGGGCGGAAAACGAAACTGGGCTGCGTTTATCAGACGGTATGCGCCTGCGATCGACGGGTCAACGAGGCGGCAAGAAGCGGCAGCGATGGGTTCGATAAGGGCTTGGGGCATCAAAACTTTGAGGGTTTTAGAACGGTTCTGGCTTGCAGGGGAACTTTCGAGCAAGGAGCAGCGTAGAATTGCAGCCAGGGGAGGTGCAGCCTGAGTGCTGGGAAACAGACTTGCTGCGCATCAGGCGAACACCCTAATCTCTGGCAAACAAATTCCGAGGCGTTCGGCGAAAGAAAGTCGTCGCGTCGCGTGTGGTCTTGGTATCTTCGCAGCATCGAAGGTCCAGGAGCAATAGAAGCGGGCCCATCTGGATTGTTCCGATGGGTTGGTGGAATGACGGAAGCGGGAATCCCGAAGGAGTCAGTCAGGGCGGACTGAACAGGGACGGAACGAGTGTAGATCCACGCATCGCAGTGGACGAAAGGGACGGCATTTTCAGCAATGGCTCAGGCACGTCAGACATCTCCAGGCCCACTTGAGCAGGTTCGCCGGCGACACCGCGTGGGAGTGGTGCGCACGGCTCGCAAGGCGCCCTCGGCGCGTCGGCTCTCTGCTGAGGACGAGCGTCTGCTCAATCAGATCATGGAACGGGAGCAGGATTTCATCGACTCCGAGGCCTTCTACGAAGACCGGGCCGAAGAGAAGATTTATGAAGAGGCTCCTGAAATCCAGAAGCCGGACACCACGTGGTACCACCCGGTGATGGACGATCTGTCGTCCACCCGGACTCGGTCGGTCAAGAGCTCGCAGCAGGTGATCCTGACCGGGGCCGAAGAAAAGGTCCTGTTCCACCAGTTCAACTATGCGCGTTATCGCGTCTGGAAGCTTCAGCAGGAAGTCAAGGACTCGCCGTCGCGCAAGCCGACGCCCGAGCAGGCCGAGCAGTTGCTGTGGTGGCATCGTCGCGCCGAGCGCATTCGTGAGCAGATCGCCGAGACCAATCTTGCACTGGTGCTCGCGATGGCCAAGCGCACGCGCATGAGCGAGGTGGACTTTGCCGATCTGGTCAGCGAAGGGAACATGGCCTTGCTCCGGGCGGTCGACAAGTTTGATGCCGGTCGCGGATACAAGTTTTCGACCTATGCCTGCCGGGCGATTCTCAAGGCGTTCAGCCGTCAGGGGATGAAGCTCTCCAAGTATCGCCAGCGGTTCCCGACTGATTTTGACCCCAAGCTCGAGAAGTCGAACTATCTTGAGACCAAGCGGGCCAACTTTGAGAAGGACGCTGCGGAGGAAGTCCGGGAGATCGTTCTCAACAACCGGGCCGATCTGACGGATGTCGAGCGGACTGTGATTGAACATCGGTTCGGGCTTGAGTCGGAAACAGGCGAGAAGCCCATGACGCTCGAGCAGGTCGGGCAGATCATCGGTGTGACCAAGGAACGCGTCCGGCAGATCCAGAACAAGGCGATGGAAAAGATCCGCCTCGAGCTGGAAGCCAAGTTTTTGGGCACGCGCGACGAGCCGGACGAAGAGGAAATCGCCGAGGCGGCCTCCTCGGCCAACTGATTGCCCAGCACGGCGCCATTCTCCGGGTCCTCGCGCAGGACCCGGTTTCGTTTTCTTCGCCTGCCATTGCTTCGATTCGGGCCGGCGGGGCAACCACGGGCGACGGCAGCCGAATAGCCGAGCGCGCCGGTCGTTCGGGCGTGGGGTTTTCGGACCAGGATGAGGTTCGCTTGGTATCTGGGCGCTGTCTCGGGCACGTGCTTCGGCTACCCTGATGGGCGCTCGGCTGCATCGGCCGGGACGGGTCTCTGGATCGAGCGATCGGCCGAAGGGGGTGGATCGTCACGAACGCCCGGGATTTGCGCATCGAGGAGGTGTGCCGAATATGTCAGTGAGTGCGGAATCGCAAGAATCGAACGCCGTTGCCGTCGGGCATGTTGCCCCGCTTTCTGCGCAGCAGAAGAAGGACCCGCACGCGACGCGGTGGGGCAAGTTTCTGCAGGCGTGCATCAAGTTCAAGGCTTCGGACCTGATCATGAAGACCGGGCAGGCACCCAAGATTCGGCTTCGCGGTGCGCTCAAGCCTCTGGACACTGAGCCGGTGAGTGCCGAGGAGTTCATGCAGATCGCCCAGCACATCCTGACCGAGGAGCAGTTCAAGGATCTGCATCATTTTGGTTCGGTCGACTTTGCCTATGACTACGACGAAGAGAACCGCTTCCGCGTGAACCTGTTTCAGGCTCGTGGCAAGCTGGGCGTCGCCGCTCGACTCATCACGAGCAACATTTTGCCGTTTGAGGGGTTGCATCTGCCCCCGATCATGTCGGAGATTGCCATGCAGCCGCAGGGCATTGTCCTGCTCTGCGGCGTGACCGGCTCGGGCAAGAGCACCACGATCGCATCCATGCTCGACTACGTGAACCAGCGCAAGCCGGTGCACATTGTCACGCTGGAAGACCCGATCGAATACATTTTCACGGACAAGAAGGCGACGATCAATCAGCGTGAAATCGGGATTGACTGTCTGGACTTCAAGACCGGGCTTCGGGCGCTGGTGCGTGAGAATCCTGACATCGTGCTGGTGGGTGAGATGCGTGACAACGAGACGTTTCAGGCGGCTCTGCACGCGGCCGAGACGGGACACCTGGTGTATGGAACGATCCACGCATCGAGCACGACGCAGACGTTCAGCCGCATCTACGGACTTTTCCCGGCCGACGAGATCGACGAGGTTCGCAAGATTCTCGCCTACCAGATGCGGGCGTTTGTCTACCAGAAGCTGTTGCCGACTCTGCACGAGGACATCCACCGCATTCCGGCGATCGAAATCCTGATCAACAACACGGTGGTGCAGAAGTACATTCTCGAGGAGCGGGAAGGCGAGCTCCGCGAGTATCTCAACACGGTGGAGGCCCGCAAGTCGGGCATGATTGACTTCAACCAGTCTCTCGTGGAGCTGGTGGAAAAAGAGTACATTCACATGCGGGTGGCAATGGAGGCCAGTCCGAACGTGGATGAGTTGAACATGCGGCTCAAGAAGCTGGGGTAGCCAATCGCGGGGGGCTTTGAGTCGAAGCGGGCCTTCCGATACGGTATCCTCTTCTCCCCGCCCGTCTGGGGCGGATCCAAACGGTTCGTGCCGCACCGACGCGGTTCGAACCGGCACCCGGCGATGCAGCGTGCATCCCGGCGCGATGGTTGTTGCCACGGCGGAGGTGGTGCGACGGTGAACATGGCAACTCTGATCGGTTCGGAACCCGGGATGACGCTGGCAGAGGGATACTTCCTGGTCGGGTGGTGGTGGGCGTTGCTGGTGCTGCCTCCCATTGCCGGATGGGCGTGGTTGATCTCGACGGTTTTTGACAAGCACGCGGCGCGGTTCTTCCTCGGCCGTGAGAAGTGGAATCTGGTCCACATGCTGTTCGGGATCGCAGCGATCTGTGCTGTGATCTTCATGCCCTTGCCCGGGATCGTTGGGTTTCTCGTGGGGTATGCCTGTCTGCTGTTGCTGCTTGCAGCGGACATTGGGATTTTCGTTTTCGTGACGAATCGAGACACCGAGCGCGTTCCTGAAGCCGCGCGGCTGAAGCTCGATTTTTCGAAGTTTTCCGAGGCCCGTGCTGCCAAGAAGGCTGCCAAGCACGCCTCGACGGTGGCGCTGGAAATCGTCGGCCCGGACAAGACGACGCTCGAGCCCCCGAGCAAGGAATCCCCGGAATATCAGGTTCGTGTTTCGGCCGAGCAGATCTTCATCCAGGGAAGTCGGCTCGGGGCGTTTCAGATGGACATCGCTCCGGCCAAGGATGGTTATCAGGTCAGTTATCTGGTTGATGGCGTGCGACAGGCAGGCGAGCAGATTCCGCCGCAGGATGCAATCAAGATCATCGATTTCTGGAAGTCGGCAGCGGGTCTGGATGTCGAGGACCGTCGGCGTCGGCTCAGCGGGATGGTGAACATTCGCACCGAGGCCGAGTCGATCGCCGTCCGCGTCACCTCGATGGGCTCGAAGAATGGCATGCGTCTGACGCTGACGGTCAACCCGGCCAAGGCGGTTCGCCTCAAGGCCGACCAGCTCGGTCTGCTGGATGCGCAGTTTGAAGCGGTGCGGACGCTGGCATCAGAAGATTCTGGCGTGGTGGTGTTGGGTGCTGCGCCGCACAACGGGCGGACGACCACGCTGTATTCGCTGCTCAAGTTGCACGATGCGTACACGTCGAATGTGCAGTCGATCGAGCTGGAGCCACAGGATTCGCTCGAGGGCATCCGCCAGATCCAGTTTGATCCGTACAAGGAAGGGTCAGAGTATGCGGTGACGGTGCGAAGCGTACTTCGCCGCGACCCGGATGTCGTGGGGATTGCCGAGCTTCCCGACGAAGCGACCGCCCGTGAGATTGCAGCAGCCGATATCAAGCGGACGCGCATCTATGTGTCGGTCAACGCGGACAACGCGCTGTCGGCGGTGCAGTTGTTCGTCAAGGCGGTGGGTGACACTGACAAGGCGGCCGACTGTCTGCGGGGCGTCATCGCGCAGAAGCTGGTGCGCAAGCTTTGCGAGAACTGTCGCGTGCCTTATGAGCCGCCGCCTGATCTGCTCAAGAAGCTTGGGCTTCCTGTGGACAAGGTCAAGCAGCTCTTCAAGAAGGGTGGGCAGGTGCTCATCCGCAACAAGCCGGAGATTTGCCCGGTGTGCCAGGGGCTTGGGTACAAGGGTCAGACCGGGCTTTTTGAAGTGTTCACGATCGGGCCGAGCGAGCGTGAGATGATCAAGCAGCAGAACTGGTCGGGGCTTCGGGCCGAGTTTCGCAAGCAGCAGCTTCCAGCGCTGACGCAGGCGGGGTTGCGTCGTGTGGTCGAGGGGGTCACGAGCGTCGAGGAGCTGACGCGCGTGATGCGTGGGGGGCAGGCTTCCTCGTCGTCTGAGAAGCGCAAGGCATCGTGATGTGGTTTTGAAAGAACCCCGCGCCCCGCACGCCGGTAAGTAGGAAGAAGGGGCAGGAGGCGTCCATGAAATTCAGCATCCTGTGTTCGGTACTGGTGCTCCTGATTGCGTACATGTGGTCGATTCGGGGGTTTTTCTCCTCGTTTCTGCACATGGTGTGTGTCATCGTGGCCGGGGCGGTCGCGTTCGGGCTGTGGGAGCCGGTGTCGCTCTTTTTGCTCGACTGGTCGCCGCCGAAGGGCATTCTCGCCTCGGTCGGAGGCAACGCCTGGGCGATCGGGCTTGCCGTGCCGTTTGTTGTTGCCCTGCTGATCACACGTGTTGCGATGGACAAGATCGCGCCTGCCAACGTACATCAGACCCCGCTGGTCGACTACATCGGAGGTGGTGCGTGCGGGCTGGTCAGCGGCATCCTGACCGTCGGTGTGCTGGCCATTTCGCTCGGATCGGTTCGTCTCGGGGACTCCACGGTGGGGTTGGGATACAAGCCGATCTGGTACACGCAGGAACGCGCCACGGGTGGGGGCAGCCTGGTCTACAACGATCGCCTGCTCATCCCGGCCGACATGCTGACTGCCAGGCTCTATTCCCACCTTTCGCTGGCGGCGTTTTATTCATCCGAGCCGCTTGCCAAGTGGCATCCAGAGCCACACATCGAAGGACCGGCCGCCCAGATTACGTACAACTCGGGATCGGCCAAGAACACCATCAAGCCGCGTGAGCTGTCGCTGACGGGCGTGTACATTGTCGGTTCGCCGGATGGCACCACGCCGGCAAGCCAGTTGCTCACCGACGCGTTCATTCCGACGCCTCAGAAGTACGTTGACATCAACGGCGAGCCGGTCTCGCAGGGCATGATCTTCGCCGTCAAGTTCGAAATGGCAGCCGGCGCCAAGGAAACGACCGGTCAACACATGATCAGCCCGGGCCAACTGCGATTGCTGGTTCAGCCGGTCGATGAGCAAGGCAACTGGACTGGCGAGCCGAGCAAGAACATCTTCCCTCTCGCGGTGATCAGTCAGGGTGACAGCGCCGATGCTGATTCGTACGGGCGCTGGCGCTTCGAGGCCGAGGGCGTGCACGTCTCGTCGGTGGGCGGAGGCTCATCGACTCCGATGGCGGCCGAGTTTCTCGTGCCTCGCGGGTACCGCCCGCTGGCGCTTTACGTGAAGAACACGCGCCTGGAAGTCGCAGACCTGGTCGACGATGCGCCTCGCTTCCCGGCTCCGGGGATGCGCGATGGTCAGATCCGCGCAGGCACGATCCTCAAGGGGGCGGAGATTGCTGATCTGGACCGATCCAGGGCTGTCATACTCGAACCGGACCAGGTCGGTGGGCGCAGCACTTCGACGGTTGTCTCGGTGACGAATCGACTCGGGCGGGAGGCGTTTCAGTCGTCGGCCAAGCGGGGGCTTCTGCTCGACGATGAAAAGCGCATCGTCTCAGGTGATGGCAAGTGGCTGCCCGCGGAAGTCGGCAACTCGCGCGAGATCTCGCAGAAGCTCAAGGTGGATCGCTTTGCCACGCCCGACGGGACGATGATGGTGCAGGTTGATGTCAGCGTCGGCTCGGTGGCGAGCCTGCTCGGTCCGGTCGGGGCTGAAGCCGGCCCGAACGATCCGTTCTATCTGTTCGACACTGCCGGCACACCGTACCAGGCTGTGGGATACATCTACAAGGATCGCGAGCAATACGCGATCTACTACTACCCGGGCGATCCGCTCAACGGCACCAGCGACCTGTCGGGTGTGCCATCGCTGACCGCCGTGCGAGACGACCAGACGCTCAAACTGCTCTTCCTGGTTTCGCGCGGCGTCAGCCTGAAGGGCTTTGCCATCGGCAACTCGGTTGTGTTCGAACTCAAGGAGCCCAGGCTGCTCAACGATCGCCAGGACTGAGACCTCCGGCCGGTCGATCGCGTTGTGTGCCGCCTTCCGCGCCTGCGGGGGGACTCTTCGTGTGACGCGACGACTGGACGGACAGGTCCGTTCGGCGCGCGACCGAAGCTGGCCTGTCCGGCGTGATGCCGATTGCCAGCCGGGCGGATGTGAACGGCGTGCCGGGGCGGGGGGTGGGGCCCTACAGTAATCAAGCTGGCCGTGTGCCCGAGTGGACTAAGGGAGCGGATTGCAAATCCGTTATTCGTGGGTTCGAATCCCACCGCGGCCTCTTTTCCCCAACATCCGGGCGACTGCCTCGATGTGTTCCGGCCAGGTGCCGCAACACCCGCCGATGATCCGCGCCCCCGCTTCGAGCCAGTCCCTGGCATATTCGGCGTACCGTCGGCACGCATCGGGAGATCGGCCCGCACATGCCGAATCGGCCTGCCCCGCGTTTGCATAGCACCCCGCGCCGACGCCGGCGGGCAACGCGGCGAGCAGGGCCTGGAGATATTCCAGCGTGCGATCGGCGGGGACACAGTTGACAAGCACGGCGCCCGCGCCTTCCTCGGCAGCGCGACGCCCGATCGATGCCAGTTGCTCGGGAGTGAGCAGATCGCACCGATACCCGGCGGTCAGCGCGGTCCACACTTCAAGCCCGGTGCTCACAGCTGCCCGCGTCGCGGCGACCGCCTCATCCGGGTGACTCAAAGTCTCGCACAGCAGCAATGAGCAGCCGGCATCGGCCAACACCCGGGCCAACGCCCTGTGTTCAGGCTCGGCGCCAGCTCCGGGCGAAAGCTCGGGCTTCCAGCAATCGCATACCGGCGCGATCGAACCGGCCACGTGTGCAAGGTCTGACGCCCCCTCCAAAGCGAGCCTGACCGCCGAGCAGGCTGCCTGTTCCCACCCGTCGCCGAGCGCGCGGGGTGTGGTTCGGAAGGTACATGCGGTGATGACCTCGGCTCCCGCGTTCACATAGGCCCGATGGAGCGTCCGCACGGCTCGGGGACGCTCGATGACGGCCCGGGCCGACCACGCCGGGGCCGAACAATCGCAACCGAGCGCCTCAAGCGCCGTGCCCATGCTTCCATCAAGGATGATCAGACGGTCTCCTGGGTCCACTTGATCTGGGGGGCGTTCAGTGTGAATGGCTGTCCTGCCGATCGGCGCCCAATTGTTGGCCTGATCCGGTCGATATGCGCGTCCGTATACTCCCGCTCACATTCGGTCCGGCACATGCTCTTCAACACCTACATCTTCCTCTTTGCGTTCCTGCCGGTCACACTGGTGGGGTACTTCGTGCTGACTGCACGGGACAAGACCCGCCCGGCTGCGATTGCCTGGCTTGTGATCGCCTCTCTGTTCTATTACGGGTATTGGGAGCCGAAGTATCTTGCCCTGATCGGGGTGTCGATCCTCGTCAACTACGCGTTCGGGCTGGTGCTCTCGGACGAGACGCGATCGGGCGTTCAGCGTCGCAGCGTGCTTGTCACGGGTACGGCGATCAATCTGGGCCTGCTGGGATACTTCAAGTACGCCGCGTTCACGGTCAACTCGGTCAACGCCGTATTCGGGCTGGAGCTTCCCGCGCCGCACATCGTTCTGCCGCTGGCGATTTCATTCTTCACGTTTCAGCAGATTGCCTATCTGGTCGACGCGTACCGGGGTCTGACCCGGGAGTATCGCTTCATCGACTACTGCCTTTTTGTGACCTTCTTCCCGCAACTGATTGCCGGACCGATCGTGCATCACAAGGAGATGCTTCCGCAGTTTGAGGAGAAGTCTGCCCTTCGTCCGCGTGCGGACAACTTTGCCGTGGGCATGACCATCCTGGTCATCGGGCTGTTCAAGAAGGTGGTCATCGCCGACACGGTGGCGGTGTTTGCCAATCTGATGTTTGACGGAGCGGCTGCGGGACACGAGCCGACCTTTGCCGAGGCATGGCTCGGATCGCTGGCATACACCTTCCAGCTCTACTTCGACTTCTCCGGCTATTCGGACATGGCAATCGGGCTCGGCCGACTCTTTGGCATCAAGATCACCGTCAACTTCAACTCGCCGTACAAGGCACGCAACATCACCGAGTTCTGGCGTCGCTGGCACATGACCCTCTCACGCTTCCTGCGCGACTATCTCTACATCTCGCTGGGTGGCAACCGCAAGGGGCCGACCCGACGCTACATCAACCTGATGGTCACCATGGTGCTCGGCGGGCTCTGGCACGGTGCCGGATGGACTTTCGTCGCCTGGGGTACGCTGCACGGCATTTACCTGTGTGTCAATCATCTCTTTCACGCCATTCGCAAGAAGATCGGGTGGGCTGCCTCCAGTGACGGGCCGGTGATGCATCTGTCAGCCCGGACGTTGACATTTCTGGTCGTCATCGTCGGGTGGGTGTTTTTCCGTGCGACGAGCTTTGATGCGGCGTGGGTGGTGCTCGAGTCGATGGCCGGGCTCAACGGGTTTTCGCTGCACACCCAGTTTGACGCTGCGCAGGCAGCAGCGCTTGTGGGCGGCGCGTGGCTGATCGCGTGGTTCTTCCCGAATACGCAGGAGTTCATGGGACGATACGAGCCCGCCCTGTTCCCGGAGAAGGACCCTCCCCCGGCGCCGCTTGCGATCAGGCCCATTCAGAGCTTCCGCTGGCGACCCTCTGTGCCGGCGGCGATCGTGTGTGCCGGAGTCGGCGTGTTGAGTGTCCTGATGATGAGTCGTGTCGAAGAGTTCCTGTACTTCCAGTTCTGAGATGAGCTTCAAGCGATACAACATGGTTCTCGGGCTGCTGACGGCAACAGCGCTTGGCGTTGTCGCTTCGTTCAATCTGGCAGCCGACCCATATGGCGCCTACAGGTCGGTGCACTGGAAGGCGCTGGCCGAAAAATCGAACTCAGTCGGCACGCGTACCGCCCGGGCCGAGCTGCTCCGGCGCGGAGACTGGGAGTTCATCGTCCTCGGTTCTTCGCGTGCACAGATGGGGTATGCCCCGGATCATCCGGCGCTTGCGGGCATGCGGGCCTGCAACGCCGCCATCCCCGGCACGAACATGCGCGAGCTGCAGCCGATTGTCGAGTATGCCCTTGCGCACAACAAGCCGAAGCGCATGCTTTTTGCGATTGATTTTCTTCTTTTCACATCCGGGCGCGACTTCAACCAGGACTTTGCCCAGTCTCGCTTTGCACCCGGCCGCGATCTGATCAGCTATCACCTCGACAACACGATTTCGCTTCGGACGACGTACGCCAGTGTGCAGCAACTCATCGCGTTGTTGCGCAAGGAACCTACCCGATTCACGCCGCTGGGGCAGACGGTGCGCCATACGCAGCGCGTCTCCCAGGGACATCGCGCCCTGTTCGAAGCAAAGCTCTACGAGTTTTTCACCAATCCCGAGTCCTACGCCAACTTCGAATACAGCCAGGATCGGCTCGACCGGTTCGCCGAGATCATCAGAGCGGCTCGGCAGGCAGGCGTCGAGATGGACATTGTCATCAATCCGGTGCATGCAGCCCAGCTCGAAGCGATCGAGGTCGCGGGACTGTGGCCGGTCTTTGAACAGTGGCTTGCGGATCTGGTGTCCATCGTGGACGGCCAGCGCAACGTCCGGGGCCCGCGCATCCGCCTGGTCAGCTTCCTCAGCTACGAACCCTACTGCGACGAGCCGATCCCTCCGCCGGGCGATACACAGACCAGCATGGTCTATTGGTGGGAATCAAGCCACTTCCGCGCCGAGCTTGGCAGTATCGTGCTTGATGAGCTGTATGGCTCACCTCCACCGGATCGCGTCCGCTTTGGTGTCGAACTGACCTCCGACAATCTGGCCGGGTATATCGCCGCGTTGAACTCGGGCAATGAACGCTGGAGCCGGGCGCATCCAGATGATGCCGCCCTGGTTCGTCAGGTTGCGCGTCGTGCGGGCATCATCGACTGAAGGTGCGGCGTACCCTTCGCACATGCCCACGCCGAGCACGCCCGAACAGGTCGCCGAGGCCGCCGAGCGATTTCGCGCCGATTACGCAGCCGTCCGCGAACAAATCGCCCGCATTGTTGTCGGACATGATGAAGTGATCGACGGCGTGCTCACCTGTCTGTTTGCCAACGGACACGTGCTGCTCGAGGGAGTTCCGGGCATCGGCAAGACGCTGCTGGTGCGCTCGCTCGCCCGCGCTCTTGACTTGCAGTTCAGCCGCATCCAGTTCACGCCGGATCTGATGCCTGCGGACATCACGGGCACGACGGTTGTTGTCGAGGCTGAGGACGAGCACGGGCGCACGAAACGCGCGTTTACCTTTCAACCCGGGCCGGTCTTTGCGCAGATCGTTCTTGCGGATGAGATCAACCGGGCCACGCCGAAAACACAGTCGGCGTTGCTCGAAGCGATGCAGGAGCGTTCGGTCACAGTCGCCGGCACCACCCACGAGCTTCCCGCGCCGTTTCTGGTTCTGGCCACCCAGAATCCCATCGAGCAGGAGGGCACCTACCCGCTGCCGGAGGCGCAGCTCGATCGGTTCTTCTTCAAGCTGTTGGTCGGCTATTCCTCGCGGGAGGATCTCAACGAGATTCTGGTGCGCACCACAGGCGGCTTGACGCCCGAGAGCGAGCCTGTGCTCGACGCGGGGCGCATCGCCGAGCATCAGGCGCTGGTGCGTCGCGTGGCCGTGGCGCCAAGGGTGCAGGACTATGCCGTCAGGGCGGTGCTTGCGACGCACCCAGCCGACGAGCAGGCCGGTTCCGACGGGCGTTATGCCACTCCGATGGTCAACCAGTTTGTCCGCGTGGGTGCGAGCCCGCGTGCTGCCCAGTCGTTGCTGCTTGGTGCCAAGGTGCGGGCGTTGCTGGATGCCCGGGCCGCGGTGAGTATCGACGACATTCGGGCCGTGGCGCTGCCAGCGCTTCGGCACCGGCTGATCCTCAACTTCGAGGGCGAAGCCGAGGGCGTCACGCCCGATCGCATCGTCTTGAACATCCTCGAGACACTCCCGCGTGAGGTCGAACTTGCCTAGCTCGCCGGCCGGCTCATTCGCCTGATCAGCCGATTCACCCGTGCGACCGGGCCTAGACTGGATCCCAGTGCCGGACAGGTGACCGAGCGGCTGAAGGTGCAGCACTGGAAATGCTGTGTACGGGTAACCGTACCGGGGGTTCGAATCCCCCCCTGTCCG
This sequence comes from Planctomycetota bacterium, assembly GCA_003697045.1. Lineage (GTDB taxonomy): Bacteria > Planctomycetota > Phycisphaerae > Phycisphaerales > UBA1924 > J022. The sequence goes on from RFGK01000144.1 coordinate 14,596, forward strand.
CTTCTCAACCAGGGATGGCCCCGGCGTCACACCATTCGTGCGATGTTTGGGGTGAGCCACGTTCGCAGGGACGGCAGAGCGGCTTGCGACCGCTGCCCCGACAATTCTCAATCAAGATGCCAGTTCATCCTGCCGTGAGTGCCCCGCCCCATGAACACGCCCGTCTTGGAGACGGCCATCAGCTCCGATAGGATGTGTGCCATGAAACCGACTGTGCTCTTGATTGCGGTTCTGCTCGGCGTCGGGCTGTCTGCGCTTCTCGCAGAGATCCAGCACCAAAGCGCGCCCGTGCCCGGGTCCGTCGAGGTTCGGTATCCGCAGCCCGTCAAGCCGGCAGAGTCAATGACACACGACGAACCAGAGGGGAGTGAACTGCCTGTGAGTGACAATCCACGCATAATTTCCCGATCGGCATACGACATCACGCCGCTGTCTGAAGAGCGCGTCAGGGAGCTGGCGAGTCGGCTTGATCCGGAGGCGTACCGCGTCACCCAGAAAGCCGGGACCGAACCTCCCTTCTGCGGCAATCTGCTCGACAACAAGAAGGAAGGGATCTACTGCTGCGTCGTGTGCGGGCTGCCGCTGTTTTCGAGTGAGCACAAGTTCACCAGCGGCACGGGCTGGCCGAGCTTCTACCGTGAGTTCGACCCCCAGCATGTCAGGCGCGTCGAAGACCGCTCGCACGGCATGGTGCGAACGGAAATCGAATGCGCACGTTGCGGTGCGCACCTGGGGCATGTCTTTGACGACGGACCGAAGCCCACGGGCGAGAGGCACTGTCTCAACTCGGCCTCGCTGGTGTTTTACGAGAAGGGCGCTGAGCTTCCGCCGGAGAGCCGCCCGATCAAGACGGAGGTGGCCTATTTTGCCGGCGGGTGCTTCTGGGGCATCGAACACTACTTTCAGAAGGGCCCGGGCGTGATCAACGCTGTCAGCGGCTACATGCAGGGAAATACTGAAAACCCCACCTACAAGGATGTATGCTACAAGGACACCGGCCACGCCGAAACGGTGATGGTGGTCTACGACCCGACTCGGATCACCTATCGAAGGCTCCTTGAAGCGTTCTTCGACATGCACGATCCGACGCAGCTGAATCGGCAGGGTCCGGATGTGGGCACGCAGTACCGCTCGGGCATCTGGTACGTCAGCGAGGAACAGCGCGAACAGGCCGAGGCGTATATCCGCCAGCTGCAAGAGTCGGGCAAGCTGCGCGGGCCGATTGTGACCCAGGTCGAGCGGGCGAAGACCTTCTGGCCGGCCGAAGACTACCACCAGGACTACATTGCCAAGACCGGGCGTGCCTGCCACGTGAAGGATCCGTGGTAGGTGCACAACACACGGGCGCAAGACTTCTGTTATCCTGGGGTATGAGCTATGCCTGTCCGATCGCGTACGAGTCCGGGCGCATCCGGGCTGCGGCCGTGTATTGCTCCGATGGGCGCGTGGGCGAACATTTCGACGACTTCCTGCAAAACGGGTTGGGTTTGCCTCGGTATGACCGCGTGGCGCTGCCGGGGGGACCGGGTTGTCTGGCCGGGCATGATGAGGCAAAGCTCGAGGAACAGGGGCTTCTCGACGAGCTGCGCTTCCTCATCGAGGCCCACGAGCTGGAGCGCGTGGTTCTGATCCAGCATGCAGCATGTGCGTTCTACCGATTGAGGCTCGGGGTCGATGTCGAGCGCATGAAGGCCTTGCAACTGGCCGACCTCGTGCGCGCCGCGTTTCACATTCGACGCATCTCGCCCGACCTTCACATCGAGGCCCACTACGCGCGCCAGACCGAAAGCGGAATTGTCTTCGAACCGGTTGCAGTCGAATAGCCCAAGCTTGAGCGGTGATGCAGGGCGTTTGCCTGCATCGCGGAGTGGTCGTGTTCAAATCGAGCTGTGCTTGCAGACGTCTTTGCGCGCCTTGGCAAACCGGCCGTCAAATGAAAAGCTGGATGAATCCGGGCACGATGAGCAGGGCGAACATCCCGAGGATGAGCGTGAGGATTGCGATCGCGGCTGCATCGACGAACTCGAAATCAAGCAGGTGAAGGAACAGGATCAGATAGGCGATCAGAAAAACTCCCGTGCCAAGCAGCGAGCCCAATGCCCAGACCCCGATCAGCCCGGCCAGCAGGCTGGCTGCCGATGCCGCGGAAAGACGAAGCAGGTTCAGCTTGAACGGTGCGTCGAATCCGATCCAGAAGAACATGCACAGATACATGACGATCATGCCCGACGTCACCTGGGCAAGCAGCACCGTCGGCAGCACGACCAGCGACGGCCAACCCCACTGGATCAACCCCAGAATCAACAGTCCGACCAACCCGATGGCAAGAAAGACCGCGGGCGTGTGATATGACTCGTACTCGGTCTGCCTGGCCAGCTCCTCACGCATCAACTGGGTGCGTGTGGGCATGATGTGTCCGCACTCGGGGCACTTGAGCGACATCGCCCCGGTCATGTCATAGCCGCAACTTGGACATGCAAACGACTTGCTCGCGTGCTCGTGCAGGCCGTAATGCCCCTTGGGCGGATGGCGTGAGTGTTCGAGAAACCGCGAGCTCTGGATGCCGACCTTCTCGTCAAAGCCGCAGTTGGCGCAGGTCCCGACTGAGGGCGGATAGCGATGAAAGCAGACCGGGCACTGGCGCAACGCTTCGTCATCGGTCTGGTCTTCGGGTGCCAGTGGGATCACGTCGTCATCGGTCTCATCGGCCATGCCCGCCGGTTCCGGCCCGGGCTGCGCGCTGTCTTCGGCGACGTCGATATCGTCAGTCTCTGCCTTTTCCGCGGGTGCCTGCCCGGGCGGGGACGCGTCCGCTTCGTCGCCGAGCGCCTCGCGGCGGATCTCCTTGATCAGGGTGGGCATCAGATCCTGATGGTCGATCGCAATCGACATCTCGGAAATACCCGTATCTCCCAGCCTGTCGTGAGATTCGGGCCGCTTCGCTCGACGCGCACAATCGCGACAGTAGTAGTTTCCCCGCTGGTCTTTCACACGGGGGCGATCGGCGCAGTTCTCGCCACAGATTCGGCAGATCTTCGCAGACGCGGGCGTTGTGCTCACGGGATCGAGCCCCTGTATTCCTCTCTCCCCGTATGCTGAGTTTGTGGGAATGATGAGACTTTGTCAAGCAGCCATTCTGGTCATCGTCACGATTCTCGTACTCCCCGGATGTGGTTCTTCCGCCGCCCGCACCAATCTCGCTGCGCATTTGCCTGCACAACTTTCCGTGCGGGGGTTTCGCGATGCACCCCTCGTCGAGGTGACGATCGACGGCATCGGGCCGGTTGTGATGGTCCTCGACACCGGCTCAACGGTCTGCGTGCTCGGCCGCGAAGTCGCAACCCAGCTGCCAAGCCCGATTCGATCACAAAGACGGATATTGATCAATGCCGAGGGGCAGAGCAGTGAAGTCGAGCATGTCGTGCGCATGGGTACGCTCGATTTCGGGGCGGTGCAGGTCCACGACATGGACGCCATTGTGACTGACGTGGAAGCACTATCGCGCGCTTTCGGCGAGCGGATCGCCGGCGTTCTCGGATACCCGGTCTTTGCCAATCTCCTGCTCGAAGTCGACTATGCATCTCGCAGTGTCACAATCGTGCGCGCACCGCCGGAGGGTGCAGCCGCGCAGCCGAGCATGGATTCGAGGCTCCCAGTCCTTCGAGCAGACGTAGCCGGGGTCTTGCTGGATATCTTGATCGACACGGCCAGTTCCGGAGGATGGGCGCTGCCGATCGAGCGCATGCAACTCGAACCAGGTTCATCCGGCGACAAGCGCATCCAGCTTATCGACGGCGTTGCGACAGTGATCGACGGCCGACTCGATGGCGTCATTCGTCTGGGTGAAATCGAGTTCGACCGTCCGCTTGTGGAATCAACCAGGGGAACGGCCAGGGCCGGCGCACGCGCGCTGGACGGGCTGCGCATCACCTTTGACCACAGGGCCGGGATGGTCTATGTGGAGCGCGTGACAGACGCCGTGCCGGGCGCTGTGCGCGGGATCGGCGCCGAGTTGCGTCCGCTCGAACACACGTGGGAACTCTGGAGCGTCCAGCCCGGGCTTCCGGCGCACGCGCTCGGACTGCGCGACGGCGAAATCGTGCTTGCTGTCGACGGCATGCGCGTCGATCAGATCGATCCCGGGGCGCTTCGTGCGCACATTGCCAGCGCCGGGCGTGTGCGCCTGGATCTTCTGCGCGCCCACGGCGTCGAGCCGGTGTATGTTCCCGTCGTGTACATTGCTCGCTGATGGACCACCCCGTGCGCACACTTTGCGAATGTGTCGTCCCGTCCGTGCTCGCATCGGCCGATCCGGGAGAGGCGCTGGCGCGGCGTTGGCATCTGCTTGCCGATGAGCCGCATGATCTGGCAATCCTCGCGTTCGGCAAGGGTTCCGCTGCGATGGCGCGCGTTGCGATTGAGCATGCTCAGCAGCGTGTGCAGCGCGGCCTGGTCGTGGCGCGGCCGGAGCATGTCGATCGCGTGCCGACGATGGGCGGAGTTGTGCGCGTGCTGGCGGCCGATCATCCGATCCCGACGGAGCGCAATATCAGAGCGGCTCGTGAAGTGTCACGTTTTGTCGCTGCAACAGGGGCGCAGGAGCGACTGGTCGTGCTCATCTCGGGTGGAGGGTCGGCGCAGTTGTCGTCGCCGCGCAAGCCTCTGACCCTGGCGCAGGTGGCTGCGCTGACCGACGCGCTCTTGCGCTCCGGCGCCACAATCAATGAGATCAACTGCGTGCGCAAACACTGTGAGACCATCAAAGGCGGTCAACTTGCGCAGCTGGCGGCCCCGGCGCCGGTCTCCGCGTTCGTGCTCTCAGATGTGCTTGGAGACCCGCTCGATGTGATTTCGTCCGGGCCGTTTGCGCCCGATCCGACGAGCTTTGCCGATGCGCTCGATGTGGTCGAATCGCGCGGATTGGCAGCGGCCCACGGGGAGGTTGTCGCACTGTTGCGCCGCGGGGCTGCGGGTGGAGAAGAAGAAACCCCCAAGCCCGGGGATGCCGTATTCGCGCATGTTGAGCATCATGTGATTGCCAACAACGCCTGCGCGGTCGACGCGGCGGCGGATGCCTTGCGCAACGCCGGGTTTGATGTCGTTGAAATCAGAACCGGCGTGCAGGGCGAAGCATCGGTGGTGGGAAGTCAGCTCGGCCGGCGCGTCTGTGCGCTGTCGGCCGGATCGGCCGTTGTGTGGGGCGGAGAGACGACTGTCCACGTCGGCGAAGCGCCCGGCAAGGGCGGACGCAACCAGGAGCTGGCGCTGGCGGCAGCCGTCGAGATCGACCGCGTGCCAGGTGCAGCGGTGATGTCGTTGGCGACCGACGGAGTTGATGGGCCGACCGATGCAGCAGGGGGAGTCGTGGATACAGAGTCGGTCGCACATATGCGCGCGCGTGGTGTCGATCCGGGCGAGGCACTTGCCCGGCACGACAGTTACGCGGCGCTGCGGGCGTGCGGGGGCCTGCTCGTGCTCGGGGCAACGGGGACGAACGTCAACGACGTGATGGTGGGGCTGCGCAGCCCGGCCGGGCAGGAATGATCTGGACGCCGCGCAGTTGCAACTGTGCGCATGTGTGCG
>RFGK01000005.1 GCA_003697045.1 Planctomycetota bacterium
AAGTGCGCGTCGGTGCCCGTGATATGGCACACGTCCTTCTTGGTCTCGATGGTCAAGGTCGGGTCGTTTTCCTCAGCGCGAATAATCTGCTGAAGCTTGTCAGCCACGACCAGCGCATCGCCCGGCTCCTCCACGTCCACTCGCCCGAGACGAACGACCAGTGAAACCTCGGCGTCCGTCGCAGAAAGGGCGAGTTCTCCAGCCCCGTCTTCCAGTTCGGCATGGAGATGGACGCATGAAAGTTGCGGGCGTGGCGTGCGCGTGGCGACAACGCCCGAAACAAGCGTCATGGCATCGAGCAGAGCGGCGCGATCACAGATGACCTTCATATGGTGGTCCCTCGCTGGTGTGAATCAACAGAGTGTACCCGGTCCGGGCGATGCACGGCGCCCTTCGCCCGACTGTTTCGATGCCGCGCAGCAACGGTTTTGAACCGGCCCGCAACCGCGTTTTGATTCATTCGAGGCTATGCTCTCAGTTACTTGGGGTTTTTGCAGCCGAGCCGATTCGGTTACAGGGTGTCCAGCGCGCCGTCATGGGGCCGGTGGGCCTGCACTCTGAACCCTCGGCGTCGTGGAAAGGACGGGTACCTATGTCATTTGAAGCCGCGGTACATGCTCAGGCAATCGAGATCGACCGGCTCAGTCTGGAAATGTGCGCAACGGCAGGCAGCGGGCACCCCACTTCGGCCATGAGCATCGGGCACCTCGTGACCGTGCTCATGTTTCATGCGATGCGGTGGAGCCCCGACTTTCCCGATTATCCCACAAGCGACCGGCTCGTGTTGAGCGAGGGACACGCTGTGCCGGCGGTCTACGCGGCCGCGGCAATCCTCGGAGTCAAGGTCGGCAAAAACCCGGCCGAGCGACGCAAGTTGACCACGGCCGATCTGTCATCCCTCCGCGCATGGGAAAGTGAACTTGACGGACATCCGAATCCGATGGAGGGCTTTCCCTTCTTCGATGCTGCAACAGGCTCGCTCGGGCAGGGTCTCAGCGTGGCGGCCGGGCTGGCAAAGGCAGCCAGGCTTTCAGGCATGGACCGTCGAATCTACTGCATCTGCGGCGACGGCGAAGCACGCGAAGGTCAGATCGCCGAGGCCCTCGACTTCATCATCGACCACAAGCTGACCAACGTGCTGCCCATCTTCAACTGCAACGAGTACGGACAAGCCGGCCGTGTCTCTGAGCAGCAGTCTCCAGAGCGGCTGACAGACAAGCTCAAGGCCTGCGGCTTCGAGGTCCTCTCGATCGACGGGCACAACCCTTCCCAGATCAAGGGGGCGCTCGACGCATTTGCCGCCCGCGCCGAATCAGACGATTCGAAGCCCATCGCGGTCGTGGCCAGGACCGTCAAGGGCTGGGGCGCCCCGAGTGTGCAGGGGGGCGGGTGGCACGGCAAGCCCCCAACCGGCGAGGCGCTGTCCAAGGCGCTCAGCGAGCTTGATGAACGTCGAATCGAGCTGACCAGCTCGCTGGCAAGTTCAGATCAGTTCACGATCCAGCCTCCGGCCGAAGTGAGCACGCCCGAGCCGAAGGTGAGTGACATTCCCTCGCTCACCGAGACCATGCGCTCCCTGGACATGGAGTCATTGATCGCGGCCGGGCGCATGGCCACACGCCGCGCCTACGGGCTGGCGCTGCGGGCACTCGGACAGGTCAACCCCGACGTGGTCGTGCTCGACGCGGACGTGAGCAACTCCACGTTTGCCGAGACGTTCGCACGCGACAAGGACCTGGCCGACCGGTTCATCGAGTGCAAAATCGCCGAGCAAAACATGGTGTCGGTGGGGGTTGGGCTTTCCGCTGCCGGGAAGATCCCGTTCTGCTCAAGCTTCGGCAAGTTCATCACCCGCGCCTACGACCAGGTCGAGATGGCTATGAACAGCGGGGCAAATCTCAAGCTGGTCGGCTCACACGTCGGGATCACGCTTGCAGCCGACGGCCCGAGCCAGATGGCTTTGCCCGACGTCGCGTGGTTCCGCTCACTCGCAAAGGTGCGCGATCATCGCGGAAACCCCGGCTGCTACGTGCTCCAGCCGGCCGATGCCTTCGCTGCCTACGCGCTCACCGGCGTGATGGCTGACTACGAGGGACTGTGCTACATGCGGACCATGCGCGTCGATACCGAGTTCATCTACTCCGATGAACAGGTCTTCAATCTCGGCGGATTCGAGGTCCTCAGCGAGGGGCGAGATGTGGCGCTGCTGGCCAGCGGCTACATGGTCCACGAGGGCAACAAGGCACTCGAACTGCTCGACCGCGCCGGCATCAGCGCAACGCTCGTCGATATGTACTCCATCCCCTTCGACGAGGACAAGCTGCTCGATCTGATCAGCGAAAACAACGGATATGCAATCAGCCTCGAGGACAACTACGGAGCGTCACTGGGGTCGGCGGTTGCCGATGCACTGACCGCCAGCGGCGACGCGTTTACGCTCGAACAGATGTACGTGCGACGAATCCCCAAGAGCGCGCGCACCACGGCGGAAATGCTCGAAATGTGCGGGCTCACCGCTGAGGACGTGGTCAAGAAGGTCATGCAACTCCTGCAGGTCGCGTAGGCAAATACGAAAAGCCCCCGCACACCTGCACGAGACCCTCTCTCAGACGCGCCTTCCTGAAAGGCCGGCATGCGCAAAAACAGCGCCCGGAGCAAAGCCCGGGCGCTGGAGTGCGCTTGTGCGGCACGTGCGCCTTACGGACAGGCGCTCGAGAAGGTGTCGAGGAAGAACAGCACGTCGAAGAAGTTGTAATCACCGTCGCTGTTGAGGTCGGCCCGGGCTGCCTGTGTCGAGAAATCGTCCAGGTAGCCGAGGATGTCGAAGAAGTTGAGTTCGCCGTCACCGTTCCAGTCGCCGACGGTGGGGCCGTCGGGCACGATCATGAACACTTCGCCGCCGTTCTGATCGCAGATGTACAGCTCGCCGTTGGCGTCTTCGCCAAACGAGGTGATGCTCGTGATATTCAACCCGCCACCCGGGGCAAGTTCAGCAGTGCGGTTCTGGAAGTCGAAGACGTTGTGCCCGTCATACCGCAGCGACCAGATGTTTGAAGAACAGTAATCGGCAAAGAAGTACGCACCGTGGTTTTCCGGCATGCGACAGCCGCGATAGACGCGCCCACCGGTCACCGAACAGCCCTGCGAGTGAGAATACACATGGATGGGGAACACGTAGTTGGAGGACGGTCCGCAGCCGGAGGTGTTGAAGGCCACACTGCCCTCATAGCAGCGCCAGCCGTAGTTCTCGCCTCCGGAGGAGGAAGCGGGTTGGAAGTCGATCTCCTCCCACGCGTTCTGCCCGACGTCGGCGATCCACAGATCGCCGGTCTCACGATCGAACGCATTGCGCCAGGGGTTGCGCAGCCCATACGCCCAGATCTCGTCATCGCCGGTCGTGCCGACGAAGGGGTTTGATGCGGGGATGCCGTACTGGCCGTTGGACGAGTTGTTGCCGTCAACATCAATGCGCAGGATCTTGCCGAGCAGCTGGTTGGTGATGTCTTGAGCACGGTTGCCCGGGTCGCCGGCCGATCCTCCGTCCCCCATGCCGATGTAGAGGTATCCGTCGGGTCCGAACTCGATCCATCCGCCGTTGTGGTTGGAGAACGGCTGGGCGATCACAAGCAGCTGCCGGCGCGAGTTTGCATCCGCGATATCGGGATTGGCAGAGACGGAATACTCGGCGATGACGGTCGAACCCGAGTTGTTGGTGTGGTTGATGTAAAACAGCCCGTTGTTGGCATAGTCGGGGTGGAACGCCAGTCCCAGGAGCCCCTGTTCAGAAAAACTGCTCGTGCCGCCGCCGGTGATACTGTCCACGTCGAGGAAAGGCGTGCTCAGCAGCGCGCCATTCTTGAGAATGCGTATGCGCCCCTGCTTTTCAATGATGAAAATCCGGTCCGTATCCCCCGGGGCATGAAAAACGCCGATCGGGCGGACGAGCCCGGATGCCACGCGAACCGTTGTCAACGGCGTGATATCGGCCGTGGCAAATGACGTCGTTGCGAGCAGCGAAACGATGGGCACAAGGTGCGACAAGCGCATGGTGGCTCCCCTCTCAGGATTGATGCAGTGATGGACTCTCTCTCGATCGGCACGGGGCCGAATCAAAGCCAGCTTAGCGGCTCCATACGGCCCTTGGAAGCGCCCGGATGCGAGAACTCACACATTGACACCGACTTACCGGACTCAAATCGGTTTCTGTACGACCGGCCCGGGCCGGTTGCACCGAGGCCGTGACGCTGCAGATCCGCCCACGTCAGGCAAAAGCCACGCCACAGCTTCGTGCAGCGTATCGGTGTATCCATGAAAAAGGGCCCCTCCCGAAAGAGGGGCCCCTGGGTTCTTGAAATGTGCGTCGATTCAGCAGCCGGCGTCAAACAGGCCGAGGAAGTCCAACATGTCGAAGAAGTTGAACTCGCCGTCGTTGTTCAGGTCGGCTTCCGGAAGCTGGTTGTTGAAGTCTTCAAGGAACTGCAGGATGTCAAAGAAGTTGAGATCTCCATCCTCGTTCCAGTCAGCCACACACGGATTGCTGCAGCCGAAGGTTCCGACGACGATGCCGTCGACACCCGCTTCGACCACCGACGCGTTGCCGGTGTCGCCTGCGATGAAGCGAATCTGCGTCGTCGCGGTCGGGGTGACGAAATCGGCCACGCGGAACTCGGGGTTGAACCACCCGCCGCCCGATTCGGCCGAGCTGGGCCCGACGGTCTCGAGCTCGACCCAGTTGCCGTCACCGTTGTTGATCTCGACAACCATGACATCCTCGTTCGGCGAGGCTCCAAAGTTGTTGGAGAACCAGCGCCAGTAGGAGATCGTCGACTCGGGGCCCGAGCAATCGAGCAGCGGCGAGGTCAGCGTGGTCTCACCATTGTCGATGTCCGAGTTGCCCGCGACGTTGTCCGTCAGCCAGCATGCGCCCGAGCCATCGGCATCGGTCGCGGGATCGCCGCGGGTTCCGCCGCCGACGGGCACGCCCCGATCCCACTGTCCGTCCGACGCCGTCGAAGAGACGGTCCAGCCTGTGTTGGTCTCGCAGTTGTCCTCAAACGCGATGCCGGGGACGCCCACGATGTAGCTGAGCGGGTTGGTCGCACCATCATTGGGTGCGGTGACGACGCCTGTGGCGACCCCTTCAGCCGACACGTAGAACTCAGGCGTGTCGGTGCAGCCTGCTCCGGGGACGGTCGCCGACCAGATGTCGCCGCCAACGAATGTCAGCGGGACGGAGACGTAGGCTCCGCCGTCCATGCGATAGTGCAGAAGCTGCGAGTTGGGCACGAATGTGTCGTCGCCCTCGGTGATGGAAACATCGAACGAGAACGGCGTATCAGGCGCCATCGTCGCGGGAATCTCGTCGACAATGCTGATGCGCACCGGTGCCGGACCGACATCACCCGGAACGGGGCCGGCAAAACTGACGGTATTCGGGTCACCCGCCGCCGGACGGAACAGCCCGATGTTGATCGTGCCGGTCTGCGGCGCACCGTCCGAAGTGAACTGGAAGGTGTACATCGTGCCCCAGCGCAGGGCATTGGTGTCGGGGTTCTGGCTGTAGGTCTCGGGGCTTTCCCAGCGTGCGGTCATCCCGTCGTTGGTGAACGTCCAGTCGGTGTTGTCGTAGGGCTCACCCGAGTGGTAATGCGGCGCGTGGAAGTACACGTTGTTGGTCTGGGCCGCACTTCCGATGGGAACTTCCAGATAGGCTCCGCTGCGGTGGCTGTCGAGATTGTGGATCGCATACGTATACGTCCAGGTCGCGTCGCCGTTGTCGACCACCTTGTATCCGACGAAGAAGCGCCCATCGTTCGGCACATTGACCACATCGATCGTCACGTCCGGGTCGGGTGTGTTGACGCCGAGCCCGTGGTCACGCCAGGCATAGATGCCCGGAAGCTCGCGGTAGGTCGTGCCCTGGAGCGTAAACGAGTAGTCGGCGTTCTTGCGCACGCGGCGGTACGACGCGTTGTTGGCGCCGTTGCCGGCCTGCGCATCGTCCTGCGTGACATAGTGGCCTTCCACGAAGAACAACGCACTCGAAGGAACGTCAAGGTCCGCCTGAGGCACCTGAAGGCGCTTGAAGATGGCGTTGCCGGTCGAGCCGTTCGGATTGGACCACGGATAGTTGAACACGCCGGTGTAGGCGTTGACCTCAAAGCGTGGCCCGAGCCCGCTCTGGCTGCCGTTGAGCGATGAGCCATAGGGATCCGAGCATCCCACGCCGAGCACCGATCCGCCGTGCCCGTTACACGAGCCGCACAAGTTCTGCGTCAGCGCTGTAAACCCGTGTTTGAGCCACGAGATGCCGAGCTGATCGATGCGGCCGTCCATGACCCGGTACATGCTCTGCCCGATGACCGGATGCTGGTTGTTCCCGGCAATCCAGAGCAGATCCTGGTCGCCGATGTTGCACGAGGTCGTTCCGACGGCGTAGGCGCGAATGCCGCCCACAGCCCCGTAGTGTGCCACCCCGGTCAGGTCCCCGACGATCACGTCCGGACCAGTTGCACCGACGACACTGAAAATGCCGCCGAGAGCCAAGCCGCCAGCCGCGATGCGGCCCATCTTCTGCAAACTCTTCATTGTGTTCTTCTCCCTTGAAGCGCCGCCAAGCCCCCCACCTGAGGCACTTCCCGACTCCGAAGCATAAAAACCATGGCCCCTCGGTGAGGCCATTCGGCTTGGAGTGTAACAGGAAACCCCGGAGGTTCCAACACCGTACAGCAACCGGCCATGAAAACAAAACGGTCCGACGTGACTCCGAGTCGATCGAAATGAACCCAAACACCCTATCAACACCCGGCCGCAAGGTCGTTTAGGAACTGCAGGACATCAAAGAAGTTATGGGTTCCGTCGCCGTTGAGATCGGCCGACGGGTCAAGTGCCGAGAACGCGGCAAGAAAACTCAGCAAATCGAAAAAATCGACCGAGCCGTCGCTGTTCCAGTCGCCCCGGCAGGTGCATTGATCGGGCCTGCCGTC
>RFGK01000145.1 GCA_003697045.1 Planctomycetota bacterium
GGAAATGGGCGCAACAGGACTCGAACCTGTGACCTCTGCCATGTGACGGCAGCGCTCTAGCCAACTGAGCTATGCGCCCCTGCGAGGGACAGGTTAGGTCACTCCCACACCCCGAGTCCACTCAATCGCCCACGCCTCGAGTTCACTCAATCACGGGCCGGTCCTCTGCCTCCAAAGCCGCCTCCGGGTCCACCTCCGCGCGATCGGCCCCGGAAGCCGTCCTCGCCGTCGACCGGAGGCGGAGCGCTCTCAAACGCTTCGCGGATGCGCTGCACGTCGGGGTTTGGTCCTTCGAGAACCCGCGCCTGAAAATCGGCCAGGTCCACCTCATCGACAACGCCATCGCGGTTCACATCCGCACTCATGTCGCCGGCGTAAAACAGGTCGAGGTAGTTCTGCATGTCCGAAGACGTGACCGCGCCGTCGCCGTCTGCATCAAACTGCTCGGTGAAGCGCATGTCCTGAAACGCCCGGCGCATCGTCTCACGCAGGAGCGTCATTTCGTCAATGCTCAACTCGCCGTCACCATCGGCATCGAAACGGACCATGGCCTGTTGGCGTTGTTCCTGGAACCAGGCACGGCGCAGTTCATTGGCTGCATCACGCTCGGCCTCGGAGAGCTGCCCGTCCCGGTCGGTGTCATACATCTCAAGCGCCCGCTGACGCATCTGTTCCCGACGGGCTTCGCGCTCGGCCTCCATGCGCGCCTGGTCTTCCTCCATAGCCCGGGTCTCTTCTTCGTTCAGGACGCCGTCTCCATCCTTGTCGTACCTCTCCAGCAGAAACTGCTGGCGGCGTTCCTCCCTTTCGGCGCGCATGGTTTCACGAGCCTTCTGACGCTCTTCCTCGCTCAGCTCGCCGTCACCGTCAGCGTCGAAACGCTCCAGCATCTCCGCCCGCCAGTCGCGGTTGCCTCCAAACCGTCCGCCATCACGCTGAAAGCCACGCTGATCGTTGCGACCATCGGCCTGTGGCGAAGCGTCTTCACTGACTTCGCGTTCATCCAGCACGATCGCCGGAGGGGATGCAAGATCGCTTTCCACGATCACCGGCTCGGCGACCGCATCGCCCGTGCCGGCTGCATCGGCCACAAGGGGGGCGCTGTCATCACCCATCCGCGCGAGCACCAGTGCTCCGCCCGCCAGCACGACCACGCCACCAACCGCAGCAACCACCACCTTCGTATCCATCAGAGCCCTCCCCCAAGCGCACCTTGGGCGTTCATTTTTCAAAATCCTCGTCCACCTGAACGATGCGCGAGCCCCAGTATTGCCTTCCAGGCGTGAAATCTGGGCCTTTCCCGGTCGCAAGTGAACCCGTTCATCCTATCCATCGTGGAAACAAAGTGCTTTCCTCCCCCTTATCAGGGGGAACTACACTCAAGACGATTGCGATGGCTCGTTTGGGCTGGCTGCCCGATCACGAGTGCCGGCGAGATCGACCCCCTTGCGCCCGACGCCGAGGCGGTGACCAACTTCCCGGCAAGACTGAGCCTCCGATGTGGGACCTGGATCCACTCACTCCGGCCATCGGGCACGCATTTCCGGGAGATGACAAAAACCGACAGCCCCTCAACGGACCGTCGCTTGGAATACATGCAGGCAATGGCGAGGGGGAGACTCGAACTCCCGACCTGAGGGTTATGAATCCTCCGCTCTAGCCAGCTGAGCTACCTCGCCGGGGGGAGTCGATCATAGCCCGCTGAGTCGAACCGACCAGCGGTCAGGACGCAGACTCGGGCTTGGCTGCAGGTTCCGACGTGCTGACGTGCGGCTCCTGGTTGCCCGGGCCGAGCGGAGGCGTCTGGCTCGGCTGCGAAAACTGCTGCTGCGTGTACGAGCTGGGGGTATCGCGGCGGACTTCGTCATCCACATCTCTGAGTCCCTTCTTGAACTCGACGATGCCCTTGCCCAGACTCCGCCCCACTTCCGGAAGACGGCGCCCAAAGAGCAGCAACAGGATCACCGCGATGACGAGGTATTCCTGGAATCCGATGTTCTGTAGAAATGCGAGTGTCATGCAGCTCTCCGCGTTTCGAACCAGTTCATTCAAGCGGATTCGGACCTGTGAGTCAACGTAGACCCCCGACTCTTGTTTGCAGAGTCAGCGTATGGATTTCTCCGCCGCCTCGACGACGTTTGCAAGCAGGACCGTCACCGTCATCGGGCCGACGCCTCCGGGCACCGGGCTGAGCCAGCCCGCTACCTCCCGGACCGCATCGAAATCAACATCGCCCACCGTCACCGTGCGTCCCTCGGCGTTTTCGACGCGATTGACCCCGACATCCACCACGATTGCTCCGGGTCTGACCATGCTGTCCACGATCAGACCGGGCGCTCCGGCAGCGGCAACCAGCACGTCGGCCTCCCGGGTCAGGTGCGCCAGCCTTTCCGTGTATACGTTGCAGCTCACTACGGTGGCTTCGGCCCGCATGAGCAGGACCGCGATCGGCTTTCCGACATGGTTGGATGCCCCCACCACCACCGCGTGCCGGCCGCGAAGCTCCACACCGGTCGACTCGATCAGCCGCAGTGCCGCCAGAGCCGTGCAGGGCGCCCACGACGAGTGCCCGTAGACGATGTTCCCGATGTTGGCGGGGTTGACACCTTCAACATCCTTCTCCGGCGGAATGCGCTTCTGCACCTCGAACGGCTCGATACCCTCGGGCAGCGGCAGGTGCACCATGATGGCATGCACCGATGAATCCGATCCCAGGTCATCGAGCCGGCGACAGATTGTCTCGAAGCTGGCGTCGCGGGCAAGCTCGTGAAGCTGATAGTCGATGCCGAGCCGTTCGCACGTCGTGCCCTGATTACGCGCGTACACCCTTGCGGCATTATCCCCGGAATCGATCAGCACCGCGTCGAGTCGGGGCACGACGCCACGCTCGCGCAGCGCCTCGGCCCGCTGCGCAATGCGGCGCTGCTCTTGAGCAGCCAGGCGTTTGCCATCGATCAACCGGGCAGTCATCGCTCGATCATAAGCGCCGCCCGGTCCGGGGATGTACGATCTGCACGTGAGCACTCCAGATATACGGAAACGAATCGAGTCGCTGCGCACACGCCTGGAGCAGGCCAATCGGGCCTACTACGTCGATGCTTCGCCGATCATGTCTGATCGCGAGTATGACGAGCTGCTCAACGAGCTGGCGGCACTCGAAGCCGAGCACCCCGAGCTGGCAGATGAACACAGCCCCACCCGGCGCGTCGGCGGTGAACCGATCGACGGATTCGAGCAGTATCCCCATACCGTCCCGATGCTCTCCATCGAGAACAGCTACAGCGCCCAGGACATCGCTGCGTGGGTCGAGCGCGTCCGGCGTGGGCTCGAAGGTGAACTCTTCGCCTCGCCCGTATTCGTGTGCGATCCCAAGATTGACGGCGTGGCCATCTGCCTGCGCTATGAGCACGGCCTGCTCGCGCGAGCCCTCACCCGCGGCGACGGTACCCGGGGCGATGACGTCACCCACGCCATCCGCACCATACGCTCGGTGCCCTTGCGTCTTTTCGGCCCCGCACCCGAAGTGCTCGAAATCCGCGGCGAAGTATTCCTTCCCACAAGTGAGTTCGAACGGATCAACCGCCAGCGCGAGATGCAGGGCGACGAGTTGTTCATGAATCCGCGCAACGCCTGCGCCGGCACCATCAAGCAGCTTGATCCGGCTGCCATCGCCGAACGAAGGCTCGGCTTTCTCGCGCACGGGCGCGGATTCATCAGCGACGATGGCTTTGCCCAGTCTCACACCGAGTTCATCGACGCGATCAGAGCACTCGGCGTGCCGACCAATCGTCCGCTCGCCACCGCAACCGATGCACAGGGCATCATCGACACGATCGAAGCGTTTGCCAATGAGCGTCACAAGCTGGACTACGACACCGATGGCCTCGTCGTGCGCGTCGATCGCTTCGACCAACAAACCCGGCTGGGTTCGACCAGCAAGAGCCCCCGCTGGGCCATCGCGTACAAGTACCCTGCCGAGCGCAAGAAGACGAGGCTTCTCGCCGTCGAACACCAGGTTGGGAAAACGGGCAAGATCACTCCCCGCGCGGTGATGGAACCGGTCCTGCTCGCGGGTACGACGGTGCGCCATGCCACGCTGCACAACTACGGGATCGTGCGGCAAAAAGACATTCACCTCGGAGATACCATCGAAGTTGAAAAGGCCGGCGAGATCATTCCGTACGTCGTCGCGGTCGTCATTGACCAGCGCCCCTCCGACGCGGTGCCGATCGAGCCGCCCCAACAGTGCCCGGCATGCCGGGGCCCGGTCGAGATCGAGCCGCCCGAAGCCGACCCGCGACACGGAGGCGATCCGCTGCTTGAAACGTCGCGACGCTGCCTCAACCCCGAGTGTCCGGCACAGGTGCGCGAAAAGCTCATCTGGTTTGCAGGACGCGGACAAATGGATATCGAAGGGCTGGGTGAACAGACGATCGATCAGATTCGTGAGCAGTCCGATATCCCCCTCGACCACTTTGCCGACATTTTCAAGCTCAAGCATCACCGCGACGCCCTGCTCGCTCTTGATCGCATGGGTGAGAAGAAGGTCGACAATCTGCTCGCGAGCATCGAGCGGGCCAAGGACGCCGGCATGGCCAGGCTGCTCGCCGGGCTGGGCATCCGCCATGTGGGAGCCGCCACTGCCAAGGCATTGGCGCGGGTCTTTCCTGATATCGACGCACTGCTCGAAGCCGAGCTATGGCAACTGATGCCCATGGCTGTCAACCGGATGCCAAGACAACGCCGAAAGGAACTCACCGGAAGTGAGGAGGAACTCTCCGAGACCTACGAAACCGGTCTGGGGGCCGATACGGCGCCCGTGGTATATGAGTTCCTGCACTCCGAGGCTGCCCGTCGCACCTTTGATGAACTGCGCGCCCAAGGTGTCAGCCTGGCATCAAAGGAGTATGCCACCCGTGGGGATTTGCCCGCAGAATCGGCCTTTGCCGGCAAGAGAATCGTCATCACCGGCACGCTCGACCGATACGAGAGAAACGAGCTCAAGGATCTGCTCGAATCGCTCGGCGCCAAGGTCTCCGGCTCGGTTTCCAGCCGGACTGATCTGGTCATCGTGGGTGCCTCGCCCGGCTCCAAACTCGCCAAGGCGCAACAACTCGGTATCGAAACGTGGGACGAACAAAGACTGCTTCAGGCACTGGGAAAAGAATGAGCCCATGCAAAATGTCGAGCTGAAAACCGAACTGATCGACCTCGACCTGGCACGCCTGATCGTGCGACGGCTCGGGGCCAATCGCATCGGCATGCTGCACCAGGTGGACACCTATTTCCGCGTGCCGGACTTTCGACTCAAAAAGCGCGTCAGCGAGATGGACGGACACGCAGAGCCGATCGAGTACATCCGCTACGAGCGGGCCGATCGTTCGAATCCGAAGATCAGCCGATTTGCCATCTACTCGGAGACGGAAGCTGCAAAGCTCTTCGGCACCAACCCCATGCCCATTCGAGCAGTCGTCGAAAAAACCCGGGAACTGTGGATGATTGACACCCTGCGGATCCACCTCGACGAAGTCAGGGATCTCGGGCGATTCCTCGAGATCGAGGCTTTGGTGACACCCCGTCAGAATGTCGCGCGTTGTCATGCTCGCATTGCGCACATCCGCCGACACTTGGCACCGGCATTGGGTGAGCCGATCTCATGCAGCTACGCCGACTTGATCGAGCGTGAGCCAACGAAAAAATCCGACCGCGCGCCGGACACGGGGTCGGGGTTCTGAACTCAGCAGCTCACGGCGCAGAAGGACTCAGCCTTCCGGGCCCGGCCTGGACAGGTATTCGGGGACGAGTTCTTCAAGGCGTCCGCGCGCTTTGGTTGTCACGAGGTTGCCCTGTTTATCCACGAGGAACACGCTCGGAATGCTGTTGATACCCCAGCTCGTTGAAAACTCGCTATTCCAGTAGTTGCCCTGGTAATACTGCGGCCAGGGAATCTCACGCTCCTTGCAAAACGCCCGCAGCTTCTCAAGTCCGCCCTTGTCTTCCGGCTGATCGAGGCTCACGCCGATGATCTCCAGCCCCTGATCGTGGTACCGCTCGTAAAGCTCCTTGACCTTGGGCATTTCGGCCACGCACGGCCCACACCACGTCGCCCAGAAGTCAATCACGACAACCTTGCCGCGAAGATCCGACATGCTGATCTCACGCCCCGTGATCGCATCGGAAAACGCCAGCTCGAACGGCTTTCCGATGCTTTCGATCTGCCTGACTTTCCCGGACAGATAGCCCACACCTCGCGCATTGGGGAACTTGGCAATCACGCTCCGGTACAGACTGATGCGTGTTTCGTCGGAGAGCGTCTCATTGTCGGCCACGCTCGAAACGAGCCGCACCGCCCGCTCATCCTCGGGCGCCATGCGCATGAACGCCTGGGCGGCGGCGACTTGTTCCTCGGCCGTCCCTGCCCGGAATCGATTCAGTGCCGTGGCATACCAGAATGCTGCTTCCGATGCCACGCTGCTGTGCGGCGATTCGATAAGCTTCTTCGTTTCATTGAGCACGTCTCGCTGTCCGAGCTGATAGGTCATCAGCGACCATCGATCGGGCAGAATCCGCATGAGCTGCTCCGGCGAGGGGTCGAGTTCGAGGAGCTTGCCGCTGACTTCGACCTTTCGAGCAAGTGCTTCTTGCCGTGCCTTGATGTATTCGTCTCGGTAGCCGGGCTCGCTGGCGCGATTGCGGTCATACGCGGGCATTTCGATCGCGGCATACTCGGCAAGCACGGCCTCAATCTTCTCTTCTTTCGTATCCTGAGCCTGAACCGGGCAGGCCACGAGCAAAGTCGATGCGATAAACGCGGCAAGGAGTGGTCGCATGAGTGTTCTCCAAATGCTGAAATGTTCCATCAGCCTACAGGCTGTCCGCACCCGGCTGCAGGACCATAACGAAAAACCCCCCAAGATCCTGCAGGATCGGCGGGGGTTGCGGCTGTGTGTGATCCCTCGGAATCACCCAAAGTGGGCAGGGCCGGACTTGAACACTCGCACGAATCCCCGAGAAGACAGGCTGATTGGGGTCGCGCGGCCCCAACTCCGGCCCCGATCAGGA
>RFGK01000146.1 GCA_003697045.1 Planctomycetota bacterium
GCCGGTGTTGTCGCCGATGAAGCTCACTGCCTGGGTCGTCAGCTGCGTCTGCACGACCTGGATGTACGCAGCGAACAGCGCCAGCGCGGTCAAGGCTGCCGAACCGATAGCGAAACCCTTGCCGGTTGCGGCCGTGGTGTTGCCCAGCGAGTCGAGCATGTCGGTGCGCTCGCGGACGTGGGGGGGCTGGCCGGTCATTTCGGCGTTGCCACCGGCGTTGTCCGCAATCGGCCCGTAGGCATCGGTCGCCAGGGTAATGCCCAGGGTGCTCAGCATGCCGACCGCGGCGATGCCCACGCCGTACAGGCCCATCAGGAAGTTTTCGTTCCCGCCTGCGAGGATGAACGCTGCGAGAATCGCGATGACCACCGTCACCAGCGAGGCCCACGTCGACTTCATCCCCTCGGCAATACCCGCGATGATGACCGTTGCCGGCCCGGTCAGAGCCTGTTCGGCAATGCGCTTGGTCGGACGATGCTCATAGCTTGTGTAATACTCGGTTGCGACCGCGATGATGTTGCCCGCGACCAGACCGGAAACGATTGCAAGCCACAGCCTCCAGTAGTTCGTGATGCCGTGCAGCGCTCCCCCCTCGGACGACGCGTCAGCCAGCATGAGCCGCAGCAGTACCCCCGCGACGATGATGATCAGTGCCGAGGCAATCCAGACTCCCTTGTGCAGGCTCTTGAGCAGTTGGGCAAAGCTCGCGTTCTCCTTGGCGCGCACGGTGAATACGCCAGCGATGGAGCACAGGATCCCAAGCCCGGCAAGCCCCATCGGTGTGACCGCAAGCGAGATAGCAAGCTTGGTCCCGTCGATTGCGGAGTGAGACGCGAGGCTGAACGCCGCAGCCGCACCAAGCGCCATCGTGGCCAGGATCGATCCGTAGTAGGACTCATACAGGTCCGCGCCCATGCCCGCCACATCGCCGACGTTGTCGCCCACATTGTCAGCGATCGTCGCCGGATTCCGGGCGTCATCTTCGGGAATGCCTGCTTCGACCTTGCCGACCAAGTCCGCTCCGACATCGGCCGCCTTTGTGTAGATGCCGCCCCCGACGCGGGCAAACAGCGCCTGGGTCGATGCGCCCATGCCGTAGCTGAGCATCACCGTCGTGATCACGTCCACCGAGTAGTCGCTGAACGAGTTGAGCACGAAGAACCAGAAGCTCACGTCCAGAATGGCAAACCCGACCACAACCAGCCCCATCACGGCACCCGAGCGGAACGCAACGGTCAATCCGTCATTGAGTGAGTTCTTTGCCGCGTTGGCCGTGCGGGCGCTGGCGTTGGTTGCCATTTTCATGCCGAACCACCCGCACAGACCCGAGAGCAGGCCCGCTACCGGCACGCCGACCATGGTCAGCCCGCTCTGGAGCTTCAGTGCCCACATCCCCAGCAGGAAGAGCACGAGCACCACGAAGACCATCGCGACCACACGGTACTGGCGCTTCAGATAGGCCATGGCACCTTCGCGGACCGCCTGAGCGATCCGCACCATTTCCTCGTCTCCCTCGCTGTGGCCCATGACCGAGCGGGAGAAGATGAACGCCATCAACAGTGCCGCAACTCCGCCGGCCGGCGCCAACCAGTACAGCGGCGGAATGTCGGCCATCGAGCCGAGCGTCGGGATGAGTGAGCAGACAGTTGTCATGAACACGTTCCTCACCTTGTACGACTTGATTTGAATGCCGGCAGACAACCGGCCGAAACCGCAGCCCACGAGCGGGCGACACGTCCACTTCGAGGGGGCGATAGCATAGCGCCCAGAGTGAGCAAGTGCTCACTTCATCGACGATTCACCCCCAAATGTCTTGCATTCTCGGCGATGCGCGTCAAGCTTGCTGAGCGGGGCTTGGACAGGTCGGTCGCAAAGCCGGCTGCGAACCCGGGGCTTGGTTCGAAGTCGGCTATGCACGATTACCCCAGGTCCGAGCGCGAACGCCGATTCACAGCCTTGCGGGCGGCACGGCGACGACGCTCCGAAGGCTTCTCGTAAAACTCTTTGCGCTTGATGTCCTTGGTCAGCCCTTCCTTCTCGCAGAGCTTCTTGAATCGACGCATCATTTGCTCGACGCTTTCGCCGCCTCGAGCCTTGATCCGAATTGCCATGAAAACCGCCCTCTGGTCTGGTTGCTCTCCGCGCCCGCTCGGCGCACCACATCCCCGCGGCCTCCACCGGACGCAAGGGGTCCATAGTAAAGGTCATTGACCCTGCCCGATCAAGGCCCGTCCTATCCTCCCCTGATCGCTTCTGCCATGCTGCTTATCGACGCGTACAACGTGCTCAACGTCGAGGGGGTGCTCCCAAACCACTTGGCCGCTCCCAACCTCATCCAGCTCGTGGGGATGCTCGCCCGCAGCCGGTACGCCGCACGCCCCACCAAGCTCGTATGCGATGGGCATCTGTCGAGCCAAATCCAGACACACCTGCGCACCAAGGCTGCCGGACACGCCACGTCTGTGCGGTATGAGGGGGTTGACCTGATCTTCTCCGGGCCGGGCGAAGAAGCCGACGACGTGATCGAACATCTCCTGGCTCATCACGCGGGCTCGGCATCCCTGCTTGTGGTGAGCTCGGACCGTCGGCTCCGACGCGCTGCCCGCCGGGCCGGGGCTGCCCACCGCACATCCGAAGCCTTTCTGCGAGAGCTTGCAGCCGATCTTTCCAGACCCAGTTCCGGGGAGGTTCCGTCGTTCGCCAGCAAGACGCCTCTGGATCACGATCAGACCCGATACTGGATGCGGCAGTTTGGGTTGGGTGAACCGGATTTTTCTCGAACAGAGCGCCCTTCGCATCTCCCGACAGAGGAGCCGCCACCCCCGAAAGAGGCGCAGAACCCGCCCGTCGTGGATCCGGACTTGTTCGGCCTGATCGAGAAGTCGGGCCTGGAGATCGATCTTGCCGAACTCGACATGCAGCGATGGGTGCAAGGCGTTCAGCCATTCCGTCCCTTCTCCCCGGATTGATCGTCGCCACCCTGTTTGGGTGTGTGCCGACGCGCTATCCCTCCTATGGGTGGCATGGTCAAGAACCAATCCTTGCAATCTACCAAGGCAAGACTCTCCACAGCGAGCTGCCCGAGCACATTGCTCCGGGATCGGTACGGGCTGCAGCCGAGCGGGTGCTCCGCTCGCGTGGCTACACCATCACCACATCCGAAGCGACCGAAGACCGCACGCGCGTCGTGGCCCGTCCCCCCGACGCCCGACTGTTCAAGCGCGTCATTGTGGGTTCGTCACTTTCACGCGGGGGTACGCGCGTGGGGGTTACGATCGAGCCGGGGGGCAACGAGACGACAGCCCGCGACATGCTGGAAAGCATCTTGACGCTTCTCGGACACTGAACCCGGCCATCACGCTTGGCGGGGGATTGTCCGGCGATGCACTCCGACGGTCTGTCGTCATGGCGCTTGTGCCTGACGACGTGGTGTCGTAGGATGCGACAATTCCAGTTTCCGTTCGTCTCGAAGGGGGTCTCGCAGGTGAAGAAGAAGTCGCGAAGGAGAACCAGCTCGGTCAGCGACACTGAGCTGGCAGTCTTGAAGGTGTTGTGGGAGCTCGGGCAGGCTACGGTGCGGGATCTGATGGAGCGTCTGGAAGAGCAGGGCCGAACCTGGGCGTACACGACTGTTCAGACGCTCGTGATTCGCCTGCGGGAGAAGGGGTTTGTATCCACGCGCAAGGACGGCAAGGCCCACCTGTTTACACCCACCATCTCTCAACGCGAGTTGCTGAGCCTGGAGTTGGGGGATCTTGCCGAGCGTGTGTGTGATGGACGTGCCACGCCGTTGATGCTCACGCTTGTGCGGGAGAACACATTTACGGCGCAAGAGTTGGCCGAGCTGCGGGCCATGCTCGACGATCTGGACGCCCGGCAGGGCAGGTAAGGGAGAGGCAGAGCGGTTGCTCGCGTGGATTCTTGAGAACACGATTCTCGCGCTTTTCATAGCGATTCCGATGCTCTTGTTTGAGCGTCGCCTGCTTGCGCGCCCTGCAGTTTGTCACACAATCTGGCTGACCGTTCTTGCGGTGTTGCTGCTTCCGCCGACGGTGTTGCCCAGCTCGCTTGCCATTCGCGGCCACGTGCGTGATCGACTCAGCGGGCTGGAAGACGCGGCCTGGGCGCGCCTCGAAAGGCTCGATCCAACTCTTGTCTGGGGTGGGGAGCCGGAAACGAGTGAGCCAGCGCAGACTGTCGTCACTCCCGGCTGGCAGGAGCGCGGGCAAGCGTACTTTGCTCCGGATGCCGAGGCGGGCGTGGCTGGAACTCCTTTGAACCTTCAGCGGGTCTTGCCTCCCCTGCGGGATCGCGCCACCGATTCTGACTCGACCGGCGAGACGAGCGGCGTGCAGCCTGGTTTGGGTGTCATTGCGGTCCGGGTTTGGGTGCGCACAATCTGGTTCGGAGGTGCGCTTGCCTTTCTGGGGTTGTTTCTGTGGCGCGTTCGGCGGATTGATCGGCTGGTGCGCCGATCGACCGGGGCCAGCGATGCGCTTGACCGGCGTGTGAGGGAAGTGGCTCGGCAACTCGGGGTAGAGCCTCCGAACGTGCGCTGTGTTGCCGGACTTGCCACGCCGATGCTCTGGGGATGTGGTCGCCCCGTGATGCTCTGGCCGCTGGAGCTGGACCCGGATGACGGCGGGTCGGCCGGGCTGGTGGCGCACGAGCTGGCCCACTTGCGTCGGCGGGACCACTGGACTGCCTGTGTGCAGGTGTTTGCCTCTGCGCTGCTTTGGTGGCACCCATTGGTGTGGCTTGCCCAGCGGCGTCTTGCTCGCTTTGCCGAGTTGGCTTGCGATGCCTGGGCTGTCCGTGCCGTCGGGTGTGCACGCCGTGACTACGCCGAGGCACTCATCGCGGTGATCGAGCGACTCGGGCGTCAGCGTGCATTGGCGCTTGCTGCTTCCGGAAGCGGGCGGCGCGCAGTTGTTGAACGCCTGCGCGTGGTCATGGCTTCGCACGCGTCGGCGCGTGGATCCAGGGCATTGGCGCTTGCATCCGTGACACTAGTCGCGCTGTTGCTGCCGACGATTTCGACGGGCGGGGGCATCGCTGAACAGGATGATCGGCTCGCACCGATCGATTCTCGTCTGGAGCCGCTGGTCGCGTGTGCCGCTGCCAGAACCGCCGGCGACGACTGGTACGAAGCCGGCGTGTGGATGCGCGCCGAGACGTACTACTCCCGCGCCATCCAGCTTGATGCGACGGATCCCCACGTTGCCGCCCGGCTTGGCATCACACTCTTTCGCATCGACGAGCTGGATGACTCGCGTCACTGGCTCGAAGAGGCGATCAACCTCGGCGCACGCCAAGCCGAGCTGCGCTTCTATCTTGCAGCCGTGCATGCCCGAAGGGGCGAGCTGGACGCTGCACTTGCACAACTGGAACGCTCGTTGAAGTCAGGCTTCGATGTTGCTCGGCGTCTGGAGTCTGAACAGGTTTTCGAGGAGTTGAATCAGCATGAAGGTTGGCGTGGGTTTGCCGAGCGGGCGAGACGGGTTTCGACGCTTCGCGAAAGCGCGCGAACAGCGATGAAGCAACGTGATGCAGCCTCGGCACGCACGGCGCTGTCGGAGCTTGCCACACTCTGCCCGGATGACGGCGCCATCTGGCACTACCTGAGCTATTGCTGCATTGCGCTCAAGCAGTTTGACCAGGCAGAACGCGCGCTGCAGATGCAACGCAAGCTCGGGTTCCGTCCTTCGATCGAGGCCTACAACGAAGCGTGCCTGCACGCGTTGCTCGGCAGAACCGACAAGGCGCTGGAGGCGTTCGAGCGGGCGGTGGAACATGGGTTCTCCGACTATGCGCTGGCGAGGACGGATCCTGACCTTGAATCGCTGCGCAGCCTTGCCCGGTTTGAGCAGTCGCTCGAGCGGGTCAAGACGGCGGATCGATTGAAGAAGGAAATCGAGCTGGCCGGGGAGTTCTTCGAGTGGGACCGCGTATTGACGCTTTGCGAGCAGGCTTGTCAGACCGGGCGTCAGGATCTTCAGGCGTGGTGCGTTTCACGGCGTGCCGAAGCCTTGGCCGAGCTGGGACGGCTCGACGAAGCGCGAGAGCTTCTCATTCAGTCCATCCAGAAGGGATACTCGGTCAAGAAGGGGCTGTTTGAGCTTTCGCGTGTCCATGCCATTGCAGGGCAAGAGGACGACGCGGCTGCCTACCTTGTCTCGGCGGCGCGCTGCGGCTTGCGCGATCCTGACCGCATCGCTGCGGACACGCACCTGGCGAGCCTCATGCAGCGCAGCGAAGTGCGCGCGGCAATGATGGATGCCGTCGAGCGAGAGGAACTGGCTCACTTTGGTGTCGAGAGCTGGCAGGACTTGGCTGCGCGGGCGCGATCGACGCTCGATGTTGATCCACAAGCCTTGGAGGCGCTCCATGAGCTGGGCTGGGCCCATCTTCGCATGGGAGAGTACGCTGACGCGGAGAAGTGCTTTGTTCGCTTGTTCGAGCGCAGATGGCGGCCGCACGTCTCGGCGTACAACCTTGCGTGTTGTCACGCGCTGACTGGAAACAGTGAAGAGGCGCTCGACTGGCTCGAACAGGCCGTATCGCAAGGCCCCGTCTCTTTCAAAATGATCGAGGCCGATCGAGACCTTGCTTCGCTGCGCGAGCTGCCGCGTTTCAGGCAGATCGTCGAGCGTGTCAGGATTGCAGCCGAGGATTAGCGGGCCCGAGTGTGGGCTTGTGCCAATCCCAGTCCGGATCTGAATGCAGTTTGCCCGCACTCTGTTTGGTGCACCGAAGGCAAATCTGCGCCGACTCGTGCGAAGGGCTCACCCAGAATGGGCCCGTTTTTTTCTCAAGGCACATTGTGCAGGAAAGCTCTTGTTCAGCTTGCTCGGGTTCGAGCAGCACGAGCTCGGTATACGCGACCGAGAGGCAACGCCCGCAGATCAGACTGCCGCGGTGACCCTCAATCATTGGGAACGCGCCGTCCCATGGGGTGTGGCAGAAGTCACAGAGGAAGTCAGCCGGCTGCATGTCGCCCGGATCGGCGCCTGGTCGGTGCATGGTTCAGTCCTCCACCCTCAGGTGCGTGCTGAGCAACTCGAGCAACGCGTCGTGGATCAGCCCGTTGGACATCACGGCGTTTGGGCTGTCGATCGAGTCGACACCGGCCCAGTCGGAGTATTGTCCGCCCGCCTCGACGAGGATCGGATGCAGGGCTGCCACGTCCCATCTTTGTATCAGTGGCTCAATGACCGCATCGACGCGTCCTGAAATCAGCAGCAAGGCTGCGTAGCAGTCGCTCCAGCCGCGCGTATGCCCCACGCGGCGCTGGAGTTCGTCGAGCGCATCAAGGCAGTTTGCGGCGCGGAAATAATCGGCCGAAGTTGTGCACACGGTCGCCTCTTCGAGACTTTCGGTTTTTGAGACAGAAACCCGGCGGGCTTTGGCGCTGCCCGTGTGAAGCCATGCTCCCCCGCCTCGGACTGCGTATGCGGTTTCGTTCATTGCGGGCATGTGCACAACGCCCAGCGTGACCTGGCCGGCGTGTTCGAGTGCGATCAGAGTGCCGAACAGTGGCACGCCGTGGATGAATGAGAATGTGCCATCGATCGGGTCCACGATCCAGGTGCAGCGACTCGTGCCGGGGCGCGTGCCGTATTCTTCGCCGGCGACCGCGTCGGCCGGGTAGTGGGCGTCGACCAGCTCTCTGAAAGCCCGCTCGGCGAGCCGGTCGGCCTGTGTCACGGGCGTGCCGTCGCCCTTCGTTTCAACTCCCAGATCATGGCGGGAGAAGAACTCCAGCGTGAGCTTGCCGACGTGCTTTGCCGCGTGGATGGCAAACTCCAGGCGCTCGCTCAGTTCCTGTTCAGGCATAGGGAGAGAGTACGCCGGGCTGCCTGAGGGGAGAGAGGACCGCACCGAGTGCTTTGTCCAGCCGATGCAGATCGTCGGTGGTGTGCTCGCTTGTGACGCTTGCTCGGAAGTACAGCGGGGCAGGGCCGCCCGGGTAGGAGATCAGTGGTACGAAGATGCCCTTCTCATCAAGTTGTTGGGCAAGGCGTTGCATTTCGGGCTGGGATGGCAGCGAGAACGCCCGAATGGGTGTCGGGTCGGTGTGTGTCCCGAGGTGGTGCTTGGAGAGGATCGAAGCCAACTCCTTCGCTCGGCTCTGCAATCGCAGGCGGCGCTCGTTGTCCGTGCGGACGATCCGGACAGCCTCGACTGCAGCAGCCACGAGTGCCGGCGGGGTCGGCGTCGTGCATACGTAGGCGCTTGCCTCATCTCTGGCGTGAGCAACGAACGAAGCGGAGGCAGCCACGAATCCCCCGGCACATCCAATCCCCTTGGCAAGCGTGCAGGTCATGATGAGCTGGTCATTCGGAGCCAGCCCCGCCAGTTCGAGTGAGCCCGATCCGCTTTGCCCCAACACGCCGAATCCGTGGCAGTCGTCCACGAGCACCCGGCAGCCGATTTCGGCCA
>RFGK01000147.1 GCA_003697045.1 Planctomycetota bacterium
ATCGGCTTGATGTGGGCGCTGCAGAAGTTTGCAGGCTTCGAGACCGGCTGGGCGTTCGTGGCAGCGTTTGTCTCCGGAATCATCACCACCCGCGTGCTGCATTCGATTTACATGGTCCGCACGGGGCGCGTAGACGTGCCCAAGCTCGGGTACCTGATCGAAGAACTGACCCGCATCGACATCAACCGCGACCGGGCGGTAGGATTGCCCGACTCGGAGAAGCCGAACGGAAAGCCCGCCAGTCCGCCCGAGCAGGAGCCGATCACTTCACGCCGAGAATGATGTCCATCGTGAGCTGATCGAGCTGCTCGTACGGCAGCGAACGACCGGAGAGCCTGTCGCGGTCAAAATCCATCGCCTTGAGCGTTTCGGCATGGCTCTTTCTGTAGGTGCCGAGCCTGGCAAGATCGGAACTCGTGCGGTTGATCCGTCGCAGGAGCTTCTTGACCTGCGTGTTTGAGTTCCACTGCCGTGCGCGCTCCCGGAGAATCAGATACGTGCGCATCGACCCGCGGGCAAAGGCAATTACGTCGTCCCGGTCGGCGGTGCGATAGGCGTGTGAATCGAAGTGACGAAACCCGTCCCACTTGTGATCCTCGAGCAGCTTGACAAGAAAAAAGGCGCTTTTCACGTCGGCCGAACCAAAGCGAAAATCCTGGTCATAGCGACCGAACTGCTGGTCGTTGAGGTCGATGTGAAAGAGCTTGCCGGCTTCGAGCGCGGCCGCGACTGCGTGCGTGAAGTTGAGCCCGGCCATGTGCTCGTGCGCCACTTCCGGGTTCACGCCCACCATCTCGGGATAGGCCAGGCTCGGGATCAGCGCGAGGTAGGCATAGGTCGCCGGGAAATACATGTGCCCGCGCGGCTCGTTCGGCTTGGCCTCCAGCGCAAAGCGGTACCCGTAGCCCTGATCCATCGAATAGGTACACAAAAAGTTGATCGCATCGCGGAATCTTTGAATCGCCAGAACGGGGTCCTTGCTCGCATCGGTTTCGACACCCTCGCGGCCTCCCCAGAACACGTACACCTCGGCACCAAACTCGGCACCAAGATCCATCGCTCGCATGGTCTTGTGCAACGCGTAGGCCCGAACTTCAGCATCGTTGCTTGTGAATGCTCCATCCTTGAACGCCGGATCGGCAAACAAGTTGGTCGTTGCCATGCACACCCGCAGCTTGTTCCGCTTCAGCGCCGCGGCAAAATCACGCTTGATCTGTTCGGCTTCAGCGTCGGTTGCGTCGATCGGCACAAGGTCGTTGTCGTGGAAGTTGACGCCGTGCACACCCCCCACTTCGCCGAGCAGGTCCACAATCTCGGCAGGCGACCACTGCGGCCGCGTCGGGGCACCGAACGGATCTCGTCCGACGTTCCCAACAGTCCACAGTCCGAAAGTGAACTTGTCCCTGGGTTTTGGTTGATACGGGTCGGGCATCTCCCAGCTCCTCACAGGTCAAGATCCGCGCAAGCACGTCTCAAAACGTCCAGCCGAGGTTGACAAAGTAATCGAGATCGGTGGACTCTGCGCGACCCGGGTCGCTGTCGTAGCGCGTCGCCACGCCGACACGCAGATACAACTCGCTCTCGGGATCAATGCGCACTTCCCACGAAGCGTCGGCATTGAGGCGATACTCGCGCCATCCGTCCGTGTCGGGCAGATATTCAACTCCCGCTGTGAGCTTCTGATCGTCGGACAACTGGTGGGCAAGATCGGCACTGACAAAAGCCTCGGCCCGAAACTCGTCGTTCGTTCCCCCGAACCGCTTGGAGCCGCCGAAACCGCCACGCCCGAGCAGTGTTGTCTTCTCGTCCTTGAGAATCTCGTACCCAACGCCCCCGAAGCCCGAAGCGCGGGCATCCCACGCCTGAAACTCGTCAAACTCCAGCGTGCCCTTGATGAAGTAACGCACCGGCGACTCGCCCGCCTGCAACCAGTCATTGCGCGCATCGAGCACAAGCCGATTCTCACTGCGCTCGGCCTCTTGCGTAGTGAGCTTGTACAACGAGCCAAAGTGGGTCTCATGTCGCTCGGTCTTGCGATCCGACTTGAACACCAGCCGAAGCGACTGTCGCGTCGAGTTGCCCTCTGCCCCGTTGAACCCGACTTCGATGCGCGACTTCCACCCGGTCAGCCACGAAGGCAGCGCAGGCTTGGCGCCTTCCACCAGACCCGGACTGGCCGGCACTCCGGCCGGCACCGTCGCTGCGGGGGGTTCTGCTGCCACTGGCTCGGACACAGCAGGCTCCGGGGTTTGCCGCTCCAGAGATTCCAGCTGAGCCCTTGCCTCGGCCAGCTCTGATTCGAGCGCCGCGATCCGCTGACGGAGCTGCTCGGCCTGGTCAGAAGAATCGCTCGCCGGCCCGCCGCTTTGGCCCAGGGCCGTACCGCAACCGACCGCGATCCATGCCGCAACACTGAACAAAACCTGCCAAATCTGCACGCCCAATCGTTCTCCCGATCCACGCCGTGTGCAAGTGTTCACTAACTCTTTTCTGCCCTAAGCCGCCTCACAAACCCGCATTCCACACGCCATGCGTACGCACCGGCGTGAGGGCCTCGATACGCTCCGGACATGTGCGGCCTTGCGGGCATTCTGAGAGTTCATCGGCCGGGCTGCCCCCCCCTGCCCCACCAAAAATCCATCTCCGAAGCCTGCCTCGACATCCTCGACGACTCGATCAAACACCGAGGCCCAGACGGAGCGGGGCGCATCCGGGACCGCGCGATCCGACCGGACGGCACCGTCGTTGACGTCGCACTCGTGCACCGTCGCCTTTCGATCATCGATCTCGCAGGCGGGTGGCAGCCGATGGTCCACGTCCGACAGGCCGACGGCACGGGCTCCCTGCTGCGACCCGACCCGAGGCCCGTCCAGCAATTTCCAACCATTGATGCGACGAGCCTCGACCCCGAGACCGACCTGATCGCGGTCGTGTTCAACGGGTGTATCTACAACCACCGCGAGCTCCGGTCAGAACTTGAATCACTCGGACACCGTTTCGAGACCGATCACTCGGATACCGAAGTGCTGGTGCACGGCTGGAGGGCATGGGGGCCGGCGCTGCAGGACCATCTCGACGGCATGTACGCCTTTTTGATCTGGTCACGACAGGAAGGCCGGCTCGCCTGGGGAAGGGACCTGGTCGGCGAAAAACCCCTGTACCGATCCGTCGCCGAAGATACCTGCGTCCTTGCATCGACTGTTCCAGCCCTGGTGCGCTGCAATCGCGCCCTGGGTCTCCCGGACATCGCGCCTGACGAGCATCGAATCGAAGCGTGGATCAGAAGCGGCGCCGGGCCCGTTCCTCTAACCCGGTGCCACGGCATCGACCCCGGCTCGACGCACGTTGCGCCAGTCGAGCGCCAGACGGGTGCGCGCGACGGGCATTCGAGCCGAAGGCGCACAGCCGCCACGTGCGCACGATCGATCAAACTCCCCGACCGTGCCGGCCATGCCAAGCCTGATGCTGCGCGCATTGCGCTCCAACTGGAAT
Source organism: Planctomycetota bacterium (assembly GCA_003697045.1). GTDB lineage: Bacteria > Planctomycetota > Phycisphaerae > Phycisphaerales > UBA1924 > J022. The sequence continues at coordinate 3,493 of RFGK01000147.1, forward strand.
CGGCCGTGCGCTCTAGGCTCGACGCAGACGTCCCGCTCGGCGTGTTCCTCTCCGGCGGGCTTGACTCTGCCCTGATCGCAGCCATCGCCCACAAGTCACGGCCTGATCTGCGTGCGTTCACCGTGCGCATGGGGCATCCCGCATACGACGAATCCGACGCTGCAGCAACGACCGCTGCTGCCATCGGTATCGAGCACACGATGCTCGACTGTCAGCCCACGCCCGCAGAAGACCTCATTCATCTGATCGAACAACTCGGACAACCCTTCGGCGACAGCTCGCTGCTACCGACGTACTGGATCTCGCGAGCCGCTCGCGAGCACATCAAGGTCGCGCTGTCCGGTGACGGCGGCGACGAGCTTTTCGGCGGATACCGCCGCCACGTCATCAACCTGCCTCTCAATCGCTGGCACACGCTCTTGCGTCTTGTCCCGGACATCCTGCTCGATCGACGCAGCCCGACAAGCCGTTCTGCCTATCTGGCCCGCCTTGCCGTTGCAGCCCGGCACTGCGGATACGAGGAGCTTCTTTCCATCTTCCCCACGCCCGATCTGCGTCGGTTGCTTGCCACCGCGGGAGCACCCCCACGAGCCTCGCAACCCTTCACACGCATCGACGACCCGCTTCGATACGACTTTCTCAGCTATCTGCCCGACGATCTTCTCTGCAAGACGGATACCGCCTCGATGGCGGTCGGGCTTGAGGTGCGTGCCCCACTGCTTGCGCGTGATCTGGTCGAGACCGCCCTGCGAACGCCGATCGAAGTCCTCATGCCGAACGGCCAGCGCAAGGGGCTGCTCAAGCAGATCGCCCGCAGCTACCTGCCGGAGCAGATCATTGAAAGGCCCAAGCGGGGCTTTGCCATTCCCATCGGCCAGTGGTTTCGCACCGACTTCGGCTCCATGCGACAGGTGCTCTTTGACCACCTCGAATCGACTGATCCGTTCCCGGGTCTGGCAGAGGCCGGAGTTGAGATCAACCTGCGATTTGTTCGGAAGATGCTGCATGAACACGACGCGGCCGGACAAGAGAGCCTCAACCCCTGGCGCGGACGCGATCACTCCCAACGCCTCTACCTGCTCCTCGTGCTGAGCATCTGGACGAAGTGGCTCGCGCGGGTGCGCCGCGAACACCACGACAACCCGCCACCGAACCCTCTGCCCCCTTCGGGAACTACCCTCGCCAAACCTCAGTGACGGCCGACTGCCCGGCTCGAGCGCACACGACCGCAGACGCTACACTGTCTTGAATCTGGAGATACGACCATGCGACGACTTCTTGCGCTGTGTTCACTTCTGGCTGCCGTTCCTGCACTGGCGCAGGGGGTGGGCTATACCGATACGCCGAAGCTGCCCGGTCAGCCGTGGCGCGTCCACGACAAGGACCGTCCGAACCCGCCTGTGGTCGATCCCGGCCCTGCGCCGAAGACCATCGCGCCGCCGCCGTCCGATGCCGTCGTGCTTTTTGATGGCACCAACCTCGACGCATGGCAGCACGCAAGCGGACAAAGCGCCAAGTGGGAACTTGTCGGCGACCAGGCCATGCAGGTCCGCCCCGGTACCGGAGACATTCAGACACGCGAATCCTTCGGAGACGTTCAGTTGCATCTTGAGTTTGCAACCCCGGCCGAGGTCGAGAGCAGCAGCCAGGGCCGCGGCAACTCCGGCGTCTTCTTCTTCGGACGCTACGAGATTCAGATTCTCGACTCGTACGACAACAAAACGTATGCGGACGGACAGGCGGCCGCGTTGTACGGACAGTGGCCGCCCCTGGTGAATGCAAGCCGAAAACCAGGCGAGTGGCAGACCTACGACATCATTTTCGAGGCCCCCCGTTTCGATGAGAATGGCAAGCTCGAACGACCGGCCTACGTCACCATGTTTCACAACGGTGTGCTCGTGCACAACCACCGCGCCATGCTCGGCGCCACGCGACACCGAGATGTGGCCACCTATGCGCCCCACGGACCCACCGGCCCGATCAAGCTTCAGGATCACGGCAACCCGATGCGCTTCCGCAATATCTGGGTGCGACCGCTTGATCTCGATGGACCCGCAGGTGACGATGAGCTCGATCACGAGGACAATGACTGACCGGTGATTTTCGGGTCTGTCGTCCCGGCTCGGTGCCGTCGAGTCGTGCTACAGCAGGCCGACTTCGTTCAACAACGGTTCGACCTCCACCGGCCTGCCCGTGTTGGCTGATCGTCTCACCGCCTCCATCACGCAGCACGTCTCAACGCCCTCTTCGAGCCCCGGCGAAGCGTCGCGACCTTCGATGAGCGCTTCCGCGAAGAAGTCGGCATAGTTGGCAAACTCGCCGTAGTGCATGCCGTGGACTTCGCTGTTGAAGTAGTAATGCCTCCCCGCATACAGGTAGTCTTCCACAATCTCACTCATTTCCCCGGGATCGAAGGTGCCAGGCATCTCTGGGCCCACCTTCGCGTTGCCCGACGCACGGGCTTGCCTGTCATCTCCGGTGTGTACGTACCGCATGTCGTGGTATTGCGCCAGGCTGGTCCCGCCGGTGCCGTAGAGCATCAGTTCGATGCAGTTGCGTGCTCGCGGCAGCTCGTGGCAGCCGTAGTGTCCCATCGCGCGTCCGATCCGTCCGTCCGCCGCGGTGAAGTTTGCGATGCAGATGTCGTTGCCGCCCAGGCCGAACGACGCACCCATGGCGCTCCTGAACCCGAATGCGCTGACCTGTGCGATCCTCCCGAGGTACCACCGCACCAGGTCAATCGGATGCGACATGCCGAGGAAGACCCAGTCCGTCTCCGTCGCAGCCCACGGACTCTTTCGGTAGTACCAGTCCATGCGGTGGATGTAATGTGCGTCAACAAGTTCGATGCCCGCCAGCCCGCCGAAACGCCCGGCTTCCAGATCGGCCCGCTGACGCCGAAACGGCTCAAAAAACCGCGTACTTTGCCCAACGAGCAGCTTTCGACCGGTGCGCCGGCCCGCGTCGAGCACGCGCGCTGCGTGCTCGAGCGCGTTCACCAGCGGCTTCGTACAGATCACATCCTTCCCAGCTTCAAACGCCTTGATGATGTGCTCGGCGTGATGCGCATCAGGCGTATAGATCGCCACAATGTCCACATCCTCGCGGGCAAGCATCGCGTCGTAATCGCTCGTGTAAAACAGGTCCGGATACTCCTCGCGCGAAGACTTGATCTTCTCCTCATTCAAATCGCATCCTGCCACGGCACGCGCATACACGCATCGCGTCTGAAGCGCCAGCAGCAACGTGCGACCTTCATGCAACCCGAGCACTCCGACGCCCCGTGCCTGCGGGTGCTTGTCCGGCGGCTCGACCGGCTGTGTCCCCGGAATGTGCGTGATAAACCCCATGGCGTGCCTTCCTTCCCCCCGTCACGACATCAACTGCTCAATCTCCTCCCGCCCGGGAAGCGACGGAATCGCGCCGTCTCTTGTCGTCGCCAGCGCACCGGCAGCCGATGCGAATCGAAGCGCCCGCTCGCTCGGCATCCTCTCGGCCAAAGCCACGGCAAAGGCACCCGCAAACGCATCGCCCGCGCCAACCGTATCGATTGGTTCCACGAGGAACGCAGGGATGCGTATCGTGCGCGCGCCGGCGTACAGTGCGCCTTCCGAGCCGAGCGTGATGACAAGGTCTGACACTCCGAGCTGCTTGAGACCGCGTGCGAGCGATTCGGGCGCTTCGCGGTCCGTTCTGCCGCAGATGACGGCTGCCTCACCCCTGTTGACAATCAGCACATCCAGCAGTTGCAGCAGTTGATGCGGGAGCGCACGAGCTGGCGCTGCGTTGAGTACGACTTTCGTATGCGAGGCCCGCGCCACTTCGGCCGCCCGAATCACCGCATCCAGCGGGATTTCGAGTTGCATCAGCAGCACGTCGGCGTTTCGAATCGCATCGCCTGCTGCTTCCACATCATCCGGACCGACCGATGCGTTGGCTCCCGGCGCAACGACGATGGTGTTCTCGCCCTGTTCGTCCACGGTGATCAGCGCTACGCCCGTAGCCGAACCCTCACGCAGGGCGAGTTGCGAAATGTCCACGCCGTTCTCTTCGAGCGTGCGGCGCATGGATGCTGCGTGCTCGTCGTCGCCCACGGCGCCGACAATGGATACATCGGCACCGGCACGGGCTGCGGCAACCGCCTGATTGGCGCCCTTGCCGCCGGGAAACCGTGTGAACGGCCCACCCATGAGCGTCTGGCCCGGTGCAGGCAGACGCGGCGTGCGCACGACAAGATCCATATTGATCGAACCGACGATGCAGACGCGCGCAGCCATGAGATCCCTCAACTACTCGTTCGTATCACGCTTTGCCGATGTCCTGTGAATCGTCGCCCAGACTTCTCGTTTGGCATCAAGATCACGCCATCGTTTGCGCCCGAGCACGAGATCGAGCATCACCGTCGCAATCTCACGTGGCTTCATCGACACCAGAATCTGGTTCCACCCGCCAGGGATTTCCAGTCCCAAAGCCCACTCCGGAGGCTCGCACGGCTCAGGCTCAAGCCAGCCCGTGTCTTCTCCCCCGCCGACGTGCGCCCCCACTTCGCCCATCAGATTCGTCTTGGCCGCAGCTGCGATCGCGCCCGGGAACTTGAGGATCGCCGTGCCCGGCTCGGCATCCCACTCGACCAGTCGCACGATGAACGGGTGCGTGCACGCTCCATCGCTGCGCTCTGCCATTTCGTGTCCGGCCCAATCGGGCAGGTGCTCACCGCTCTTGATTGAATCGCGATACAGCGCATGGCAGACGATGTTGTCATCACCGAGAACCTCAATCGGCGAAAACACCGGCGGGATGGGATTGTCTTCGGGCGCACCTCCTCCACCCACCGGCTCCGGATGCTTGTTGATTTCCACTGCGGTGTCGTCCAGAAACGCGCACGCCAGGCGCACTCTTGCTGCATCGCTCATGCCCGTGTGTGGCACAATGCGAAAGCGGATCTGGTCATCAGGCGCAAACCTGCGTTCGTCCCACGGGTCGTACGCCATCAACACGGCCTCGACGCCTCGTTCGGTCCGAATCCACTGTTGCGTCGAGTCATGCAACACGGCAAAACCGCACCCGTTTCCATCCGCCAGATCGATGAACGTTGAGGAGCAAATCGCCCCGCGCAGGTGTTCAAACCACTGCGGCGAGGTCATCCAGTCACCTTGCGGATACTTGCGGCACACCGCTTCCCCGCCTTCAACGACATGAGCAGCAAAGGGCGAATCGGTGCGAAGACGCGCCGGCAGAAACCCCGGCTCGATCGGCATTCGCAAAGCGGCATTCAACCCGCCGTCGGGACGAGGAAACCCCTGTACCCGGGAAATGGACAGATCGACCGCCTCGGCATCGACAGGCAATGAGACTCGCACCAGAACGTGCTGCGCGAGTCCTGCCTGCTCGTCGCCGACTGGAAACCAGAAGCAAACACTGCCAGCTTTCACTTCCATGCGCACGGGAGAGCCGGGCTGCCACTCCCGGCCGTTGACGATCATGCGCATCTGCCCGATGGGCCGGGCGAGCACGCCCTGTTCGTGACCGGGCGCACGAATCTGGACGATTGTGCCCGTCGCCCGGCAGATGTCCGC
>RFGK01000148.1 GCA_003697045.1 Planctomycetota bacterium
CAGTGACTCCAGCGTCTCGCGCATCCATTCGGACCCCGACATGTAATACCCCCGTATCTCAACCGGGCCGTGCTCCTGCTTGACCTGTTCAGCCACGTCTTCGAGCCACATGTCGCGCCTGGCTTGCACCTGCTCGTCGGTGAGCCCCGGAAAGACGCCCGTCTGCCTGATCTCGGCAGGCGAGGGCGCCGAGCAGACATCCACACGCTTGATGTAGCCCAAGCTATTGGCTTGCACGATCATGGTGTAGAAGGGAGCACCGAACTGCTCGATGACCAGTGCGTCGGGCGTACCGAACTCCCACGAGTGGCCAGGCTGTGCGAGCGGGCCCCCGCCACGCGCGATGGACAGGTTCAACACGTACTCCCACCAGTAGCCAAGCTGTGCGAGCGGATGGACCCGGCTGTCACGCAGCGTGTCGTGCTTCCCCTTGAGGTACTCGAGCACCGCGGAGAGTCCCGTGATCGGTTTCCACACCCACTGGCTCTCCCAGACCACGTCCCGACACGCCATTTTCTCAAATACCGAGGTATCAAGCGTGTTGACCATCATTCCCACTGCTTCTGTTGCATGCATGACATACCTCCTTTCCCCCACCACTCGTTGCTCGCCCGCAGAGCGTGCCCACCGTCGCAGCCGCGGACCGGGCACGCAGCACGGCCCGGCCCAGCGACCGCTCAAATCGTCTCAGACACTCGATGGCACTGTCAGGCTTAGCCTGAATGCAGGTCCTCGTGGAGCCATTCCTTCCAGTTTCGCCCGCGCATGGCAGCCCGCTTGTCCATGACGCCGTGGATTGCGTCGCGGGAACCCTTGATCAACCCCTTGGTCATGATCGGGTCGAGTTGGCGCCCGACACAGCGACGGAGGCTGTGAAGTTCACGAACCAGCTTCCTGCCGTGCGGGAGGGATCGGGCGTATGGCTCGAATCGCGACAACTCCCCGTCGAGGAAGGACACGGCACGTTCAAAGTCGCATCGCTCATTCAGCGAGGTGGCATAGCGGATGGCCCAGGCGTTCCACAGCTCGGCGACGTGGGCTGCGATGTCGGGGGCGGGCGCCGCTGCAGCCAGTTCTGCCTCGCTCACGGATCGCAGCGTGACCGAGACATCCTCGCCGGTGTAGTGATCCTGAGGGATTCCGGGTCGATTCCAGTGCAGCCGGGCACGCACCTCCAGCGACGATCCTTCGGGCGCCGGCGGCGCAAGCAAACGCACCACCACGCGGCGTGTGATCTGCTCGATCAGAGCACCGAGAGGCACCCGCAGCGTGCCCCGCACCGAGTGCGCGTCGGTGGATGAGAGCACGCTGGCATCCACGCCGTGCGGCAGGTCAATCTCAATCTCGGCGTTCTCGACAACGACTTTGCGCACGTCGTCCAGCTCGCCGAGCATCACATCGATCAGGTCCTCGCCCGTGTCGGTGTCATGCAACGACCCGCCCCCTGCTTCGGCCAGGGCCAGCAGGAAGGTGGGCGAGTACGCGGCGCCGATGCCCACGGTCGAGGTCGGCAGGCCACGATCTCGTAACGCCGACGCGTGCCGGGAAATGGCATCGATGTCCAGCAGGCCGCAGTTGGCGTGCCCGTCCGAGAGCAGCAGCACGCGGCTGTTGCGACGCTCGCCGCGGTCCATGATCTCGGCAGCCGCCAGCACACCGCGGTGCCAGCCGTCAAAGAGGTTTGTGCAACCGCGCGTGCAGAGCGATCGCGTCACGCTGTGGAGACGATGCCTGCCTTCGACGCCGAGCGCAACGGCTTCGGCGTGCACGACTGCCTCGTCGGCGAAGGAGACGAGAGAAAGCATGTCGCCGTCTTCAAGCGTGTCGATCAGACGGTGCACAGCCGTCTTGGCAGCCTCAAGTCGCGCGCCTGACATCGATCCCGAAGCATCGATGACGATGGACAGATTGAGCGGCAGGCGCTGCCGGTTCTCCCGAGGCAGCGGCGGGGTCGTGACATTCAACAGCAGGTAGCGTTCAGTGCTGGTGAGGCTGCTGACTTCTGGGCTGTCTATGGATGCTGACAGTTCGGGCGCTGGGCGTGTGTTCATGTTCATGGCCGTGTTCCTTTCGTGAAGAAGTGGCGCAGGTGGTCACCGATCTCCTGCAACTGGATCAACTGGTCCGGGTCGAGCGGACCACGGACCGACAGCTCGATGTCCGGCGTAATGCGCAGCCTGTACCAGGCTTCGCCCTGGACCTTGGAATCCACACGCTTGATGCCCGCCGATCGGGCCAGCTCACTGAGCGCGTCGAGCAGACGCTCGATCCGCGTGGCACTCATGCGACGTGCGGCGGCATGGGGGCCGTGCGTCGAGTGTGCCGCCCCCCACGGCATATGAAAGCCGTGTCGCGTCAGCATGGTCTGCACGTGCTCAGCCATCTCCGTCCTGGCGTAGTCCAGTGCCGAGCCGGCAGGCTTGGGCTCGTCGGTGTCGACGAGGGCAAGAACGGGCAAGGCGCCCGTCGCGATGTCACGAATCTGCTCGGGCGAAAGGTGCTGGAGAAGCTGACGCAGCTTGTCGAGCGTCACGTCGGTGTTGAGCTCCCGCAGCTTCTTGATCGTCAGCAGGCGATAGAGATGATCGCGGTCATAGGTGGCGCCACGCCCACGCCCCGAAGCTCCGGGCAGAAGATCGCGCTCGATGTAGCTCCGGATCGTGCGAGGCTCGATCCCGGTGCGTTCAGACAGGTCGGCAAGAGAGAATGTGTCCGTATTCATGCTGCCATCATAATGGCAACATGACGCCATGTCAATATGGCTATTACACAATTTTGCCTGCACCCCAGGGGCGCAGGGACACAACTGCCCAGCCGAGGGACACGCACTCAGCGACTGTCATGCGAGCGATTCCCCCTCCGTGCTGCCAAGGCGAACAGTCGGATAGGCCGCGCCTCACGCGGGCTACCCGGCATTCCGGGCCGCTGCTGGAGGCTGTAGACTCACATTCTGCACACCGCGCTGGCAGGCCTGTGACCAGATCTGGTTCTGCCAAGCGAGGCCTCCCAACCCACGCTTTGCGCGAGGCTTGTTGAAGGATTCAGGAAAATGGATGCGAGCGGGTGCAAGCCCATGAAAACAGGGGAAATGGGCGATACAGGACTCGAACCTGTGACCTCCTGCGTGTCATGCAGGCGCGCTAGCCAGCTGCGCCAATCGCCCGTTTGCGCCCACGGCCAGTCGCCGCAGACGGATCACACAATAGCCCCCGCCCGGCCGTGCGGGCCACTCGGGAGCCCATCAGTTTGCCAGAATCACGATCTCGACCCTTCGGCTGGCCGCTTTGGTCGATTTCGGGTTGGACGGGCCGAAAGCCGCCGAGTAGATGCGATTGTTGTCGACACCCTTGGAAACCAGGTAGGCCTCGACCGCCAAGGCCCGCTCGGCGCTCAAGTGCTCATTCGACTTCCACCCGCTCTTGCGGATCGGATCGGCGTCCGTATATCCCTCGATGCGGATGGTCCTTCCCGCGTATTGAGTGTTGAGCTGCTGAGCAACCCGATCGAGTGTGCGTTTGCCCTCGTTACTGATAGTGACCTGGCCGGGCTTGAAGAGCACGTCGCCGGCGATCGTGATGACAACCTCGCGGCCATCACCCTGGTTGACCTGGCCGGCAAAAGGATTGGCGTTCTGTCTTGATTCTGCAAGCTGGTCGGCGAGGCGACGATTCTCCTCCGACAACGCCTGGTTTGCTGCGGTCAGCTCACGGTTTTGCTCGGCGACTTCGGTCAGCGAAGCCTGGGCTTCTCCGAGCCGCTCGCGGAGCTCGGTGTTCTCTGCGACGGCTGCATCGTAGTTTGCCTTTTGGCTCTTGTTGCATCCACCGAGCCCGAGCGTACCGGCCAGCGCAGCTGCTGCGACGATGTATCTCCATCCCATGTGCCTGTTCCTCGTTGCAGTCCTTTGCATGTGAGCGCCTCCATGTGCGATTGAAAGAGAGCTGAGCATCAATGTAGCAGCATCAAAGCCCGTCCGCACGCGCCGGTCTACGGGAGGTTGATCTGCATGCCGGTAAGTCTTCCCAGAAACCACTCAACCCCCGGTTTTGCGATGATGATGAGCAAGGTTGCAATAGCAATGTAGGGCCCATAGGGGAGCGTTCTGCCCAGCTTGCCGCGCATGAGCCCGGCGAGAAGCGTCCACGCCAGCCCGACGAACGCAGCACCGAAAAAGCCGAGCACGGCATCAATCCAACCCGCACAGGCGCCAATGGCAGCGACGAGGTGGACATCACCCAGCCCGAGCGCCTCCTTGCCAAATGCAAGCGACCCCAGAATGCGAATCGCCCAGACGATGCCGCCGCCGAACAGATACCCGGCCAGCACGCCGGAGAGAACGCTCAGCCAGAGCGGAACGTTGATCGGCGGGACCAGCGTCGGCGCGTAGGGGGACGCCTGCTTCCAGGGACCGACGGTCTGCTCCACCAGCCAGGGTGCAAACCACGCCCCCACTACCCCCAGTCCAAGGGGGAGAGCGACAAAGGCGATTTCCTTGAGCATTTCCCGGCGTGCGTGCGGGTATTGAATCCAGATCTCAGCGTCATCGGCGGCCCCTGCCACGGGCGCGTCAGCATCGGCCGGCTCGTCTTGATGGCTGGTGGATGACTCGGATGCCTGTCTTGCCCGCTCTGCTTTTTCCCACTCGTCGTAGTCTGCGAAGCTCCGGCGTATGAGTCCCAACTCCAGCAGAACGACAGCGATGGCAAGCCCGGCTGCGCCTCCCATGGCAGAGCCGACGAACCACCAGTCATGGACCCCGGCGGTGGGAAGGGACCAAACGTGCCCCGGGGCTGCAAACCAGCGCGTCCCATCGGCAAGCTTCCACCCGATTCCGGGCTGAAGAAAGGCCGGGTTGCCGTGTCTGACCTGAACGAATGCTGCGTGCGCGGTGTGGATCAGCAAGGCGACGAGCGCAGGCGTCCACACAAGCACAAGCGGAATCTGTGCGGTGCGTGCGTCGATGAGGGTGATCGCAACGAGCGAGCCGACCAGGATCAAATAGACGAGGAGGATCGGCCAGGTCGATCCGAGGCCGTTCATGGCCCACTCCGGCTGAAGCATGGCCAGCGCAGACCGCGGCGCAAGCTCGTCGAATCCATAGAACACAAGGTAGAGGAGCACGAAGAGCAACCCCACCACTGTCTCGACGATCGGGTATTCCGGTGAGATCCGCTGCTTGCAGAATCGGCACCTTCCCCGGAGCAGGATCCATCCCAGGACCGGGATATTCTCGCGGAACGTGAGCCTGGTCTGACAGGACGGGCACCGCGAAGCCGGTCGCACGACGCCCATCCCCCTCGGCAGGCGGTAGACCAGCACATTGATCAGCGAGCCGACACAGGCCCCGTACGCAAACATGAAGGCGACCCAGATCGCCTGCGGCAAGAGCGTGTAGAACGTCAATGTGCTCATCGGCGATTGCTACTCCGCATCCTGCGAGAGTGAGGCGGCATCGATCTCACTGAGCTTCTGCTCGGCCTGATCGAGCACAGTGCGACACCTCTGAAGAAGCCTTGAGCCCCGCTCATAGAGCTTCATGGATTCTTCAAGGCTCGCCTCGCCGCTTTCGATTTGCTCGACGATGTGTTCGAGCTCTTCGATCGCCTGCTCATAGCTCAGCGTGGCCGGGTCAGGGGGCGTTTCTGGGGTCGTGGGCATGGCTGTCACCTTACCGCGCCGCGCGCGGGGCGTCTACGCAACGCGTACTCAAGGCAGGGCGATGCGCACTTCCTGTCCGTCGCGTCCGTGAGCGAGCAACTCACGCCCATCATGCATGAGCAGCCGAACCGTGACGGCACGATCCGGACGCGGGAAGTGTCCTTCTTCGTGTGCGATGCGCACGAGAAGCTCATCGCCGCTGCGCAGAGCCTCATACGTGGTTTTGAGGTATTCCCCGCGAAGGTATCCCCAGCCGTCGCCGGCGTCTTCATAGAGCGTGCCCGAGGCACGCCCGTGAGCATCGAGACAGACGATCAAAGTGAGGGGATCAAGGGGTTTTTCGTCCACAAACTCCATGACAGGCCCGGTGGGAATGATCGATCCCGGCCGGATGAACAAAGCGGGCTGATCGGAGTCCTTTGAGTCGCGGCCGCCATCGAAGCTCTCGAAATCGAACGGGCGCCAAGCCACCCCGTCGATGGGCCCGGGCATGATGACAACACGGTCCCGCGCGGGCTGCAGCTGGGCGACGACCAGCAAATCGGCGCCGAGAAGAAACGAATCATCCTCGGAGCGGAGTGCCGGGTCGGCTGGATCGGCAAAGAAGGTCGGCCGGGCGATCGGCATGCCCGTGGATGCAGCTTGTGCGAAAAGGGTGTAGATGTACGGGATGAGCCGATAGCGGCGTTCGAGTGCGCGTCGGGCGGTTGCTTCGACTTCGGGGCCGAAAGCCCACGGCTCCTTGTCGATATTGCCCTTTGCGGTGTGACCACGGGAGAATGGGAGGAGTGCTCCGAAGCCGATCCACCGTGCGAACATGTCGGCATCACCGTTGCCGGCAAATCCTCCGATATCCGGGCCACAGAAAGGCTGGCCGCTCAAGCCCAGATTCAACGTCATCGGGATCGAAACGTCGATGTGGTACCAGTTGGCGCTGTTGTCGCCGGTCCAGGTGGCAGCGTAACGATGGCCACCGAGGTAGTTTGCCCGGCTGAGCACGAACGGGCGCTTGTCGGGGTTGGCTTCCATGACGCCTTGGCGCGTGGCCTGGACCATGAGCATGCCGTAGACATTGTGAAAGCGTGCGTGTGTTGCGGGTCCTCCGAACTGCGCATCGGCCCGGTGGTAGTTGTCTTCCGGCATGGTCTTGGTGGGTGTGTTGAACACGGCCGGCTCGTTCATGTCGTTCCACACGCCCGAGATCCCGTTGGCCATGAAATCGTGATAAAGCCCGGCCCACCACGCTCGAACGTCGGCGTTTGTGAAGTCAGGAAAGACGCACATGCCCGGCCAGACTTCGCCGGCGTAGGTCGTGCCCCCGGAAGTCTTCACCCACACGTCACGCTCGGTCCCCTGGTCATAAACGAAATACCCGGGCTCGCGCTTGATGCCCGGATCAATCATCCAGACGTTGTGAAAGCCCTGACCGGCGAGCCACTCGTTCAGCCCGCGCGGGTCTGGAAAGTCCACCGGGTCAAAGGTGAAGCAGCGGTAGCCGTCCATGTAGTCGATGTCCATCCAGATCACATCGGCGGGAATGTCGCGCTGACGAAACTCGCGGGCAATCTCGCGCACGCGTTCGTCCGGGTCGTAGGAGTATCGGCACTGGTGATATCCGATGGCCCACTTGGGCGGAAGCGCGATGGTGCCGGTGAGGGTTCCGAGCGTCTGGACGACCTCCTGCGGCGATGGACGCTCGATCACAATGACCGGCTGGGCAGGTCCTTGAGCGCGAAAGACGATGCCGTTGCGGAGGTCGATCTCGCATCGGTAGGTGGTATCTGCCAGGACACCGAACGCGGTGCCGTCGGCTCGCACGGCAAGCACCCACGGCTGCGAGGTGTAGAGGCTCGGTGTGTCGTCCTGATAGCCATAGGCGTCCGTGTTCCAGCACTCGGTGATGCGCCCGTTTCGGCGGAGGGGGCCTGCGACCTCGCCAGTGCCGTAGAGCGAAGTGCCCTGGTCGATCGCAATGGATGCGGTCCAGCGATCGCCGCTTTGTCCAAAGACGACATCGACGGGGAAATCCTGGTCTGCCCGGCCGACAGCCTCGAGGGGCTTGATGAGAGCCAAGGAAGGCAGTTCGTCATCCCTTGCTGCCTCGCTGGCATGGAAGCGAACCATGCCCGGGCCGACCAGCTCGCGGACGGCTTGTGCCGATGTCGCACAGCTGAGTGCCGCGACGACGAGCAAGACTCCCAGGCGGCGAATGGGACTGACAGCTTTCACCTTGCTTCTCCGGTCAAGTATGTGTTCGAGCATTACGAGTTTTAGGACCTTGAACGGGCTTTTCCCGTCTGATCGGCCCGTGAGAGGGTTTCAGACCTTCGCGAGTTGAACGAAGCCCTTGGCCCCCGCGGTGCGAATGACTATAAGAGACTCGAAGGAGCGAGGGGGAAGGCCCTTTCACGAGCCGATCTGACCCGAGGGGAATACCTGATCATGCTGTCGAACCGATGTGTATTCTTGTCGCTGCTGGCGATTGTGTGCTGTGCGCCCCAATCGCGTGCGCAGTCAAATCCGGTGTTCCTCCAGTGGTTCGAAACGGAGTGGGACGACATCGAGCGGCGTGTCCCGGATATGTTCATCGCCGGGTACAACGCGGTGTGGCTGCCTCCACCGTCCAAGGCGTCGTTCCAGAGCGCCGGGTATGACCCGTTCGACCGGTTCGATCTGGGCAAACCCCCCATCACCGCAACGGGCTCGAACCGGGCCCGGACGACCTACGGCACCGAGCAGTCATTCGGCGCCATGGTCGAAGAACTGCATCGCGCCAATGCGCTCGTCTACATCGATGGCATTTTCAACCACAACTCGGCACGCACGGAGTCGGATGCGTTTCTTGCTGCGGGTGGCTGGCCGGGGTTCTGGATTCCGCGCGAGAATCCGCCGCGCGACAAGCTGCCCACCGATGACTGGGGAGATTTTCACGCCGGCAATGCAAGCGGGTATCTTCAGTCAGAGAACCCGGGCGGGGCCAACTACGACCTGCACCGCGGCGATCTGGTCGGCCTGATCGACATCGCGCAGGAGAGCAACTTCCAGTTCATCCGACACCCGGTCGAGCCGGGCAACCCGCTGAATATCCCGGCCGGAACGCTATACAACCTGCCTGATGCGAGCAACGCGGCGTTGTACCCCGATCAGGCGCTGACGCCGATCTGGATCGACAACCCCGGCACGTCGCGCAACCCGGGCGGATTGAGCTATTTCCGGTATCCCTATAACACAACTGCACCGCTGTCGGGTGATCCGGTCGCCGAGAACACGACCGGCTATCTCATTCGCTGGGCACAATGGATGCTCGAAGTGCAGCGCGTTGACGGCTTCCGCCTCGATGCACACAAGCACATTCCGACATGGTTCTGGGACACCTATTTCGATGCGGCAGTTCACATGGCACGCATCGACCCCAACGGCAACCGCGCCATCCCCTACACCTTTGGCGAAAATGTCACCGGCAACTTCGACATGCTGTTCAACTACGTGCGGCTCGATTCGTTTGCCTCACGTGATGCGCTCGATATTCAAGGGTCGGCCCGGTTGCGTGAGATCATCAATGCCGCGGGCTTCGGCACATGGGCGGCATTGTTCACCAATGCGGACACCGGACATCTCGATATCGCCGATGACGGGCTGAGCAATGGATCGGTGGGTCTCAACCACGTGTTCAGCCATGACAACGGTTCGGTGGGTGACGGCGGCTCCATGCCCGTGCTGCCGACTGCCCGCCAGCAGGGGTACCCGCAGCATGCCTATGTGCTGATGCGGCCCGGCCGGGCGCTGGTCTATCACCACGGGCGCGGCGTGTTCCGGTCGAGCGGGTTCTTCCCGCGTGAGGGGGTGCCTCTGGCCCTGGGTCTCAACCCCGCTACCAACACGCTGGACCCGACGATCACGCGCCTGGTGCAGCTGCACAACCAGCTCGCCTGGGGCCTGTATGAGCAACTCAACAGCAATATCAACGATGTGCTGGCCTTCGAGCGTCATGCCAACGGGCAAGCCAACTGCATAGTCGCAGTCAACGATCGCTACGACGCGGGGATCGACACGGTCAACGTGACAACGCGGTACGCCGAGGGCACGAGGCTGCACGAGCAGACGGGCAATGCAGCCGACCCTGTCGTGGATCCACTGAACCAGATCCCGGAAGTGATCACAGTCGGCCCGGGTGGTACGGTTTCGCTCAAGGTGCCTCGCAACGTTTCTTCGACGGGGGTCGAACATGCCAGGGGCTATGTCATCTACTCGGAAGCCTTGCCGGAAGGGACGCTAGTGCTGACGAATCAGTCGGGAACGATTCCTGCCGATCCTCCCAACTTCCCGGCCTACTTCCGCAGGCTCAACGAGATTCCCGTGATTTCGGCCGACACCTTCCGCATCACGCTCAATACGGTGCAGGCCGATTTGCAGGACCCCAATACCGACGACAACGCACTGTTCAAGATCGACCAGGGCACGCAAGACTTCAACGGGAACGGCTCGGTCGACTATCCGCTCAGCGCACAGGTCATCGGCGGGTACGAGGAGTTCCTGACGCTCAACAGCCCCACCTACGGCTCGGGCGGCTCGACCGGCTCATACTCGCAGCAAATCGACGCGACGACACTGGATGAGGGGTTCCACTACATTTCCGTGATTGCCTTTCGGCATCGACCCGCGCTGACCAGCCCGATGTTCACCGAGTGGCGGTCGGCTGTCTACATCGATCGTGAAGATGCGGTGCTCGAGGTGCCGGGGCTTGAGATGCCCATTGACGATCCGAACTTTGAGTTTCAGATCATCAATCCCGATCGCACGGCCACGGCGGTGCACACATTTCTGGATCTCGGGCCCGATGATGACCCTGTCGCAATGGCCGGCATTGAAAACCTCGCCTCCCGCTGGGATCGGCTTGAGTGGCGTCGGGCGTTTGATGCCCCGCTGAGCAACGGCCCGCACACGCTGACGGTCGTGGCGTTCGAACACTCAGGACGGGCAACGGTGCTCAATGTGCCCTTCCATGTGGGAGACTGCCTTGCCGACCGTGTTGAGCCGTTCGGCGTGCTCGACTTTTTTGATGTCGCCGACTTCCTCGGCGACTTTGCCAGCCAGGATCCTTCGGCCGATCTGACCAACGACGGCGAGTTCAACTTCTTCGACGTCGTGGCATATCTGGCGGCGTTCTCGCAGGGCTGCCCGTAATCGCGCGACGACGAACCAGACGCCAGGCCGCTACGCCGCGCGAGTCTGCCAGCGCAGGACGCCTGATCGAGTGCGTTCGAGGTCAGGGCAGTTGAATCACAAACCCTGCGCGTGGTTCCAGCGCAGGAAGCGGACGCCATGCTCGATCATCCGCGCGCTGCGGGGCTTGCACAGGGACCGCGTGGATCAGCTCGGTCAGGTGTGTGCCGTCCTGTAAGTCGACGGCCCGGGCGTCGAGCGCCCAACCATCACGGGCCTGTTCGCCCGAGACGTTGATGAGAACCAGGAGGCGCTGGCCGGGGGTTTGGCGGAGGAATGCAAGCACACGATCGTCGCCCGTCTCGAGCAGTCGAAAATCTCCGTGCGACAAGGCCGGATGCGTTTGGCGGAGGCGTATGAGTCTGCGGTAATGACTCAAAAGTGAACCATCGTCGCCGCTCTGCGTTTCAACATTGATGCGGGTGACCGATGGATGGATCGGCTTCCATGGGGTTGCGGTCGAAAAGCCGGCGTTGTCCGGATCGGCGGTCCACTGCATGGGGGTGCGAATGTCGGGGTCGGGCTTGGTGCCCTGCATTCCGATTTCTTCGCCGTAGTAGATGAAGGGGATGCCCGGCGTGGTCAGGAGGATCGTTGCGGCGCACGCAGCCTTGTCCGTGTTTCCTCCCAGTCGGCTCATGACACGGTCGATGTCGTGATTGCCGATGATGGTGGACTGTGTGCCGCGCATGGCAATCCAGGCTTCGGCCAGCGCATCTGCTATGCCGTGTGCGCTGCCTTGGTTGAGCCCGTTTTCGATCGCAAAGCACAGAGGAAATGCAAAGGCCGAATCAAGTCCGCTCTGGATGTACCGCGCGATTGTGTCGGGGTCGCCCCAAGCCTCTCCGACAAGAAACACGCCCGGCTTGACAGCGTGCATGGCATCGGCAAAGTCGCGCAGCCAACTGAAGGTCTCCGGCGTGTGTTCAAACTGTGGCCAGTCCTCGATCAGATGGTGAATGGCATCCAGGCGCAGCCCGTCAGCGCCCATATCCGCAAGCCAGAATTGGCTCTGCTCGTGCATGGCTTGCGTTGCGCCGGCCGAGCGCAGGTTCAAGTCGGGCATGCCGTGCCAGAAGAACCCGTAGTAGTACTGGCCGGTGCGAGCGATGGACTGGTCGTGCCACACCGGATGCCGCGGGCCACCCGGCTCCGGCGGCGGCTGATCACGCCAGACGAACCACTCGTGCTTGTCGCTGCCCGGGTCGAGCGCCGACTGAAACCACGGATGCTGGGATGAGCAGTGATTCAACACGTCATCGACGATGATGCGGATGCCTCGCTGGTGACACGCGGC
>RFGK01000149.1 GCA_003697045.1 Planctomycetota bacterium
GCTCACCGGGCCTGCGGAACCAGCCGAGCCGAAACCCGAACCGGCTGAGGCTCCCCCAGCCGACCCGGCGCCGAGGACTGAGCCTGCGCCCACGCCAAGCCCGGCAGCCACCGGCCGTCCGGGCATTGCCGACCCGCGCGAATCGGACGCTTCATCGCTCGAAAAGCCGCTCGAATACAAGCCCGGCAAGCCGCTCGCGGGTAAGGGCATCGAGATCACAACCGTGCGTCCAGACTTCGGCACAACGGTGCGGATGCTGGCCAATCCGGACAATCCTCTGATCATCATCGAGTTCAAGCCGGACGGCTCGGTCGCCCGCGCCCGCTTTGCACGCTCAGGAGGCCGAACGCTCAACACGGGCAACAGTTTCGTCGACGGCGCCATTCTCGACGCTGTCTATCGCTGGAAGGCCAGGGGCGAAGCGCTCGAGCAGCTCGAGCCCGGACAGACGCTCCGCTACACCGTGCGCCTGCTGCTGCGAGGTTAGTTTCCACCCCGGCCAAGTGCCGATAGGAGAGTTCATGTTCGCAGCCGCCTTGATCGTGTCCTGCGTCATCCAGACCCAACCGGAACGGGGGTGGAGCTTTGACCATCCGGTCGAGGCCGGAGCCGGGGATGTCAGCCCGCTCTACGAGACGCTTCGCGTCATGCCGCTGGATATGCGCGCCCCCGACAACTGGGAGCGCGTCTATCGCATGGACTCGGCGTTCGGGCCGGTCTATGCCCGCCGCAGCGGTGCCCTGACCGCCGTATTCCCGCAGGCAGACTACGCCCTGACCCGCTCGGGCATGGTGGCGACGATCCCCGCCGACACGACATTTGTCATCGGCGAGCCCGCGCCGTGGCTCCTGCGTCAACTCGGACTGGATTCGGAAGTCGAATCCCTCTCGCACGCCCTGTCGGGCCGGCTGAACACCTCGATCGATCTGTCAATCGACCCGCAGCTTCTCCGACCCACACTTGCGACCAGAAGCGCCGCCGAGCCCGAATCGCCGCGCACGACCGCTTCAGACCGCCTGCGCGAGATCGCGGCGTTTCAGATCGAGCGCGAGGTATCGCCCTGGTTCAACGACCGCGTGCGCCGTCACCGCGTCAGCATGCTGCTGGATCGAGCGCGGCGCGCCTCCGATGGCCGATGACTCAGATCTTGGACTGCGTGTCCGGGTCTTCGCCGGCGATGGACCGACGCATCGACGTATCCGCCACGATGTTCTTCATGCGGTAATAGTCCATGATGCCCAGGTTGCCGCTGCGAAACGCTTCGGCGATCGCCTTGGGAACTTCCGCCTCGGCAAGCACGACCAGCGCCCGGTTCTTCTGCGCCTCGGCAGTGAACTCCTGTTCCTGCGCCACAGCCATCGCCCGGCGCTTCTCGGCTTCGGCCTGGAAGCGACGCTTGTCTGCCTCGGCCTGATCGGCCTGCAACTTGGCGCCAATGTTCTCCCCCACGTCCACGTCGGCAATGTCAATCGACAGAATCTCGAACGCCGTCCCTGCATCCAGCCCGCGCTGAATGACCGCCTTGGAGATGTTGTCCGGGTTCTCCAGCACCAGCTTGTGCGAATCGGCCGAACCGATCGCCGAAACGATGCCTTCGCCCACACGCGCGATGATCGTCTCTTCGGTCGCACCACCCACAAGCCGGGGCAGATTGGTTCGCACCGTCACGCGAGCACGCGCCTTGAGCTGAATTCCGTCCTTGGCGACCGCATCGATCGTCGGCTTGCCGCTCTCACGACTCGGACAGTCAATGACCTTCGGATTCACGCTCGTATTGACCGCATCAAAAATATCACGTCCGGCCAGGTCGATCGCACACGCCGTGTCCCAATCAAGCTCAATCCGCGCCTTCTGCGCCGCAATCAGCGCATTGACCACATTGACGATCCGCCCGCCCGCAAGATAATGCGTCTCGAGCTGGTTGGTGGAAATGTTCAGCCCCGCCTTGACCGCACGAATGCGACTGAGCACCACCGCGCGAATATCAACCTTGCGGAATCGCATCGCGATGATGTCCACAAGCGAGACGCGCGCACCCGAAAGCAATGCCTGGAACCACAACCCCAGGAACTGAAACAACGCGAAGAAAACGACAATCGCGATGAGAAGGCCGATGATCCCGACAATGATCAAAATGGTGTCGCCACTGGGCATTCGATTCCATCTCCCATCAAGCCCGCGCCCGCGAACTCTTGAGACATCCTAACCACTCTGACTCCGCACGGCCCGCACCTTGATCAGATTGGGCTCTGCCGATGTCACTCTCACCTTCGTCCCCGCATCAATCAATCCGCCCTCGGCCAGCACGTCATATCGCTTGCCGTTGATCCGCACCGCACCGACCGGCTTGAGATCCGTCACCGCCACCCCCTGAGCCCCCACCAGCGCGTGATACTCCTCAAGCAGACGCAGCTCCTTTTCCCGTCTCGCGGCAATCTCCTCCTCGCTGGGTTCTCCAATCAGCCTGCGCCCAAACGGCGTCGAGGGCAACATCGATACCGCATAGAAGAATGAAACCGGCCCAAGCACCAGCGATACCAAAAGCCCCGTCACGCCCCATCCCACGCTCACGTTGAACAATGCCACGATCCCCGCCGCCGCCGCGATCACCGCCACCGCGCCGATGACTCCCCCGGACGGCAAGAACGCCTCGACAACCACCAGCAGCAAGGCCACCGCCAGCAACCCGATGCCCACGTAGAGCAGCAAGGCCTCATTCATGCAGCCCCTCCGCGCCGTCGATCGGCTCCACCACCACACGATTGGCGTCAACCGACACAACACGCACCCGCTGCCCGTTGTCGATGAATCTCAGGTCCGCCATCACATCAACAATCCGATCACCAAACTCGGCCTTGCCCACAGGCTTGAGCTTCGTGATCGCCACCCCCTCATCACCGACCGACACCCCAGCTGCGGGGTCTGAACCGAGCATCTCCGTCAGAGACAGCTCCTCGTCCTCTCCCGGGCGATCCTGCAAGACAAGCCGGCCCAGCAGAGGAAGCGATTGAAAATGCCTGGAAACGAAATACATCCCGATCCCGGCAGTAAGCAAGCCCCCGAGAATCACCACAACGCCCTGCAACGCCCGGGCCGTATCGCCCGGCTGATCGGGGATCAACCCGTCATTGGGTATGAACGTGCCCACGAGCCCGGCAAACAGAGCAATCAGCCCGATGACGCCGAAGATGCCAAAGCCCGGCAACACGAAGATTTCCATCAGAATGAACAACAGCCCCACGCCGATGGCGCCGATCTCCCACCAGTTGGCCATCCCGATGATCATCGGCGGGGCAATCAGCAAAAACCCCGCACACAGCGCAACAGTGCCCGGCAGAATCAGCCCCGGACTCGACATTTCAATGAAAAGCGCCAGCAGAAACACAGCAATCAGCACAAATCGCACCATGTTCTGCGACAGAAACCCGGACGCGGTCTCGGACCACGACTGATCGCTTCGCACAAGCCGCGTCGCACCGAAAAAACGCTTGAGCTCTTCGTCGTTGCTGATCACCGCCGAAGCAAAGCCCAGCTCCTGCATCTGCTCGGCCGACATGACGATCGGCGCACTCCCGTCGGTCAGATACCCGAGGTCCTTCCAACGCCCGGCCTGCGAAGCATCAAACCGCGGCCGCGCACTGTCGATGCCCCCATACAGCCGGTCATTCACCGCTCGCGCCAGATCCGCAAGCTCAGGTGCCGCCGGCTGAAAGTCCGTTGCCTTCGACTCCGCCGGGCCGGCCTGTTCTTCGCCCGCCTCACCCTTGACTCCCCCCCGAGCGCCCGGCACCGAAGCAAACTCAGGCTTGGGCCGATCCGGGTCGCGCCCGAAGATTGCCCGATACTCATCTTCATTGACGGCAAAACGCCGCCCCGTTCCCTCTTCCTCAACCAGCCACAGCTCGATGCCATCAATGACGATCGCCTGCACAAGGTACTCGTCGTAGCCGTTGCGCCGCGCCGAATCCACGACTTCGGCCAGAAGCGGAGGCAGCAGCTTGGTCCGCTCGTCCGCCGTCAGCGCACGAATGCCCATGTGCTGACGGTCGATCACACCGGTGATCGGAAACGCGTCGCCCATCTGCGCCGCCGGCGAAATCACAATCTCCTTGGCTGCCAGCGCGATGATCGCCCCGCCCGAATAGGCCTTTGGATGAACCCACGCCACCGTGTTGGGCACCGGGCTGTTCTTGACTGCCTGCGAGATGTCAAGCACAGCGCCCAGCTCTCCGCCCTCGGAGTTGATGTCAAGCACAATCGCATCGGCCCCGGCCTCGGCTGCCCGCCTGATCCGACGCTGCACGCTGTACGAGGTCAACGAGCTGATCGGGCCTTCGATCGTGATCACCACGACCAGATCGGCCTGACGCGAGCCGGCAACCGCCACCGGCGGCTCATCCGGCGCCTCCTGCCATCCCGCAAGCACCAACGTCGCAAGCAGCAGGCACAGCGATCGCAACGGCCTCGCACTCCACCCGCCCGCGGGCCACCTCAGATTCAGTACGTTCCGCTGCACGAACAGATTATAGATGAGTCGTGTCAATCCGCACCGCCCCCCTCAAGGCTCTTGCTCCGATGCAGCACGCCCCTCTTTCGCATCCGTCCCGATGATGCTGAACTCGCCCAGACCCGAACTCGCCAGAACGTCTGCAAGCCGAATCAAGGCGCCCGAGCTTCCATCCCGGTCAACAGCAATCACAAGCCTGGCGCCCTTGCGAACCTCCAACAGCTCGCGCACCCGCGCCGGAACCGACTCGAGCGACACCGGCTCGGCCTCGATGGTGATCCGCCCCGCGCGATCCAGCGCAATGCTCACCATATCGCCCGAAGGTGCCTGACCCCCGGAAATCTCGGGAAGCTTCACGTCGAGAACTTCCGCCCGGACCATCAACACCAGCGCAAAAATGAAAAAGGTCAGCAGCAGAAAAATCACGTCGATCAGAGGCGTCATCTCCAGCCGCACATCCGGACACGTCGAACGAAACCGTATCACGATCGATCCTCCAGGACGTATTCCCGCCCGCCCCACCGGGTCGGCCTGCCCGCAACCAGATCACACGCTCCTTCAAGCTCGATCGCCCCGACAAGCCACCCCCCGATCACGTGGAGCGGCACCGACCAGACCGGCGCATGCGCCGCCCGGGCGATCAGCACCAGCGTCGTCAGCCAGACGATCAGACCCGCAGCCGAGACGCCAACAACCCCAAGGCGGACCGGCTCGGACAACCCGCTCACGAAAACCGCTGCCAGCAGGCACAGAAAAGTACCCGTGGGAAGCCCCACGCTTGCCAGCCGTCCCCGCCATGCGGCGCTGCGAAGCCGGCTCGACTTTCGACCGCACGACTCGATCAATATCCGCTTCCACCCATCACGAAACTGCTGCCAGGTCTCATACATGGCACAGCGCACCATCCCGTCGGCCAGGAGCAGCCCCGTCCGCATGCCATGCCGGGGCAGCGTCATCAACCGGGCAAACGCGATGTCTTCAAGCAACGCCTCACGCACCGCTTCGTGTCCCCCGACTCGGTGATACGCCTCGGCCCGGAACATCATGAACTGCCCATTGGCAAACGCCCGATGCGAGCCATCGTTGCGATTGGCTCGATGCAGGGGAAAGAGGCGCATCAACTCGAGCATCGCCGTCGGCTGACACACATGCTCAAACCAGTGCCTGCAGCGCAATGTGCTCAGCAGGCTCAGCAGATCGAGCTTTCGAGCCTCCAGCAACGCAGCACAGGCGCGAAGACACCCCGGCTCAAACACGCAGTCGGCATCAGTAAAGACAAGCACTTCGGCCTGACGCGCCGCCTGTGACTGCTGCACGCCCATCCACGCCGCGTTGACCTTGCCTGCCCAATCCTCAGGACACGTCGAAACCTCGATGATCTCAAAGCGATCATCATCGCCGATCGCCGACCGGGCTGCGCTTGCCGTCCCGTCGGTACACCGGTCCAGCGCCAGCACGAATCGAGCGTTGGGAAGATCCTGGGCACGCAGTGAGCGCACAAGCCTGGGCAGTGCCTCTTCTTCGTTATGGGCAGGCACCACCAGACATACGCAAAGGTCCTCATCCACGGGCAGATCAAGCCCGGCCCGGGCCGTCGGAAGCGACCGCAAGGTGGAAATCGTCTGCCACAGCGCCGCGCCCCAATACACCAGACAGCCGACTGCACACGCAAACAGCACGCCGAGCACCATCGGAGCGAGTGCATCCGACAAGTTTGATGCGCACAACACGGGCATCGATCACCGGGAGCCTATGCCCTTCCCACTGAACCGGCGCCGCTCAGTTCCTGGAGATCTCGTCCCGCGCAGGCGATCGACTCTCCACCCGGACGCGCAACGGCGTCGTCTCAGGCTTCGGCGACTCGTCCGGCCAGAACATCGCATCCGCCTCGGTCAGCGGACGCAACTGATCAAACCAGGTCGCCCTGGGATCAAACCGCGCAAAGAACGGACGACGAACCAGCGTCGGATCCCGCGCCTGCAGATACTCGAGCACAAAGGCCCGCTGACCACCCACACGCGTCACTCCCAGCACGTGCACCTTGCCCGGAAACGCACTCATCGAAGGCCCACGCACCGTCCGCGCCACACCCGAGACCTGCTGATACGCCGCCCGGAAAATCTCCCAGCATTCGGCCAGCGGCACCTCGAAATACCGCTTCGCCCCCGTGTCACGCTCCACGAAAAAGTAATACGGAATCGCCCCGAGCTGCGCCCCCGTGCGCCACAGCTCGGCCCAGGCGTTGGCATCATCATTGACATGCCGAATCATCGGACTCTGCATGCGCACATTCGCGCCCGTCGACCGGATGCGCCGCACCGCCTCACGCGCCACGCCCGTCGAAAGCTCGACCGGATGACAGTAGTGCCCCATCACCGAAAGCTGCTTGCCCCGCCTGACCACCGACTCGAAAAGACGCAGGCAATCGTCCGCATCCTCATCGCTGACGAATCGCTGCGGCCAGTACGCGACCGACTTGGTCCCGATGCGGATCGTCCGCACGCTCTCAACATCAAGCAGCGGCCGAATGTACTCTTCCAGCACGCGGGTCTTCATCACCATCGGATCGCCGCCAGTCAGCAGCACGTCGCTCACCTGTGGGTTCTGCCGCAGATAGCGCACAAGCTGCTCAACCTCGCGGCTGGCAAACTTGAGATCCTCCATCCCCACAAACTGCGCCCACCGGAAACAGAACGTGCAGTACGCATGACACGTCTGACCCTGACTGGGAAAGAAAAGCACCGTCTCCCGATACTTGTGCTGTATCCCCTCCAGACGCTCACGCTTCCCGTCCTCATTGACCAGCGTCGGCACGTTGTGCGTCATCTGCCCGGCCGGATGCGGGTTGAGACACACTCTGATCCGGTCGGCCTCGAGCTTGAGCTCCTCCCGCGACGTGTTCCCAAGCTTGTATGAACGCCACACCGCGAGCATCGAGTCATAATGCTCGTCGCTGAGCATGCCTCGCTGCGGAAACGTCAGCTGAAACATCGGGTCGTTCGGCACGGCCGACCAGTCGATGAGCCGATCCGTCACGTACTGATTCGTGCGAAACGGCAGCACCAGCGAGACCACCTCAATCGCTTCCCGCAGATCCGGATCGATCTTCTCCCACTGTGGCATCTTCTCGATGTTGGCCCGCGTGATGGCCCGATAACGCTGATTCCGATCGCCATTGGTCGATTGCACCATGGTGTTCAACTCCTTCCCGTTGCAGCCGAGACCGCATCCCTGCCCGACCAATCAGCCAAGCTGGACGCGACCGCAGCCGATGCACAATCCCGCGCGCCAGGCCAACCCACATGACCCGCCCGGGCATCTCAGGTCTTCCCGAAACGCCCGCCCCGCAGGAACACATCCAGCATATCAGAAACCGTCCCCGGCTTCTACGTGCGGGAAGTGAAAACAAAAACCGGACAAAATGCAATCCTGGAGACTACTCAGAGCCACGCTGTGTCAGCGTGATGGACCCGTTCTTGGTATGCACACGCGACACGATCGACGCATCATCGCCGAACCGAAGCGTAGCAGTGTTTTTCCCCAACTCGGTCAACGCGGCGCCTTGGAGCCCTGCCACATTCAACCTGCCGTTAGATGTCTCCACACGCAGGAGCCCGTCAAACTGCTCTCCCACTTCGATCGACACCGACCCGTTCGAGGTGGTGATGTCCAATGGTCCCCGGTTGTCGACAGCCAGGCGCACTTGCACGCCTCCGTTCGAGCTGTGACCCCGGATCGGGCCCGCAACATCCACAAACTCGAGCCGACCGTTGCTCGTGGCGACATCCACCGCGCCGGGGATCCGCGCAAGCGTGATTCGTCCATTGCTCGTCCGCGCATGCACCGCCCCGCCGATGTCGGCAACGTGAACCCGCCCGTTGCTCGTAGACAGGCGAACATCCGCCCCCACACCCTCGACGGCCAATCGGCCGTTCTTCGACTCAAGGTCGATCTGCCCGGCATCGGGCATCGTGATGCTCAGGCTGCACCCCTCACTTCCCAGTCGAATCCCGTCCGCCCATTCCACCCGCACACGCAGTGTCTCGTCCGGTTCACGCAGCGCCACCACCCGCGTGCCGTCCAGACGCTCCTGCGTTGTCGCGCGAATCGTCGCTTCGATCGAGACGACATCGCCCGGGCCCTGCTCAACTGAAATCGCCCCATTGGCCGTGGCCACATCCAGAGCCGACATCGCCATGTGAGGCACCGACAAATGATCCGTGCGCGCAAACCGCGCCTGCGAAGAAGACTCACAGCCCGCCATCACGCCAAAAAGCAAACTCGCTGCAACACCCAGCCGAAGCCACGCCATCGCCATTCCTCCCTCACCGGACGGTATGCGATCATTGGGAACCGCCCAGCACCCCTTTCACCCCCCGCTACACTCGGTCCTGGTGAACCATCTCTCTGTCCAACCGTCCCGCCGTTTCGACGTCGTCTTCTGCGATGTCGATGGCTGCCTCATGCCCGAAGTCGAGCAAGTGCCCGAGTTTCAATCACTTGCGTTCGTCAGCGACTTCAATCGCCAGGCGATGGAGCGCTGCGATCGGCCGGTCATCATCCCCTGCACGGGTCGTCCGCAGCCCTACGCCGAAGCCGTCTGCCGACTGCTCGGCTGTCCACTTGCCATCTGTGAGCAAGGCGTGTGGATCTACGATTATCTCGCACACCGCTGGACGATGGACCCTGCGATTCAACCCGAAGATATCCAGATCGTGCGCACCTTTGAACGCTGGGTCGAAACCGAGCTTGGCCCGCACGGATGCTTCCTTCAGCTCGGCAAGGCTGCTGCCGTGACGATCTTCCACGACAATGTCGAGTGGCTGTTCGAGAACGTCAAGCCACAGGTCGAACAGCTTGTCGTCGAAAACAACTGGCCCCTTCGCGTCTCCAACACCTGGTCGTGCATCAACGTCGATCTGGCCAAAGTCAGCAAAGCCTCTGCCATCGACCGCCTCGTGCACGCGCACCGCCTCGATCCCGCCCGGCTTGCCGGCATCGGTGACACCATGGGCGACCTTGCCATCCGCAATCGCGTCGCCTGGTTCGGATGCCCCTCCAACGCCGACGATCAGCTCAAAACCCACGCCGATCGTCTCGCCACCGCCCCGCTGGCCCAAGGCGTCGTGGAACTGCTCCAGGCCCTGATCTGACGCCACGCCCGCCAAAACCGCGCATGTTTCGTCCCCCCAAACAGGCGGTGCGCGTCGCGGCATCCTGATCTGAACTCCCGCTGGCAACGACCATGCGATCGACTGTGCCGGCTCGAAATATCTGTTTCCACATCAAAACTTCATGGACACAGAGCAAATCATGGGGCATCTTGTTTGTGCTCGGTGTTCAAAAGAGAAGGAGAACCTGGATCATGCGCACAACTGCCATCATCGCACTCGCCAGCCTTGCATCCGTCGCAGCCGCAGAGGTCAGCCTCTTCGAAGCGACCATCGACGGCATTCAGGCTGGAACCAGCAGCCCGGCCGTCGGCAACCTCACCGGAACCTATGACTCGCTGGCCAACTCCTTCAGCTTCTCCTGGAGCATCTCCGACGATCTGATCGGCGCCCCTGCGTCCCCGGGCTCACACATCCACCGGGCACCGGCCGGGCAGACCGGCCCGATCGTCTTCGCGTTCAACAACCCCGATGGCACCTGGCCGCTCTCGGGAAGCGCCCTCTGGACCGGATTGTCCAGCGACAACGTCGCCGACCTGTTCGCAGGCAACCTCTACGTCAACTTCCACACCTCGGCATTCCTCGCTGGAGAAGTGCGAGGACAGATACTTCTCGTCCCTGCCCCTGGCGCCGGATTCCTGCTCGCAGCCGGCATGGTGATGACCCGCCGCCGCCGATCCTGATGCCTATCTTCCCGGCATGAATCCCGACGATCACGTGTGCCTGTGCTACCGCGTATCGCTGCGGAAAATCCGCGCCTACCTCGAACGCGAAAATCCTCCCGTCGCCTCGCTGATCTCCGAGTGTCTGGATGCAGGTACCGGATGCGGGTGGTGTGTGCCATACCTTGAAAAGCTCCACGCCGATCACCAGAGCGGCAAGACGCCGGACCTGACTGTCTCCCCCCAGCAGTACGCCGAGCAACGCAAGACCTTCCGCAGCACCGGGGCCCGCCCTGACCAGACCTGACTCACACACCGCTCCTTCCAGCGCGTCAACGCCGAGCCTTTGTCCCCCCGCAACGCGATCGTCCGGATTGGCCCACTTGCACCGATCACCCCGGAACTGACCAGAACTTCGCCTGGGGCGCCATGCCCGTGCGCACAGGTGCGCCCCTGTGCCTGCGAGTGCTTGAACAAGCCGGGCCGATCGATATGCTCGCGTCTGTCCCCCCTCCCCCGGGCTCGTGCGCCACGCCGCACGCTCGGGCCTGAAAACCTGCGGCAGGGGGAACGGAAAATGACATGGCTGACCTTGAAGTGGTTTGGACCCATCGCCCGACTGGCAGGCTTGGCAAGCCTGTGTCTGCTGCTTGGAGGATGTATTGACGCTGCGCACCTGGCAGATGTGCGTGAACAGGCTGTTCTCGTGCGTGAAGAGCTGGCTGCCGAGATGACCCGGCTCCAAACACAGGCTCACGCGCCCGATGTCGATCCGATGGTGCAATCGGCAAGCCAGCAGGCTGCCGAACAAGCCCGCGTTCAACTTGAGAAGCTCGACCGCTCGATCGAAGTGATCGACCATCTTCTGGAATCACAACAGAATCCTGATACAATGATCAATGAAGTGGCAACGGCGTTGACGCCCCTGCTACCAGAGCCTCTGCGCAGCCCAGTCTTGTTGCTGGGCGCACTCGGCGCCGCCCTGTTCCGGGCGGTGCAGCTCAAGCGGGCGGCCGGGTCAATCGCCAGAAGCATTGCCAAGGTTTCAGAGAAAGATGAACAGTTCCGTTCCGCAATACAACGGCATGCCGATACATTGAGAGTGGTGCAGACCCCGACCGCGCAGCGGATCGTGGATGAAAAAGTTCGACCCGGATTCATGGTGAGACTTCCCATATGAGCCGACGCAATCCCATCACGGCCTTCACGCTTATCGAGCTGCTGGTGGTCATTGCGATCATCGGGATTCTCGTGAGCATCATGCTTCCAGCGCTGAGCAAGGCCCGCGAAAGCTCGAAGCGCACGGGGTGCCTGAACAATCTGCGCTCGCTCGGCCAGGCCAGCACGATGTACATGGATCAGGCATCACAAGGTGCCTTTCCACTCGTCGAGCCGATCCAGGATGACGGGGTGGTCAATCCAAACAACGACGTCACATTGCTCGATCTGCTCAACGATTACATCGACGCACCCATTCCGCGCAGGGATCCGAGCTACCCGGACCCGGAGACAGCGCCGTTCCTGGTCGAGCCGCCGTTCATCTGCCCCGGAGATGATGGCACCCGCACCGACTCATACGCCGAGCTGTACGGCACGAGCTACTACTACGTCCCCGGAAGCGTGTTTCAGGCGATCCGGACGATCTACGGCATGGACGTCAACCCGCGGGTCGTCGCGCGCGTGTGGGACTTGTGGAAAGAACGCGGCAGGGAACTACCCTTCCTCGTCGGCGCCTGCATCCTCGACGATGACCCGCAACGATCGTTTCACCCGCGCGCGGGACGACTGGGCGCCAACGGGGTGTTCATTTCTGACTCGCACGCCGACTGGGTCGAAAGCAACATGATCAATGATCCGGAAGTGCTGGTGCAGTTGTTCAGCGACATTGCACGCCTGACCGGCCTGCCGGGGTCACCCTGAAAGCTCACGCCATGAATGAGATGCCGAAATCCCGTCTGGAGCCGTTGCTCGAAGAAGAGACGCTGCCGCCCCCGGCGCCGAAGCGACCTCGCTGGGACCGTCGTCTCGATGCCAGGCTGAGAGCGTGGGCATGGGAGGTGTGGAATCGCCCCCGGTTGCGCCGGGCCGGCGGGGCGGCGCTGGGCGTGTTGGCGCTGGCCGTTGCAGTGGGCACGTACTTCGCCCTGCGCCCGGTGCCTCAGCCTGATTTCAGGACGGCCAATGTCGATGTGCTGTTCAACTATGTGTTGTTGACCGACGAGTTCAACCGGTTGCCGGTCGAGCAGCGACTCGAGCTGCTCAGTCAGTTGATTCAGAGGCTCCGGTCAATTGATGCGGATCAGTCGTTGCTGATGGCGGCGTTTGCCGCCCAGATCACGGGGGAAGTGCGCGATCAGCTCGAGGAGAATGTATCCCGCCTGGCGATTGATGTGTTTGACAACTATGCCAGGGACTATCGCCCGGCCGCGCCGCCGCAGGAACGCAAGGAGTATGTCGAGCAGACGTTCATCGAGTTTCAAAAGACACTGGAACGCCTGGCGGGATTCGAAAGGAACATTTCCGACGAAGAGCGGCTGATCGAAGGTCGGCGGCAGGCCAAGCGCGATCTCGAGTACGTGCAATCGGGTGGCATGCCGATCGAGGACACGGTGCGGATGATCACGTTCTTGAACCGGGGGATCGGCTCGCGCGCGACGGGACATCAGAAGATCCGCATCAACAGCATGGTCTCGCAGATGATCCAGACGTTGCGCGAGGGTGAGGTGCCGCCGGAAGAACCGATGCAGCGCCCACGCCGCAGCGGCGACGGGCAGGCACGTCCCGACCCGGACGCGAGCAATCCAGATGATCAACCGGCCGAGCAGGCAACCGAGACTGGGGACGAGGCAACCGGAGCTTCCGCGCCCGATCAGGATGTCGGTGATGAGAAAGAATCGAACCCCGACGACGATGCGGACGGGACGCCGGATGACGACGGTCCGTGACCCGAGCGGGCGCAGGAAGGATTCCCCGGCGCGAGCTCGAACCTGTTGACGTGCTCGATTTTGTTGGGGGTCCAGGGTTCAGCGACATCAACAAGAAACACCCCCGAGAGGACTCGAACCTCTGACCTACGGTTTAGGAAACCGTTGCTCTATCCTGCTGAGCTACGGGGGCAGAGCGAACAAGTGTATTCGGGCGGTTCAGGGGAGGGGTGTTTGTGAGCGACAGGCAAGCCCGTGAAGCACCAGCGCGACAGGAGCGGAAGAAGCTGCGAGCGTGGCAGAAGGCCTTGGCGGCGCTGTCGATCGTCATCGCGCTGGTCGGGGCGGGGTGGATGGGATATGTGGCAAGCACGGGCGATGCGCCCGCTGCAACCAGCGGCGATGGTGCCGGTGCGCTTGCGAGCGGCTTTGCACCGACCACCCCCGAAGGAGATGAAGGCACCGCCGATGATGGATCTCAGACGGATCGGCTGATCGACTCGGCCAGCGGGGCGGTCTTTCGATTGGGGTTTGGCTTTTTTGCTGGCTTTGCGGTCGGCTATGCGATGCGCATGTTCGTCCGTGTGACGCTGGTGGGTGCGGGGGTGGCGATTCTGGGTCTGGCCGGGCTTCAGTATGCGGGAGTGATCCAGGTGGACTGGGAGCGCCTCTCGGGCGGTTTTGACACGTTTGGCACATGGTTTTCGGCGCAGACACAGGGGTTTGTGGCGTTTGTGCAGGGGTACCTGCCGACGTTCGGAGCCGGGCTGGCAGGCGCGTTCGTTGGTTTTCGCAGGCCCTGACGCGGTTGCAGGAGTTCCGGGCGGGGGCCTGCAGTGTGATCGCCGCTTGATCGACCGGATTGGTGTACCTTGCGTCACACAGGGAAAGGGGGCTCACATGAGTGGGTTGCGTGCGACACGTCGCCAGTTCATCAAGTCATCCGTGGGCACGGCATGTTCGCTGCTGATTTTGCCGCATGCGCATGCGTCTACGCGTGCGAACGAGAAGCTTCGGATCGGCATTGTCGGCGTTGCCAATCGGGGGCGGGCCAATCTGGATGCGGTAGGCGGGGAAGACATTGTGGCGTTGTGTGATGTCGATGAGCGGTACTTGCAGGAAGCTGGGCGGGTGTTCAAGGGCGCGGCGCTGTACCGCGACTACCGGGAGATGATTTCCGGGGAATCGCTGGATGCGGTGGTGGTGTCAACTCCGGATCACACGCACGGGCCGGCGAGTGTCATGGCGATGCGGCACGGGCTGCACTGTTACTGTGAAAAGCCGTTGGCGCGGACGGTGTACGAGTGTCGGACGATGGCAGGGCTGGCACGGGAGAAGGGACTTGCCACACAAATGGGCACGCAGATTCACGCGGGCGGCAACTACCGCCGCGTGGTCGAGCTGATTCGCAGCGGGGCGATCGGCCGCGTGCGAGAGGCGCACGTGTGGTGCGGGAAGAGCTGGTCGGATGGGCGGTTTGGCCCGGTGAAGCCGCCGCCGGCGTATCTTGACTGGAATCTGTGGCAAAGCGCCCGACCCGAGCGGGGGTATTGCGACGGCTTGCACCCGGCCAACTGGCGCCGGTTCTGGGAGTATGGCACGGGCACGCTGGGGGACATGGCGTGCCACTACGTGGACCTTGTTTTCTGGGCGCTGGATCTGGGGCGTCCTGTGCGTGTCGAGGCGTGGGGGCCGGAGGTGCACGAGGTCGGCACGCCGCGAAGCCTGAAGGTGCGATGGGACTTTCAGACCGGCCGGGACACGTTTACGCTGTGGTGGTATGACGGCGGGCAGCGTCCGTCGATTCTGAATGATCTGCGACGTTCGGACGGCAGTGCGCTCAACTGGGGCGACGGGCAGTTGTTCATCGCAGACAAGGGCATGCTGATTTCCGACTACGGTCGACACATGCTGCTGCCTGAGGAGGACTTCGCAGATTTTGAGCGTCCAGCGCCGAGCATTCCGGACTCGATCGGGCATCACGCCGAATGGATCAAGGCGTGCAAGGAAGGCACGGCGACGACGTGCAACTTCGAGTATTCGGGCGCGCTTGCCGAGGCGGTGTTGCTGGGCAACGTGGCGTATCGCGCCGGGTCCGCGGTGGACTGGGACGGAGACAACATGCGCGTGCGCAACAGTGGGCGGGCGCAGGCGCTGATCGTTCCCGAGTTTCGCGCGGGGTTCGAAGTGTAGAGCCGGATCAATCGCCGGCGAAGACCTGCGGCCGGACGGGGGGGCGCGGGGTTTGGCGTTCGAGCGTTCGAGCCACGCGGAGCAGGGTTGGTTCGTCAAAGGCTCGTCCGACGAGCTGGATGCCGACGGGCAGCGGCGGTGCGTCGTCGGTGAGGCTGCAGGGCATGGCGACGGCGGGCAGGCCTGCAAGACTGACGCCGACGGTGTAGACATCTTCGAGATAGAGGGCGAGCGGATCATCGAGACGTTGGCCGATCGGAAAGGCCGGTCCGGGCGTGACGGGCATGGCCAGCGCGTGCAGGGCGTGGTCATGGAAGGCCTGGTCGTAATCGCGTTTGATGAGTCGGCGTGCCTTGAGTGCGCGAAGGTAATACGCGTCGTAATAGCCGGCGCTGAGGACGTGGGTTCCGAGGATGATGCGTCGTCGAACTTCGGGTCCGAAGCCCTGGGTGCGATTGGCCCGGTAGAAGGCATCGAGACTTTCAGGCTCGCTCGTTTCGGCGCTTCGGCCGAAGCGCACGCCGTCGTATCGGGCGAGGTTGGAGCTTGCTTCGGCCGGTGCGACGATGTAGTAGGCAGCGATGGCCGCGTCGGCATGGGGCAGCTCGACATCGATGAGGGTGGCGCCGGCGCATTTGAGACGGTCGAGGGCTGCTTCGATTCCCGCATTGACGGCCGGATGGTTGGACGGGCTGAGCAACGAGCGGACGACGCCGATGCGGAGATCGTCGATGGGCGTTTCGAGCTTGCTGGTCAGATCCGGGCAGGGGCGAGGCGAGCATGTTGAGTCGTGCGGATCGGGTCCGGCGATGATTTCAAGGACGCGAGCGCAGTCTTGAACGGTGCAACCGATGGGTCCGATGACGTCGAGGCTGCTGGCAAAGGCGACGAGTCCGTAGCGGCTGACGCGGCCGTAGGTTGGTTTCACGCCGACGATGCCACACATGGCGGCGGGCTGTCGAATGGACCCTCCGGTATCGGAGCCGAGCGCGACGGGGACCAAACCTGCAGCCACGGCGGCGGCCGAGCCTCCGCTGCTCCCGCCGGGCACGCGGGAGGGATCCCACGGGTTCCGCGTGGGTCCGAAGGCCGAATGCTCGGTCGAGGACCCCATGCCGAACTCGTCGGTGTTGGTTTTCCCGACGATGACGGCGCCGGCGTGTTGAAGTCGTGCGACGACCGTGGCGTCGAAGGGTGAGCGATAGTTTTCGAGGAATCGACTGCCAGCGGTGGTGCGACCTAGCCTGGTGCAGATGTTTTCCTTGACGGCGACAGGCAGACCGGCGAGCGGGCCCTGACCGGCGCGGGACGGAGGGTCAAACACCTGGGTAAAGGCGTTGAGCTGATTGTTGTATCGAGCGATGTTCTCAAGCGAGCGCTGGAGGCTCACGACTCATTCTCCTGAAGAAAGGCATGAAGCGAAAAGCCGCCGACAAGTTGCCCGTCGCGCATGAACAGCCAGTCTTCGAGTTCATCGCATTTTCGTTCGACCAGATCGCCTTCGCGCA
>RFGK01000150.1 GCA_003697045.1 Planctomycetota bacterium
ACCCAACGAGTGGAACAACCGCGTGAAGAACTACATCAACGCGATCCAGTTCCACTTCTACATGGAACAACACACCTATGACGAGCTGAGCAACAAGAAGAACTTCGTCGAAACGTACTCACCCGAAGACTGGGCCCGGCTTCAACTGCTCGGGCTGCAACGCAAGCTCTACGTCTCCGGCGGGGAGCAGCGCTTCCGACTTTCCATGCTCGAAGTCGTGCCCGACGGCACCCTCGACCCCGGAGGGACACACGAGCCGATCGGTCAGGTCACTTGGACGACCGACGCCGTGTGGGGCTTTGACTGGCCGAGCGAATACCTGGAAATGCACCGCAAACGCATCGACCAGGCGCTCGTGCACGAGCTGGGACACCAGATCGGGCTGATCGACATCTACCAGTACGACGTCGCCACGGCGAACATGCTCATCAGGCACAACGGCGCGCTCGTCGCGGGCACCGCGCTGATGCCTCCGGTCAGCCCGTGGAACGTGCTCTACGGCAACGAGCGATACTGGTATGACAACGGCGTGGCGCGCATCGACCAGACAGGACGCGGCGCCATGGCAAACACGGCCGCACGATTCTTCAGCGCCGGATCGGTCGCGGGGATGAACCGCAACCTCGGCCTGCGACGCGGATTCTTCGGAGACTACCTCGGCGCCATCCCGCAAGGGCAGATCACGCTCAGGCTGGTCGACTATCCCGATGTGCCTGTCGCCGGAGCGGCGATTCGAGTATTCCAGCGTGAGCGCGACGCCACCGTGCCCGACAACCCCAAGTTCAGCGGCACGACAGACGCCAACGGCCGGTGGACCTTCCCATCCACCACGCTTCCCGGTTGGAGCGGAGGGATCGCAGTCAACAACCCGTGGTCGAGCTGGCATGGGGGCTTCCTCTATAACGCGCCCGACCCGCTCGGACGCAACGCCCCCCTGATCGTCGAGGCGGTGTGGAACGACGGCGTCGAACACGTCGAATATCACTTCATCGAGCCCGACGATCTGAATATCGCATTCAGTCAGGGGCACACCGACGACTACACCTACACGATCGTCACCCACGCCTCGCGAGCGGGCAATGCGCTTCCGACGATGACGTTCACCAGCGGAGATACCGTCTGGATCGACGAAGGCTCGACGTTTTCGATGCGCGTGCTGGTCAGCGATGCGGACGGCGATGACGTGACGCTTGACGCGACGCCGCTGCCGAACGCGCAGTTCAATCCATCGACAGGCCGGTTCACGTTCGAGCCCGACTCGCTCCAGGTCACCGATCACGGCGGGGCCTTTGAGCCGTTGCAGGTGCTTTTTTCCGCCGACGACGGCAAGTTCAGGTCGGTCAAGGCGCTGACGATTCACGTGCGCGAAATCGATGACTTCTGGGTCTTGCACCAGGTTGTGCCGGATGTGCCGACTTCGTGCCCGGCCGATTTCAACGCCGACGGGACGGTCGACTTCTTCGACATGCTCAACTTTCTGAGCGCCTATGCGATCGCAAACCCCTCGGCCGACATGAACGGCGATGGGTTGTTCGACTTTTTCGACGTGCTGGAGTTTCTCAACGTATTTGCCGCCGGGTGTCCCTGATGCGTCAGTCGCACGGCCGATGCACATCAACGCTTCATGCGCGTCAGACGCCGGCGTGTCGGCACAAGGCTGAATATCAGCCGTACATCTGCATCAATGGGTCATCTTCGCCTTGCGCCTGATCGAGCACGATCATGGTTGCAATGACGCCGCCCGCGATGAGTGCTGTCAAAGTCACAGCCAGGCCGGTTCGCTTCCATGCAGACCAGCTGCGAACACGCGGCAGACTCGCGGCCCACGCACATGCCGGCGAGAGCGACGTGACCAACACGAGCCCGAGCGGGAACGAGACCCCCACCGCCGATGCGTAGAGCCATGCCGTCGCAGGTGAGGCAACCAGCATGGACACACATCCTGCAAGCGCACCACCCGACAGATCGGAAAACCTCCCACGTGCAACCGCTGCCAAAACCACCAGTGAGGCGCCCACGGGCGCGAGCACAGCAGCCGGTTGTCGCTGCCCCATGACAAACAGCGTCGCAACACCCGCTGCAAACGCCCCGATCCAGAGACAGAGCGCAAGCGTGGGGGCGGCTCTGGTGCGGCGTGCAAATGGATTGAGCACGAAATAAAGGGCCGCTGTCAACACGCCCGGCGTCAGGCGGCGCTGCCATCCGTCCGGCTCGACGATCGGCCAGATGACCAGCGTGGCCACGACGGCGA
This sequence comes from Planctomycetota bacterium, assembly GCA_003697045.1. Lineage (GTDB taxonomy): Bacteria > Planctomycetota > Phycisphaerae > Phycisphaerales > UBA1924 > J022. Next base: position 2,252 of record RFGK01000150.1, read on the forward strand.
TCAGGATGCCGGCCGTCAGATCGGCCCACCATCGCTTCGGAAGCGACAGGCTCAGCACCAGGCCGACGATCCCGCATGCGGGAGCAAGATAGACCAGCGCCTGCCAGTCCGATGAGAGCGTCAGTTTGAGCAGGCCGATCGATTCCTCCCGCGGCAGCCACGCAAGCACGCTGACAGTGCCCGGAATCACGACGATGAGAAGAGAGAGCAACGCCCCGGCCCACGCCGGCAGCTCGGCCGGGCGGCCCCGGCGCCGCATCAGGATGGACAGGCCCCATGCCGACAACGCTGCCAGCGCCGCCAGAGCGAGCGCAAGGACCACGGTATACAAAAACTGGTCTTCGAACTCCTGCACTGGGGGCTATTCCGCCGGACGCGCTGCCTCGATCGAAACGGTGATCGTCACTTCGTCGCCGAGCGATTCGTCTTCCAGGTGGCTGTCCATCCCGAACTCGCTTCGGTTGATCGTAAACGTCGTCTCGAAGGCACAGCGATGCCCGAACTTCTCGATGGTGCGCTCGGCGTAGCCGGTCAGCCGAACCGTGAGCGGGCGGGAGACGCCTCGCATTGTGAAAATGCCGTCGGCCTCAAAGGTGGACTCGTCGATGCGGCGGATGGACTCGGCCTTGAATGATGCCTTGGGATACTCACGAACGTTGAAGAAGTCAGGACTCGCCAGGAATCGATTGCGCGAGTCGTTGCCGCCGTTGACATACTTCGTCTGGATTTCAATTTCGAGCACCGCAGCGTCCGGATCGTCGAGCAGCACCGTGCCCGTGGGTGCCGTCACCATGCCGTAGAAGTTGGCAATCCCGAAATGTCGGATCTGGAAAATGATGGACGAGTGCGCGGGGTCCACCTTGTAGACGTTCTCCGCGGCATGTACGCCAGCCGAAGTGAGCGATTCGCCCGCACGCCCCACTCCCAGCATGCCCGCGACGATGACGGCGATGACAGCAACAGTCCAGATGTATCTCATACCCGTGATCCCCATGTTCTCGAGGCTTCCGGGCAATCGTAGCGGAAGATGGACCGCGTGATCTGTACCTGGCGTGGGACAGCTCAACTTGTCTGGTTCATGACGATTCTGCGCGCTGCCTCTTCTCGAACTCGGCGATGTCCTTGACGGTCAGCCCGTGCATGAACATCACCAGCTTCTCGCGTTGCTCGCACCAGAAGTCGTGGGCCGGACAGGCACGCCGGTCTGAGCATGCGGTCGTGCCCAGCATGCACCGATCCCCCACTGCATTATCTCCAAGGGCAAGACACAAGTCGTAGAGCGTGATGGCTCCGGGATCGCGGGCGAGTAAGACGCCCCCGCCCACGCCCCGCTGTGTGACGACGAGTCCCTGCTTTGCCAGGGTATGAATGATTTTGGACAGGTAGGGCGCGGGGATGCCACAGGCATCGGCGATCTCACGCACGAGCACGGGTCGGTCGGCAGCCTCGGCGATGTATCCGAGGGCACTGGCAGCATATCCAACGGCTTGGCTGAGCATGGCGCTTTGTGCCCCCCATAATAAGATATACTGATCGACTGATCAACTATCCCAATGCCAAGGAGGCCGTGGACCTTCTCGGCAGACGCGAGAAATTCCTGTCTGGCCGAAGATTTTGTCGCGTCATGGTTGATCTTGGCCGATCAGTGCAGGAAAGATGATCGGTCCATCCGCATGTCCTCTTCTCGATGCATCCGGGTTGGTGTGCGTCGGGTGGAGCGGAGTTTGCTATATTCCCGGTCCATCGAGGAGACCAGCGCATGAGCATTGACGCCGCGGCCGGGGGGACTACCCATCAAGCCCGATCCGAGAGTGCCGAGTCGACCGGCGGCTCCGGCACCACACAGGGGCCCCTGGAGCAGTTCACGTATGACGACGGAATTGTCCGCATGTTCGCGTTTGCGACCGTGCTGTGGGCCCTCGTCGCGTTTCTCGTCGGGCTGCTGATTGCACTGCAACTGGCCTTTCCCCAGTTGAATCTGGGGCTTGAGTACACCTCTTTCGGGCGGTTACGCCCCCTGCACACGAACGCGGCCATCTTTGCATTTGCCGGGAACGCCATCTTTGCAGCGGTCTACTACTCAACTCAGCGTCTGTGCAAGGCGCGCATGTTCAGCGACACTCTGAGCCGGCTGCACTTCTGGGGCTGGCAGTTCATCATTGTCTGCGCCGCGCTGACCCTGCCGCTCGGATTCACGCAGGCCAAGGAGTACGCCGAGCTGGAGTGGCCGATCGACATCCTCATCGCCATCGTGTGGGTCGGGTTCTTCGGCGTGAACTTCTTCGGAACGCTCGTCCGCAGGCGTGAACGGCACATGTACGTCGCGCTGTGGTTCTACATCGCCACCATCGTCACCGTCGCGATGCTGCACGTGTTCAACTCTCTCGTGATCCCGATGGGCCTTTTCAAGAGCTACCCGATTTACGCCGGCGTGCAGGACGCGCTGATCCAGTGGTGGTACGGGCACAACGCGGTGGCGTTCTTTCTGACGACGCCGTTTCTGGGTCTGATGTACTACTTTCTGCCCAAGGCGGCTGAGCGTCCGGTGTTCAGCTACCGCCTGTCGATCATCCACTTCTGGTCGCTGGTGTTCATCTACATCTGGGCCGGCCCGCACCACCTGCACTACACCGCTCTTGCCTCATGGGCAAGCACGCTGGGCATGCTCTTTTCCGTGATGCTGTGGATGCCGAGCTGGGGCGGGATGATCAACGGGCTGCTCACGCTGCGTGGCGCCTGGCACAAGGTCACACAGGATCCCGTGCTCAAGTTCTTCGTCGTCGGGGTCACGTTCTACGGGATGTCCACCTTCGAAGGACCCATGCTCAGCGTCAAGCTGGTCAACTCGCTCAGCCACTACACCGACTGGACGATCGCCCACGTGCACGCCGGCGCGCTCGGCTGGAATGGATTCATGGCCTTCGGGATGATCTACTGGCTGCTCCCCAGACTGTTCCAGACCCAGCTGTGGAGCAAAAAGCTGGCCGAGTGGCACTTCTGGATCGGAACCATCGGGATTCTGCTCTACATCCTCTCGATGTACGCAGCAGGCATCACGCAGGGATTGATGTGGCGCGCTTTCGACGCGCAGGGCAACCTGGCGTTCCCCGATTTCGTCGAAACAGTCACGAAGCTGTTTCCGTTCTATCTCATTCGCGCCACGGGCGGGGGGCTTTTCCTTCTGGGCGGCCTGTTGTGCATGCTCAACTTCGTGATGACCTGGGCAAACCGTCCGAAGACGTATGAGCAGGAGGTTCACTCGGCCCCGCCGCTGCGTCCGGTGGCCGTTGCGGCCGATGCCGACGCGCAGACGCCACATTCCCGTCTCCACGCCAATACCAAGTTTGGACACGAGGGTGACAAGTTCCTGCAAGGCACCTGGCACCGCCGGCTCGAAGGCAAGCCGATCAAGTTCATGATCTGGGTGCTCATCGCCGTGGCCATCGGCGGGCTTGTCGAAGCGGTTCCGATGTTCCTGGTGCGGTCAAACGTACCGACGATTGCAAGTGTCCAGCCCTACACGCCGCTGGAGCTGGCCGGACGCGACATTTATATCGCGGAGGGCTGCTACAACTGCCACTCGCAGATGATCCGGCCGATCTTTGCGGAAGTGAAGCGCTACGGCGACTACAGCAAGCCCGGCGAGTTCGTGTACGACCATCCGTTCCAGTGGGGTTCACGACGCATCGGGCCCGACCTGGCGCGCGAGGGCATGTCCAACCCCAACGCGCTGTGGCACTACAACCACTTCCGTAATCCGCGCGATGTGAATGAAGATTCGGTGATGCCCGCGTACCCGTGGCTGCTCAGCGATGAGATCGACTGGTCGAAGATCGAGCAGCGTGTCCAGACGATGGCAATGCTGGGGGTGCCCTATGGGGATATGGTCGAGCCCGGCGTGGCCGAGGAAGATGCCCGGTTGCAGGCGACCGCCATCGCGGCCGAGATTGCCAACGCCGGCGGCCCGCCGATCGACGAGATACGCGAAAAGAAGGTGATCGCATTGATCGCGTACATCAAGCGACTGGGAGTGGACCTGACCAAGACGCCGCCCGAGGGAGCGACCGCGCATGCTGAGTGACGTGTTCCGAGATCTTGACCTTTCGGTGTTTCCCACCGTGGGGATGATCTTCTTCATCGTGGCGTTTGTGGCGATTTCGTGGCGTGCGCTGCGCTGCCCACGAAGCGACATGCACGATGCGGCAAGCCTCCCGCTGCACGATTCAGACCCGATCCGGCCGAAAGGAGACTGACCCGTGGCCGACAGCAACAAGACTCAAGAAAAGGACGTCCTGACCGACCATCTCTACGACGGGATTCTCGAGTACGACAACCCGACGCCAGGCTGGTGGCACATGATCTTCTTCGGCACGATCATCTTCAGCGTGATGTACGCGCTGGTGTATCACTTCTCGCCGATGGTGCCTTCCCATGAGCAGCGCGTCGAGGCGGCGTTGCGGCGCGAGATGGAACAGAAGTTCGGCCAGATCGCCAAGATGCCGGACAGCAACGAAAAGTATTTGACGATCATGGCCAATCCGGATTGGCTCGAGGCCGGAAAGCGCATCTTTCAAAGCAAGTGCGTGATCTGCCACGGTCCAAACGGGGAAGGATTCGTCGGCCCGAACCTGACCGACGACAAGTACAAGAACGTGCGTGAACTCAAGGACATTTTTCGAGTTATCAGGGATGGAGCCGGCAACGGACAGATGCCGGCACAGAACACGCTGCTCAACTCCGGGCAGATGTCGGTCGTCGCGGCATATGTCGCGTCACTACGGGGGAAAAACCTGCCTTCGGGCAAGGAGCTTCCCGAGGAAGTTCCGATCGACCCCTGGCCCACGCTTGAATCAACGGGCGATGCGCCCGCCGGCGAAGGTGGCGCCGGCTGAGTGGGCCTGCCGGGGGGCAGACAGTGCGAAGGGTGTGTGACAGATGGATACTCTGCTTCAGCCGGAGGAGCGCGTCCTATCCACGCTGAACCCGGACGGTTCCCGGCGATGGCTCAAGCCTCGCCCGTCTCCGGGCAAGTGGCTGCGTGCCCGCAGGGTTGTCGCGTGGCTGCTGATCGTGATCTTTACAGCCCTGCCGTACATCACCATCAACGGCAAGCCGGCGATTCTCCTCGACATCCTCGCGCGCGAGTTCACCTTCTTCGGCAAGACCTTCTTCGCAACCGACACGCTCCTGCTCGGGCTGTTCATGATGATCGTCTTCGTGTCCATCTTCATGATCACCGCGCTTGCCGGGCGCGTCTGGTGCGGGTGGGCTTGTCCGCAGACGGTCTACATGGAGTTCGTCTATCGCCCCATCGAGCGGCTTTTTGACGGCAAACCCGGCACGCGCGCCAAGCCCGGCTCCAGCGGATTCCGGAAGCTGCTCAAGTATGTCTGCTATGTGCTCGTCTCGGCATTCCTGGCGCACACCTTTCTTTCGTACTTCGTCGGCGTGGAGAATCTGCGCCATTGGATCTTCGGCTCGCCGCTCGACCACCCGATTGCATTCCTCGTGGTGCTCTTCACCACGGCGTTGATGCTCTTCGACTTCGGATTCTTCCGCGAGCAGACCTGTATCGTGGCCTGCCCTTATGGGCGGTTCCAGTCCGTCATGCTCGACCGGTCCTCCCTGATCGTCGGATACGATCGCAATCGCGGGGAGCCGCGAGGCCCGCTCAAGCGACGACGCAAGGGAGGCGACGTTTCGCTCACCGTCGCGCAGGAAAGCCAGGGCGACTGCATCGACTGCACCATGTGCGTGCAGACCTGCCCCACCGGGATCGACATCCGCGACGGGTTGCAGCTCGAGTGCATTCACTGCGCGCAATGTATTGACGCATGCGATGCAGTGATGGACCGCATCGGCAAGCCCCGCGGCCTTATCCGATATACATCGCAGGAAGCGCTCGATCACGGCAAGCGCAAGCTGCTTCGCGCACGCCTGATCATCTATCCCCTGCTGCTGCTTGTGCTCATCTCGGCTTTTGTCGGGGTCTTGTTGACCAAAAGCGGAGCCGAAGCGAGCATCATCCGCGAATCGGGCAACCTGTTCAACATCGTCCAGGACGGGCAGATCATGAACCAGGCCCGCATCCGCATCACCAACCGCTCCTCCTCCACAGTCACCTACTCGGCGTCGATTGCCTCGCCGGAAGGGGTGCGCATCGAGCTGACCCCTGAAACTCTGACCCTGGAGCCGAATAAAATGGATTCGATGATGGCACGCATCATCGCACGCCCGGAGCTGTTTACGACCTCTCCGATTGACGTGTATGTGCGCGTCACCGGCTCGGACGGGTTCGAGAAGGAGCTGCACTTTTCCGCTCACGGCAAAATCTGGGCGGGGAGTTCGCCATGACAGACGTTCCCGAGAGCAAGTCGCGCGGATGGATCTGGCCGGTCTTGGTCATTGCCCTGCTCGGCGGACAGGCCGTCATGCTCGCAGTCACTTTCATCATTGCGTCGTCTGATCCGTCCGTTGCGGTCGAACCCAACTACTACGAAAAGGCCCTGGCGTGGGATGAGGACCGTGATCGCAGACGTGACCCTGCCCTTGATGGATTCGAGATCAGCGCCGAGTTGCAGCCGGCAAGCGATCGCAACTCCAAGGGCGCCCTGGTTGTGAGCGTTTTCCGCGACGGTGCGCCGGTCGAAGATGCGGTCATCGACGCGGTGATCTTCCACCATGCTCGCTCTGGAGACCGGCAGACACTGTCGCTCTTGCCACAGAAGCCGGGCGTGTACGTCGCCTCGGCCGATCTCAGACGCGACGGCAACTGGGAGGTGCGTCTGAGCGTGCAGGCCGACAGAATGAGCTATCTGCTCACACGGCAGCTTGAGTTGTACGGGAGCGCACCGTGAACGAGGTCGCTGCACTGGCCGGGGCCGTCTTTCTGGCAAGCGTGCTGGGCAGTCTGCACTGTGCGGGCATGTGTGGCCCATTCCTGCTTTTCGCCGTCGGAGCCGACTCGCCGCGCGTCGCGCGCGCACACCATTTGCACGTTGCCTATCACGTCGGACGCTTGCTCACGTACATCGTCCTGGGCATCGTGGCCGGGCTTGTCGGCCAGGCGCTCGACTTCGGTGGCGCCTTCGTAGGTGTGCAGCGCGCAGCAGCGGTCGCAGCCGGCGCATTGATGATCGCATTCGGGATTGGTGCGACGGTCCGGGTTCTCGGAGGAAAGCTTCCAAAGCCCCCCGTGCCCCGCTTTCTGCACACGCTGGTCTCACGCGGGCACAGCGTGGCAATGGATCTGGAACCCACGCAACGCGCCCTTGCGATCGGCCTGCTGACGACGCTGCTTCCCTGCGGCTGGCTGTATGCCTTTGCGATCGTCGCTGCGGGAACGGGCTCGCCCGTACTCGGAGGTGCCACCATGGCTGCATTCTGGGCGGGCACCTTGCCGGTGATGGTCTCGCTGGGCGTGGGGCTGCGTGTGCTCACCGGACCCTTGCGCAAACACGTGCCCCTGATAACCTCGCTCACCGTCGTCGCCGTCGGCATCGGAACGGTCCTGGGTCGCGTGACACTTCCAGCCATGTCGTCTGATCAACTCGGCGCCGCCGTGCCGACAAGCCTGCATGAGTCGCCCGGTGGCGTCGGATCAATCCGGCAGGACGAGCTTCCCTGCTGCAGCAATCATCAGCCATGAATGAATCGGCGATCAGCACCGCGGATTGGCAGTCATCTGCGAGCGCCGCATCGTGTGCTCACTGTGGGCTGGATGTTCCGCCGGCGTTGATTCGCCCCGACTGTGCCGAGCAGTTTTGCTGCCACGGGTGTGAAACCGTCTACCGCACGATCCATGAATGCGGGCTGGAGCGCTACTACGCGCTGCGCGACGCTTCGACGGATCAGCGCGTTCGCCCGGACGTACCGGACCATGAGTTTGCCGAGTTTGACGATCCTGCCTTTGAAGCGATCTACGTGACGCGCGACAGCGACGGGCGCTGCAGCATCGACTTTGCGCTCGAGGGCGTCCATTGTGCCGCGTGCGTATGGCTCGT
>RFGK01000151.1 GCA_003697045.1 Planctomycetota bacterium
CGCCGACGTCCGTTGTCGGGTAGGTCGTCACATTCATGCCGGCAGCCGTGGCTGCGTCGCGGAGGCTCCGGTGGGCCCGCTCGTCGATCACCGCGTACCGAACTCCGAGCGCCCGGAGCGTCTGAGCAGCAGCCAGGTTGGCGGTGTATCCGTCGGGTACGACCAGCACCGATTCGGCCGAGGTTGTCTGGGCCAGGGCAGCTTCCAGCGATTCATGCAGCACCGTGTTCCCACTGGTTTCGCGCGAAGCCGACATGCTCAGGCCGAACTGCTCCATGCCGATGGTTGCGGCCGCCAGCACACGCGGCTCGTGTGCCAGTCCGAGGTAGTTGCACCCTGCAAAGGACAGCATCTGTCGTCCATTGACTTCAATCTCGGTGGATCGGCTCCGGCTGATCCGTGGTCCTGTCATGGCTCTTCTCGCTCACACCCTTCATTGTGTTGGGTCGTAAATGTCGTACACGCGCAGAGCCTCCAGCCGGGGCTTCCACTTTTCCACAAGACGCACATGCAGCGGATGTTCCACGTATGCGGCGTACGCGTCTTTCGAGGCGAACCCCACGATGAGTCCAACGTCATAGTCGGTGAGCACAGTGGCGCGCCCGGTGTCGATGTGCCTCCCACACGCATAGGTCTCCACCGAATCAATATCGGTCAGCAGGGCGTCGCAGTCGGAGATGAGTTCGGTCGAATCACGGGGATCTGCAAGTTCAAAGAACACGACGTGGGAGATCAGGGAGGGACGAGCCGGGCGGGTTGCCTGACATCCCCCGCCCGCCACGGCACACAGGAGAATCAACGCCAGCGAGAATCGATGCATCAAAAATCCCCTTCGGCCGGTTTCCCGTCAGGTCCCGCCCCGGCGAGCGGTTCAGCTGAGGCAGAGTATCATCAGCGTTGAGTCTGGGGAACCGATCCGCTAGGATCCGACCCCACTGATTGTGGGACACGTGGGCACCATGCCTTGTCTCGCTGAGCGGAAGGAGAAGCCCGACATGAGCGTACAACGGATGCTTTCGCTGGCGGCAGTGATCGGCACGATGCTGGCAGCCGTCACTTTCGCCTGGGGCCAGGAGAAGATCCTTCGGGTTCCCATGGCGACAGAAGGCCCCAAGACACTCGATCCGGTGCAGGGGTCGACGACCTACGAGAATCGCTGCTGCTCGCAGTTCTACCAGACACTGCTTCAGTACAAGTATCTCAAGCGCCCGCTTGAGCTTGAGCCGCTTCTGCTTGCCGAGATGCCTCAGATCTCCGACGACGGGCGCCTGTGGCGTTTCCGGCTCAAGGAGGGCATCATGTTCCATGACGACCCCTGCTTTGAAGGGGGAAAGGGGCGTGAGCTCAAGGCTTCCGACGTCATCTACTCCTGGAAGCGTCTGGCCGATCCGGCCTACCGCTACAAGAACTGGTGGCTGCTGGATGGGCAGATCGTCGGTTTCAACGAATACAAGGACAAACAGGCAAAGCGCGTGGATGCGGGCGAACCGTTCGACTATGAGGCCGAGGTCCCCGGGCTGCGCGTTCTCAGCGATTACGAGTTTGAGGTTGAGCTGACCGAGCCGGTGCAGCAGTTTGCATGGAAGCTTGCGATGTTCCAGCTGGCGGTGGTGCCGCGGGAGGCAGTCGAGACGTATGGCACCAAGTTCAGCGGGCACCCCGTGGGGACCGGCCCGTTCATTCTTGCCAGCGAGAGTGACTGGAAGCGAGGCACCAGTATCCTCTTTACGAGGAATCCCAACTACTGGGATGATCGGTATCCCACGGAGTGGATGCCCGAAGATGAGCAGTACGGGTTCCACAAGCCGGCAGGCCAGAGGATTCCCTTCGTTGACAAGGTGCAGGTGACGTTTTTCGTGCAGTCTCAGCCGCAGTGGCTCGAGTTCCAGGCTCGCAATCTTGATATCTCAACCGTGCCCGACTTTGCCTTTGAGCAGATGTTCAGCCGGCGCACCAAGGAGCTCAAGCGCTCAGAGGCGCGCAAGGGGCTGGTGCACTTCAAGGTTCCGCTGCTCGACTTCATCTTCCGGGGGTTCAACATGGAGGACCCGCTGCTCGGCGGGTATACGCCTGAAAAGAAGGCTCTTCGGCAAGCCATCAGTCTCGCCATCGATTGGGACGAGATGAATGATGCATACTACTGGGGGACGTGCGTTGTGTACGACGGTCCGATCCCGCCCGGGCTGGACGGTTTCCCCCAGACGGAGGGTCACAGGGCGCCTGTGAGCTATCGCGGACCGGATTACGAGCGCGCCCGTCAGAAGCTCATCGAGGCCGGTTACGAGATCGGGCCCGATGGAAAGGTGGTCGGGCTGCCTCCGATCGAGTTCTACACCAGCCGCGGGGCGGTCAGCGAGAAGATGGTGGCGTTGCTCGAGCGCAATCTGGATGAGGTCGGCATCAAGCTCAATCCGCACTTTGTCGATTTCTCCGAGTTGATCGAGGCAGTGAACAACAAGAAGGCGCCGTTCTTCAGCTTTGCCTGGGGTTCTGACTATCCCGACGCCGAGAACAACCTGGCGCTGTTTTACAGCCCCAACGTGTCGCCGGGGTCCAATCACTTCAACTATTTCCGTCCGGAATACGACGAGCTGTATCGGAAGATTCGCACGATGCCGCCCGGCCCGGAGCGCACCGCGATTTACGAAAAAATGCGTGACATGATCATCGAGGATGCGCCCTATGCCGGCTCGCTCGCTCGAACGCGGTATTACCTGAACTGGGAGTGGGTCAAGAACTTCAAGCCGACCGAGACGTTTTACAACTACTTCAAGTACATCGACCTTGATGTCAACCACGAAGAGCGGCCGAAGTAAGCTCGTCTGTCCGATCTCAGATCGTCTATGTGGTCATACATCGTTCGAAAGCTGGTCTACAACGTTCCGGTCTATCTGGGGATCATTCTCCTGACCATGGCGGCGCTGCGCGTGCGCGACCCGGTGGCCGGATACCTCGGCAAGAACGCCACACAGGAACAGATTGACCGGCTCACGCAGGACATGGGGCTTGACCGTCCTTTTTACGAGCAGTACGGCAAGTTCCTCTGGCAGATCGTTCGACTGGACTTTTCCGAGGAAAGCTGGGCGCAGCGAGGCCGGACCGTCAAGCAGATTCTCATTGACGCGATTCCGCCGAGCATGTCGATCACGGTACCGTCCGTCGTGGCCTCGGCGTTCATAGCCCTGGTCGTGTCCCTGATCTCGGCGTACTTCCGCGGGAGGCTGATCGACCGAACCCTTGTGTTTTTCGCGGTGCTCGGGATGAGCATCAGTTATCTGGTCTACATCATCTTCGGGCAGTTCTTTGGTGCGTTTCTACCGTTGCATCAGCAATGGGAGTTCACACCCTTTGCGATCCAGGGCTACGAGGCATGGACCAGTTGGAGCCATCTGTCCGTGCTCGGGCTGAACATTCCCTATCCCAACGGGATCAAGTTTGAGAACTGGATTGAGTATTGCATGCTCCCGGTGATCATCGGGGTGATCGTGGCCATGGGCTATGACACGCGCTTCTACCGGGCCGTCATGGTTGAAGAATCAAACAAGGACTACATCGTCACCGCGATGGCCAAGGGCGCGAGCAAGCCCAAGATCATGTTCGTGCACATGCTCAAGAACGCCATGATTCCCATTATCACGCGGATTATGGCCACGCTGCCGTTTCTGATCACCGGTTCGATCCTGCTCGAAATGTACTTCAATATTCCCGGCATGGGGCGCGAGTTGATCACGGCCCTGATTGCCAATGACTTCCCGGTCATCCAGGCGTTCGTATCGGTGCTCGCGCTGTTGTTTATTCTCTCGATCATCCTGACCGACGTGCTCTATGCGCTTGTTGATCCGCGGGTGAGGCTGTCATGATCGTCAAGCTGATCAAATCGCGGGGGATGCGCCGGTTCAGCCGAAACAGGCTGGCGATGTTTTCCCTTGCCGTGATCATTGTCTATTTTCTGACCGCGATTGCCGTGATGCTGGGCGCGGTCTCCCGCGATGACACGAAAGAACGAGTCGGACCCAACCGCCTGCCGGGGTTTCTCGAGCCGATCGGTGCCGAGAAGCGATACGACTTTGACAAGTGGTGGGTCAGCGAGCTGACGAACGTCTTTGAGAGGGCGGCACGCGAAAACGCACGCGCCGGCGGGGACCCGCGTGCGGTGCTCGACGAGTTTGCGCTTGCTGAGCGGACAATTGCCGACGGGAGTTATGAGGATCTGAAGCCGGCGTTTGACGCGATGACCGAAGCCTGGCACGAACTCGACGATGTCTTCGCCGAGCAACTGGATCTTGACGACGAGGCGTTTGCCATTCGTGACGAGATCAAGGAACTCCAGGCCGAAGGTGAAGATGTTGCTGATTTGCAGGCAGAGCTGGAAGAAGTGGAGGCGCTGCTTGCCGAGTTGGCACCGAGGGCCGAGGCCTTATACCAGCAGGTGGAGGCGAACATTGAAAAGCTGTTGCCGATGCCGTCCGGGTTTGCGGGGCTGGTCTACTCACTGCGCACCATGCTTGGAACGGACAGCAAAGGCGCATCCATTGCCGCCCAGGCGGTCTACAGCATCAAGATTGCCTTTCAGGTCGGATTTGTCACCGCACTGGTCGCGGTGCTGATCGGCACGATTTCGGGCGCAGCGGCTGCGTACTTTGGAGGCTGGGTCGATCACGCCGTGCTCTGGGTGGTCTCAACGCTTTCGTCGATTCCGTATCTCGTGTTGCTGGCGGTATTCGTGTATGCCTTCCAGGCGCCGGCGCTGGCGGAGTGGTTCAACAACCCCGAACGCCCCGCATTGGCGCTTGTGCCTCTGTACGCTGCGTTCGGGCTGACTTTCTGGATTGGAACCTGTCGCGTTGTGCGCGGCGAAGTGCTCAAGATCAAGGAGCTCGAATACGTCCAGGCCGCGACCGCACTGGGGTTTGGACGCTTTTACATCCTTCTGCGACACATCATCCCCAACACCGCACATTTGATGTTCATCAACTTCTCGCTTCTGTTCATCGGTGCGATCAAGAGCGAGGTCATATTGACCTTTCTCGGGCTCGGTGTGAAGGGTCAGCCGAGTTGGGGCATCATGATCAGCCACGGGGCGGACGGCGTGACCAACTTCTTCTTCTGGGAGGTTGGTGCGGCCACCGTCTTCATGTTTGTCCTTGTTCTCGCGTTCAACATTGTCTCTGACGCGCTCCAGGACGCGTTTGATCCCAAGCACGTGTAGCCCATGACCAATGCCCCCGACGCAAAACCCGTGCTCCAGGTCAGGCATTTGACGACCAGCTTTCGCACAGATGACGGCATCGTGACGGCGGTCGATGATGTCAGTTTCGATGTCTTCGCCGGGGAAACGCTCGGAGTCGTCGGAGAGAGCGGGTGCGGCAAAACCGTCACCAGCAAGTCGATCATGCGGCTGTTGCCCGAACACCTGACCATCTACGGCGAGCAAAGCGAAGTGATCTTCGAGGGCAAGAACATCATCAGAGCCAACGAGCGCGAGATGCGCAAGATTCGTGGCGACAAGATCGCCATGATCTTCCAGGAACCGATGACGAGCCTCAATCCGGTCTTCACCGTGGGCTGGCAGCTCGATGAAGCGCTCAAGTATCATACGAACCTGAGCAGGAAGCAACGCCGCGAAAAGGCGATCGAGATGTTGCGGCTCGTCGAGATTCCCAATCCCGAGCGCCGCATCCATGAGTATCCCCATCAGCTTTCCGGAGGCATGCGACAGCGTGTCATGATCGCGATGGCGCTTTGCTGCGAGCCGGACATTCTCATCGCCGACGAGCCGACCACGGCGCTCGATGTGACCATCCAGGCGCAGATCCTTGACCTGATGAACGGGCTCAAGGAGAAGCTCCACACCGCGATCATGCTCATCACTCACGACCTCGGCGTGGTGGCCCAGGTGTGCGATCGTGTCATGGTCATGTATGCGGGGCGCGCTATTGAGTTTGGCTCGGTCAGAGAGATCTTCCACGAACCCCAGCACCCCTATACAAACGCATTGCTCGAGTCGATTCCCAAGCGCGGTTCTCGCCGCAGCCGGTCCAGGAGGCTGCCGACCATTCCCGGCATCGTCCCGAGCCTGCGCAATCTGCCGAAAGGATGTCGCTTCAATGACCGCTGTCCCGCGTGTCAGCAAAGGTGCATTGATGAAGAGCCTGAGTTGATCAACCACAGCCTCGATCGACCCGTGCGGTGTCACTTCCCGCTCAATCAGAAGACACAAACGGAGAGCGCACACTGATGGCCCTGCTGCAGGTCGAGAATCTGGTCAAGAAGTTTCCTGTCCGGGGCGGCATCCTCAACCGGATCCAGGGATACGTTCACGCGGTCAGCGGCGTCTCTTTCGAGATTCCCGAAGGACAGACCCTCGGCGTCGTCGGCGAGTCCGGATGCGGCAAGTCCACCCTCGGCAAGACCGTCATCAGGCTGTACGAACCGACCGACGGGCGCATCGTGCTCAAGGGCAAGGACATCACGGCCCTTGGCCCGGCAGAGATGATGCCTTTCCGCCGCAAGATGCAGATCATCTTTCAGGATCCCTACAGCTCGCTCAATCCGCGTCTGACGATCAACGGGCACATCAAGGAGGCTGTGCGCTTTCACAACATCGTGCCTCCCGGTTCAGCGACTGATGACTACATCGATGAGGTGCTGCAGAAGGTGGGGCTGCGACCCGAGGCCAAGAACAAGTATCCGCACGAGTTCAGCGGGGGTCAGCGCCAACGCATCGGCATCGCTCGAGCGCTGTGTGTCAAGCCCGACTTCGTGGTGGCCGACGAGCCGGTCAGCGCCCTCGATGTGTCGATCCAGGCACAGGTGCTCAACCTGCTCAGCGACCTCAAGGAGCAGTTCGGGCTGACGATGATGTTCATCAGCCATGACCTGAAAGTCGTCGAGCACTTCTGCGATCGGATCTTGGTGATGTATCTCGGGCACGTGGTTGAGGAGCTCGAGGCTGACGATCTGGATCAGCAAGCACAGCACCCGTATACCAAGGCCCTGCTGGGTGCAAACCCGATTGACGACCCGGACGATCGGCGTCCGCTGGTCGTCCTGCAGGGCGATGTTCCCAGCCCGTACAACCCCCCGAAGGGGTGTCCATTTGTGACGCGCTGTCCGGTGGCAACCGAGCGCTGCAGGCAGGAGATGCCACGGCTGGAGACCAAGAGCGCCGGTCACCGGGTGGCGTGCTTTGAAGTCGAGTGAGCCGACAGGTCCGATAAGCCCCGCTGTATTACTCTGCCATGTCGACCGAAGGACTGCGCGTCCCCCGGGGGGCGATCAGTCGGCCATGGCGTAGGCGCATGAAAAACCCGGCCGCGTGTTTCCGCCCGCAGCCGAGTCTTAGGAGGAGAGAGAGACAAGACACCTTCAATCTGCCTCAAGGACGCGGATTTGCCACCAGAATGGAAAAAGTTTTTGGGACCTCTCGCGGCTTCGAGGCAGAACTCATTGCGGACCATGGATTTATGGTTTTGAGAATCTGAAGCCCAAGCCCTCTCAACCCAGTGACTCAAAACGCCTCTGAGCCCATGGCCAGTTGATCAGGTTGACAAAGGCATCGACGTAGGCAGCCCGGCGATTCTGGTATCGCAGGTAGTACGCGTGCTCCCAGACATCGATCCCGAGGATGGGAACGACCCCGGTCATCATGAGCTTCTGCTGATTCTCCATCTGGAGGACGAGCAGTTGGCGTGCGATGGGTTCCCAGACGAGCCATCCCCAACCCGAGCCCTCGACGCTCGCGGCAGCCGCCTTGAACTGAGCGAGAAACTGCTCGAACGAGCCGAAGTCGCGTTCGATCTGAGCAGCGAGCTTTCCGGAAGGCATGCCGCCGCCCCCCTTGTTGGGTGGTGCCATGCCCTGCCAGAAGAGTGTGTGGTTGACGTGTCCGGAGCCGTGGAAGCTGAGCTGGTTGGTCCAGTGGGCGATCAGTGCAGCGTCAGCATTGCCCGCGCGAATCTGGAGCAGGTTGGCAAGCGCCCGGTTGAGCCCCTTGACGTAGCCGGCGTGGTGCTTGTCATGGTGAATCGTCATCGTCTGCGCGTCGATGTACGGCTCGAGTGCATCAGGCGCATACGGAAGCGGGGGCAGTTCGTATTCAAGCGTTTGCTCGTTCCAACCCAGGTCGTCCTGGCTGAGCAAGGCACGATGGGTGAGATGAGGCGCAGCGGCATGAGTGAGCCCCGCGGCTGCGCCCAGTGCGCCGATGCTGGCGATGGCTTGGCGACGGGAGAGCGATGTGTCGTCCGAGAAGTAACTGGTCATTCGTGGCTTCCTCCGGAAAGGTTTGGTTTGCGAGCGTCTGACTCGCCGGTCCTGGGTCTGACAAACCGTAGGCGAAGTCTCCCGACCCGTGGCAGATCAGGAAAGACAGTTGGCTGCATGGACGACACGCTCCGGCTTGCAGGGGTGCACTGGCTTTGAGGCAAACTACAGGCTTGGCATGCGTACAGGTCGGTCAACTCCAGAACCAGCGGCCGTTACAAGCAGGCGGCGCTGAGCCACTGCAGCGGATAAGGCCAAGCAACGACGAAGGCAGCGGGTTGTGCCGAATGAACACTCCGGGGAGCCTCTTGGGTTTCGAACACCCGGCCCCCTCCTCAAAGGAAAGGGAAGGTCACACTTTCGCGCGGTGGAACCGTCCGGCTCTTTGGTCCGCGTGGCGGGTTTATTCAAAGACCGGCAGGCCGCTCGGAACGCTCATCGGCACCGTGTGCCGCAGATCAACCGATGCCGGATCAGTCAGGGCGTGCAGGAAGTCAATCAGATCTGAAAACTGCTGGTCGCTGAGGCGAATGAGCCGACCGTTCGGCCCCGGGCGCAGCTCGCTGGCTTCCATGATGATGCGTCGCCGATTGAGGTCGTTGTGACATTCAAAGTCGATCGCGTCAAGGTCCGGCCTCGAGGGAAGCACCGCCTGCGACGTGTCATATTCCTGGATGCCCCGGTCGGTGTTGAGGTGGTGGCGGACGACGGCTTCGAGCGTGTTGTACGCGCCGTTGTGTCCCCAGGGACCGGTCAGAGCGACATTGCGCAAGGGCGGCGTGCGAAACTTGAGCCGATCATTCGGATCACCCGTGACGCCTTCACGCCCGAGGTCGTCGCGCCCGTCGACAAAGCCGGGCAGATTCTGTTCCTTCCCCGGGCCGATCTGCGGCATGGCGATCGCGTGAAACTCCTGATCGGTCAGCAAAGGTCCGCTGTGGCAATCGGCGCAGTGGGCAACGTTGTAGAACACATTCATGCCGCGAATGGCACTCTCGCTCATCGCGTCAGTCTGGCCGCGAAGGTAACGGTCGAAGGGTGTGTTGAAGGCGCGGAACGCACCGTCCTCCCAGGCTGCAATGGCGTTTGCGATGTGCACCATGGTGATGTCTTCAGCCGCGTTCACGTCGTCAAACGCATCGATGAACATATCGACGTACTCTGGAATATCGCGGATGCGCTGGGCGAGCATTTCCCAGATCAGGGGCGCGTTGCCGAAGGTTGCCGCATCGCCGATGGGACTCTCACCGAGTTGCCCGGCCATTTCCGTATCGCTGGTGACCGGGAACATCGCCTGGGCGGCCAACACGCTGTCGAGTCCGAGCGGGAGAGCGAGAAACGCCGGCGAAAAGAACCCGCTCGGCCACGTGGGATCCACTTCCACGCGCCCGTCGTGGAACATGCGCGTCACTTCAAGAGCACCAAGATTGAACAGCGGCGGGGCATTGCGAGGCACACGCTCGTGGATGGCGTCGGCATCCACGCCGGTGTTCCGGATCACGCCCAGCCCCATACCCCCCTCGCCGACGGGCAAACTCAGCCCATCGCCGGTGTCGGTCAGCGGGTGATGGCAAGTGGCGCACGAGATATTCATGTTGCCCGAAAGGATCTTGTCGTGGAAGAGCAGTCTGCCCAGCGCTTCCTTGGCCGGATCGCGAGGGGGAAAGTCAGCCTCAGTCAAAGGCGGGGGAAGGAAGCTCTCATCGCGTTGCTCAATCGCTTTGCGCACACGCTCGGCGATCTCTTGCCCGCTCTGGGCCGAAACCGGCGAGGCCGACACGAAGATCAACCCGGTGATCAGGCCCAAAACCACCTCGCGGCGCAGCACGCACTCGGACATATCCACTCTCCATGACTGCTCCGGCTGCAGAACGCAGCCGGTCTGTGTGAAACGGCCATGCTAGCAGAAGGCGACCGCTAGCAACAGACCAACAACTCCCGAATATCGCGATGCTATGAGACTCCCGTCACGTCCGACGTGCTCAAGGGGCGATCAGACGTCCGAACAGCGAAAGCCGTTCGCCGCGCTCGATCTGGACGCGCACGATCGTGCCGATCATCGCTTCGGCCTTGAGAGAGGGGGGAAGGTCGAAAAGCACAATCTGATCGCCGTCGGTTCGGCCGGAAAGCTGCATGGTCTGGCCGGAAGGCACGATCTGGTCGTTGTTCACAGGCTCTTGGGCGCACCGGCCGCTTACGGTCAGTTCCACCATGCCCGAGCCGGGCTTGACGTCCATGCCGCGTCGTTTGCGCTCACGTCGGCTTGCGCCTTCGACGAGCACGTCAAAGGTGCGTCCGACCTGTTCGCGTGAGATCTGCTCGCTGATTTCGCTCTGCACGGCAAGCAGGGCGTTGTTCCGGCGGCGTTTGACTTCCTCGGGCACATCGTCCGGCAGCCTGTCGAACGCGACCGTGCCCGGGCGCGGCGAATACTTGAAGATGAAGCAGTTCTTGTATCGGCTGCGTTTGAGCAGTGCGATGGACTGTTCGAAGTCTTCCTCGGTCTCCCCGGAGAATCCGACGATCATGTCGCCGCTGAGCATGAGCGGGCGGTCGGGCGTATCGAGGTATTCGCGGCAGCGTGCGACGAACTCGTCGTATTCGCTGACCGTGTATCCCCGATTCATGCGTGCGAGCTGGCGATCGGAGCCCGACTGGGCCGGCGCATGGATGTATCGACAGATGCGCGGGCAGTCGCGCATGACCTCGAGCACGTCGATGCCGAAGTCGCGCGGGTAGCTGGTGACAAAGCGCAGCCTCTGGATCGCGGGGACCTGCTCGTGAATCTGATAGAGCAGGTCGGCAAAGGTGGTGACGCGCCGGCCGGCGAAGGGATCACGCCTGTGTCCACCCTTGTAACTGCGTCCTTTTTGCGGCTGAAGGATGCCGTTGACCGTCGCTGCAGCGTCGTGCTCGTAGCGATAGTGGTTGACGGTCTGGCCGAGCAGCGTGATTTCAATGATGCCCGCATCGGCAAGACGCTTGCACTCGTCGATGATGTGTTCCGGCGGGCGGTGGATCTCCGCCCCGCGGGTGAAGGGCACCACGCAGTAGGTGCAGAACTTGTTGCATCCGCGCGTGATGCGCACGTAGGCAGACGAGCGCGACGCGGCATCGGTCGGCGCGATGGAGCGCGACAGGTCGAGCAGTTCGAGCGAGTCCGCTGCGACGGAGAGCGTCGAGCTGCGGCGTGAGGTGTTGCCCTGCAGGGCGGCAACCCCGGCTGAGCGCTTCCATGCCGTCTCGTCGTCGCTGAGCAGCGCCCGCCGCGTGCGCACGGCGTTGTCGAGCAGCTCGGGCAGCTTGTCCAGCTCGCCCGGCCCGCACATCACATCGACGACGGGCATGCGTTTCATCAGCGCCTCGCCGTCGCGTTCAGCCATGCAGCCGAGCACGCCCACCACCAGCTCGGGCCGTTCCAGTTTGCGGGCCTTGAGATCGCCCAGACGGCTCCAGACCTTCTGCTCGGCGTGTTCGCGGACCGAGCAGGTGTTGTAGAGGACGATGTCGGCCTGGCTTCCGTCCGCGGTGAAGCGATAGCCCAGGTCGCGCAGGCGTCCTGCGACCAGCTCGGAGTCGAGCTCGTTCATCTGGCAGCCGAATGTTTC
>RFGK01000152.1 GCA_003697045.1 Planctomycetota bacterium
CAACATCGTCGCCCGCATCGGTTCGGGAGGAATGGGCATCGTCTACCTCGCCGAGCACGCCGAAGACGGGCATGTCGCCGCGGTCAAGGTCCTCAAGCCGGGGCTTGACTCGGCCAGCGCTGCTCGCCGATTTTCACAGGAGATCGAGATTCTCCGCCGGCTCGATCACCCGGGCATTGCGAAGATCTACAACGCCGGCACGGTTGAGCTGGCCGGCGTCGTGTGTGCCTACTACGCCATGGAGCATGTTGCCGGCAGACACATCATCCGCCACGCCGAGATCAATGACTTGTCCGTCTCCCGAAGGCTCGAACTTGTGGCGATGGTCTGCGACGCGCTCGCCCACGCGCACGATCGCGGCGTCCTCCACAGAGATCTCAAACCCCACAACATTCTTGTCGAATCGCCCGCATCCCCGAAGCTGCTCGATTTCGGTGTCGCCCGTGTCTCGGCGACTGTTGCCACCACGATGCACACACAGGTCGGGCAGATCCTCGGCACCGTGCAGTACATGGCGCCCGAACAAATCGCAGGACGCCACGACGAGCTGGACCAGCGCGCCGACGTCTACGCCCTGGGAGTTGTGCTCTACGAGCTTCTCTGCGGGCGGCTGCCCTATTCATTCGAATCACATGATGCGCTCGAGCTGCTTCGCGCCATGCGCGAAGATCAACCCACTCCTCCGCGCGCGTTGAATGAGCGGATTTCGGAGGATACGGAACGCCTGGTGCTCACAGCCATGGCGCGCAGCCGCGAACAGCGTTATCCCTCCGCGGCCGCTCTTGCCTCGGATCTCAGGCTCGCCGCTGCCGGCAAAGCCATCAAAGGCGTCGAATCCATCGTGACCAGACCGAACAAGACAGGCATCGGCGCAGGACTGTCACGCCTGTTCCGACGTGCGCCCGGACGCAACTTGCGCAACTCATAGGCTTTTCCTCTCGCCTGGTCTGGCGCGAACGCCGGGCCATCGAGCAGTGCGAAGTTACTCATGCCTGCCGGTCGCTTTTTCATGGCGCAGCGCGAGGATCAGCTCGACTTCGCTCACGGATGTGCCAAGTTCGTGCGCAATCTGGGCCGCATCGTGTCCGTCGTCGGCCAGCGAGTACACGTGCTGTTCAACGGGCACACCAAGCCGAAGCGACGGTGCGGGCTCATGGGTCTGATTTGTCATCGGGTCATTCGCGGCTTTGAGCCGAACCAGCCGCTCGTCCGCCTGCTCGATGAGGATCTCCAGTCGCTCGGCCTTGGCATCGAGCAGTTTGGCCAATCGCATTGCCAGCTCGTTTGCGTCGGCCATCATCGAGTCCAGGGGCGCGCGTGCAGCGGTCGCCTCGGCCCGGTATTGTGCGATCGTTTCACGCGGATCCGCACTCGGCCTGGCCGCCCGCCGACGGACCTTGCGCAGCATCCGCATAATCGTGAACATCAGCATCAGCGTGCCGAATCCGATCAGCAGCGTGGACGCCGAATCGGCGATCCCTCCCTGGCTTCCCGCATCGGACTGTTCGGAGTCGATGAGGATTCCGCTGGCGTTGATCGCTTCGGAGTCTGGCTGCACGATCCCTATCATCGGCCGATGAGTCCTCCTTCTGCGATCAAGCCTCCAACGGCACGCGATGCCTTCGTCCGCCGCGTCCGCTGCGCGTGGAGATCGCTCACAGGTGGGTCGGCTGTTTCGGATTCGGAACGTCGGACTCTGGTCGCCTGTTCCGGGGGCGCAGATTCTGCCGCTCTTGTGCTTGCCCTGGCAGGGAAAGACCCGGTCGTCGCCCATGTGCGCCACGACCTGCGCCCGGACGAACAGGCAAACGCCGACCGCGACGCCACACGCCGGCTTGCCGAGGCGCTCGGACTTGCATTTGTCGAGGCTGCCGTCCGTTTGCGCTCACAGCCGGGCAACGCCGAGTCACTGGCCCGTCGCGCTCGGTATGAGGCGCTGGCCTCTCTTGCCCGCCAGAACGGGCTCGCATACGTCGCCACTGGACATCATGCCGACGACCAGCTGGAAACGCTCCTGCTTCGGCTCTGCCGAGGCGCCGGGGTCAACGGGCTTCGAGGCATCGCGCCCCGCCGAGTTGAGCACGGCGTAACCATCATCCGTCCCATGCTCAACGAGCGGCGGGCGGACTGCCAAGCCCTGTGCGCACGCGCCGGGTATGCCTGGTGTGAAGACGCTTCCAACGCCGATCAGTCGAGGGCGCGCGCTGCTCTGCGACACAGCGTCGTCCCGATGCTCGAACAGATCTTTCCAAAAGCCCCGATCAACGCTGCGCGGGTCGCATCGCACTTGCGCACGGCAGCAGACTGTTTGAGCACACAGGTCGATGCGCTTCTGGAACAGTCCGCTCGCGATGCGGGCGCGTTGGCCTGGCCGCGATCTTTGCTGCGGACCGCGCACCCCTGGGTGCTCGGCGAGCTCTTGCGTCGATCTGCACGGGTGCTTGCGGGGGAGATCGGCGCGGATCGGATTGGTGCCCGGCCCGTCAATGACTGCGTGCGCGCGATCGTTGACAGAATCGGCGGAGAGCGCGTTTTTCGCTGGCGCAATGTGGAGATTCTGATTTGTCGCGATACCGTCGAGATGCGGGAGAGACCGGATGCCGGATAGTCGTCAAGTTCTGCTGGTCGGACATTGTGGGCCCGATGCCTCTATGCTCCGCCGTGCTGTCAGGAGCATGCTTTCGATCGACGATGTGGTTATGGTCAACTCTCTTGCCGAGCTGAACGCGCATCCGGACGCGGCGCTCGCATTGATCAATCGCGTGCTTGACGGCCAGTTCGGCACCGACAGCGGGATCGAGCTGATCCGCTCGCTCACCCGGCGGGGCGTGTCCATGAAACTCATGCTTGTCAGCAACTACCCGGAGGCCCAGGCCGAGGCCGTCCAGGCAGGCGCTCTGCCCGGGTTCGGTAAGGCCGAAGTCCAATCGGAGCAGACGCGTCTTCGCCTGCTCGCAGCGTTTGAGAGAGGAAGTGTCGATGATTCGCAGCCCGATCAAGGTTGAGGAGTTTCAGGCCCGGCGCCACAAGGTGCTGCGCGCACTCAAGGGCGCCGTCGGGCTTGTGCAGTCCGGCTCGGGTTCGGCACCGCTGCGCGGGACATGGGAACCCGACCTGGATTTTTACTATCTGACCGGGATTCGTGATGAGCCCGGCGCCGCCGTGCTGTTTGATGCAAGCAACCCCGATCCAAGGCGCAAGATCACGCTGTTTCTTCGTCCGACCAACCCCGAAGCCGAGCAGTGGGACGGGTTTCGTGACACGATCAGCGAAAGGATGCGGCGCAGCACCGGGTTTGATTCCGTGATGCGGACGACGGCGCTTCCGACGATGCTGACTCGTGCCGTCCAGCGGGCGGGGCGGTGTGCGTGCCTCCACCAGTGCGCCGTGTACGATGCGCCGCTGTCGAGTGATCTTGCCCTTTTTCGAAAGGTGGCCGAGCGCCTGGCTCGGGTGACGATCGAGGACCGGACAGATCTGCTCCCGCAGATGCGGGCGATCAAGTCGCGGGCCGAGCAGAAGCAGATCCGCCTGGCGGTCGAAGCGACGAGCGTCGGCTTCCATGCAGCGCTCGGTGTGATCACGCCCGGGGTCAACGAGCGGGATGTCCAGCGAGCGCTCGAGCAAGGGTTTATCGAAGGCGGGTCCGAGCGTGTTGCCTACAACTCGATCGTCGGCTCAGGCGCCAACGCCACCGTCTTGCACTACAACCGCAACGATGCACCGCTTCAGCAAGGCGATCTTCTGCTCATTGATGCCGGTGCCGAAGTGGGGGGATACGCAGCCGATGTCACACGGGTCTTCCCGGTTTCGGGCAAGTTCAGCAAGGATCAGCGAGAGCTGTATGAGCTTGTGCTGCGCGCGCTTGACGCGGGCATCCGGGCTGTGCGCCCGGGTGCGACGTTCGTCGACATCGACATGGCAGCCCGCGAAGTCATCGATCGAGCGGGGCTCGGCGATACGTTCGTGCACGGCATCGGACACCACATCGGACTCGACGTGCACGACCCCCAGACCTGGGGGAAGCTCGAGCCGGGGATGGTGTTGACCGTTGAGCCGGGCGTTTACCTGGCGGATCGCAAGATCGGGATTCGGCTGGAAGATGACATTCTCGTCACGCGCGACGGGCGCAAGAACCTCACCCGTGGAATACCGCGCACCATTGAGGAAGTGGAGCAGACGATGCGTGCTGCAAGGCGTGTGCGCAACAGCG
>RFGK01000153.1 GCA_003697045.1 Planctomycetota bacterium
CGGGGCCTTTGCCAGTTCTCCGAGCTGAACGAAAACAACGTCAGATACTCAATCCCGAGTCGCCCGGCCTGTTCGACCACCGCCCGCACCGAAATCGCGCCGTTTCGATGCCCGAACACCCGCGGAAAACCCTGTCTTTCCGCCCAGCGCCCGTTTCCATCCATGATGATCGCCACGTGCCTTGGAATCCGCTCGGGGTGCACGTCGGGCAGATATCTGAGAGGATCGGCATCCGGATTCACACGCCGCATGCGCTCAATGACCACCCTTGCCCGTTCGTCGGCATCCACTTCGGGCTTGAGCCCTGCTTGCTGATCGGCCACGCTCATGCCGCCTCCAACTGCTCGTTGTTCGGATCAGGCGATGGGTTCTTGCTCGACGCCGATCGGTTCGACCGCGATGATCTGGCTCCGCTCAGGCCCGACGCTCACATATCCGATCGGCGCGCGCACGAAAGCGCTGATTCTCTTCAGGTACGCCTGCGCCTGTGCCGGAAGTTCGTCAAACCGGCGCACATTCGTAATCTCACCCGAAAAACCGGGCATCGTCTCATAGATCGGCTCAACCTCGCTCAGCTCGGCAGCATCGGGGACAAACCGCTCTGTCACCTGCCCCCGATACCGATAACCCGTGCACAGCCGGAGCTCGTCGAGTCCGCTCAGCACATCCAGCAGCGTCACGCACAGGTGCGTCACGCCGTTGATCATCACCGCATACCGAAGCGCCACCAGATCAATCCACCCCACACGCCGCGGACGACCCGTCGTCGTGCCATACTCGTTGCCGCGCTCGCGGATCCAGTTGCCGATCTCGTTGTCCTGCTCGGTGGGCATCGGACCGGCACCGACCCGCGTCGAATACGCCTTGGCCACCCCCAACACCGCTCCGATGCACCGGTCCGGCACGCCCGTCCCCGCACCGATCCCGAGCACCGTCGTGCTCGACGCGGTCACAAATGGGTACGTTCCATGATCCACGTCCAGCAGCGTCGCATTGGCGCCCTCAAAGAGCAGCCGTCCCCCTTCGGCAAGCATGTCATGCAACAGGTATGTCGTGTCCTGCACCCGCTCGCCCAGCCGCCTGCCGCACCCGAGCATCCGCTCGCACACCTTGACCGGATCCACCTCCGCCGAAGAATCGCCCACAATCGGCGCCTTGCTGCAGCAGGCAATCTCAACCTTGCGACGCAGGACCTCTTGATTGAGAAGGTCCCCAACGCGAACCGCCGTCAGCCGCTGCGCCTTGTCCGCATACGCCGGCCCGATGCCACGACGCGTTGTGCCGATCGCTGCGCCCCCCTTGCCCGCTGCGTCTTCACGCACGGCATCCTCGAGCTTGTGATAGGGCATCACCACGTGCGCACGATTCGAGATGATCAGCCCCGAAGTATCAACCCCGCGCGCTTCAAGCCCGTCAATCTCCTCAAGCAACACTTCGGGATCGACCACCACACCATTGCCCACGACCGCCTTGACGCCGGGAAAGAGGATCCCCGAGGGCACCAGATGCAGGGCATAGCGCTCGTTCCCGACGACCACCGAATGCCCGGCGTTGGCACCGCCGTTGAAACGCACCACCGCGTCGTGCCCGCCGGCAAGCACGTCCACGATCTTGCCCTTCCCCTCGTCACCCCACTGGAGCCCGATGACCGCCGTGCACGTTCCGCCCACTTGCCCATTCCCCTTTCCAAAGGCTCGTGCCCGCGTTATCGGACGAAACGATGCCTCCATTCACTCAAGCGCCACGATAGCACCGTCAGATGCCCGTCGGTCTCCGCAATGTGATCATGACAGACAGCGCACACGCCCCCCATCAAGTTCGCGCTGGCGTTCAAGCCCGACGGTGCGCAGACCGATGATCCCTTGCGCGGGAGTCGATACACCCATGGCGAAAGAGACTGTTCGCATCATGTGCCCGAACCTGACCTGTCGAAGGGTCCTCGCGGTGCCCGAGTCGACGCGGGGGAAGACCGTGCGCTGCAAAAACTGTGGCACCACCGTCGCGGTCCCCCAGGCAAGACCAACCGACCCCAAACAGTCCACCAAAAAGGCAGGATAATCCCTCAAAGCGGTGGCTGATCCCCCGAGTCGTCATTCAAATCGAACTCAAACTCCACCACCGAGCTCGCATCGGCGTCGTCCGTTGGCGCGATCCCCTCATCATCGAGCAGGCTCGGGCGCGTCATCGGCTCAGACGGCCCGGGCTTTGAACTGGAATGCCGGGGTCTGCCCTGCTCATACAACAGCACCGGGTCGATGTTCTCAGGTTCGCCATCAATGCGCACCACCAAAACCAGTGGACCGACCGCGATGAGATCACCGGCTGCAAGCTCGGCCTCCCCGATTCGCTCCGTATTGACCCACGTCCCGTTGCTCGAATCCAGATCCCGAATGATGATCTGCGACTGGCCGACGGACAGTTCGCAGTGGTGGCGCGACACCTCGGCACTGGGAACCCGCAGGGTACAGTCCTTCCCTCGCCCGATCACATAGCGACCCGGACCGATCTCGTGCGGTTGCACGCGCCCGCTCGCCGTCACTGATACCAGTTCCACTTGCACGCTTTGCGTATCCTTCCCGTCGGCTCCAAGACGCTGCCAGTTCCGCCCGACTTCGCTCGGTCAGGCCCGCATTCCATGCCGGACAATACAGCCTCCATCCCGCTTCGGCAACGCCCGGCCCAGTTTGCCGACCTTCCGCTCCACAACGCCCCCCAACTCGCCGCTCGCTCTCTCTACATCCATGTCCCGTTTTGTGCGCACAAGTGCCACTATTGCGATTTCTACAGCCTCGTCGATTCCAACGACCGAACCACCCCCTTTGCCCGGCGCCTTGCCCGGGAACTCAAGGCGCTCGCGCCCTTCGCAGCCCCGCTCCGGACGATCTTCATCGGCGGGGGCACCCCCACACTCCTTCCCCCCGACGCATGGGAGATCATCCTCTCCCGGCTCGACAGCGATTTCACGCGCGAGCCGGGGTGCGAGTTCACAGTCGAATGCAACCCGGAGACGGCCGATGCGGCGCTGTTCTCAATGCTCGCGGATCGAGGCGTCAACCGGCTCAGCCTCGGCGCCCAGACGTTTGACCCGGCACTGCTCAAGACGCTCGAACGCACACACACGCCCGACAGTCTGCCGCGTGCGCTCGAGCTTGCGCGAAACGCCGGAATCGAGCGGCTCTCGATTGATCTCATCTACGCAATCCCCGGCCAGCGCCTCGAGGACTGGCAGGCCGACCTGGAACAGGCCCTGGCCCTCCGTGTCGATCATCTGTCCTGCTACAACCTGACCTACGAGCCGCGCACGGCCCTGACGGCACGCCTCCATCGCGGCCAGATCACCCCCGTGGATGAAGCACTTGAAATCGACATGTTCCATCTCGCCTCTGAAACGCTCGCCCGCGCCGGGTTTGATCGCTACGAAGTCAGCAACTATGCGCGCCCCGGGCAACAGTGCCGCCACAATCTCGCCTACTGGCGCCAGGAAGATTGGCTCGCGGCCGGGCCTTCCGCTTCGGCCCACGTCCATCAACACCGATGGAAGAACATCCCTCACCTCGATCAATACCTCTCGTTTGACCGGCAGGGCTTTGCGCCGATCATGGACCATGAGCCACCCGATTTACGCCGCGCCCTGCGCGAACGCATCATGACCGGGCTGCGGCTTGCCGAAGGCATGGACCTGGGCCGACTCATCGAGCAGATCGAAACACATGCACCAGGCGCACGGCCACACTTCGACGCGACGCGCCAACAGCTCGTCGATGCCGGGTGGCTCTCGCCCGACGACTCACGGCTCTGCCTGACCCCCGAGGGCGTCCTCTTTGCCGATCGTGCCGCTTCCGAGCTCATGCTCACCCTGCTCTGAGCGCACGTCGGGGCGTTCCAGCTTCACCCGCGTCAGGAGTTTGCGCAGATCGGCCGGCCACTTGGTCCGCACGTCGATCTGCTCTCCGCTCGTCGGATGCTCGAACCGCACGCGATGGGCATGCAGCGCAAGGCGCGGAGAGGCCTTGGACGTCACGCGAGGCCCGTACCACTCATCCCCAAGAATCCCGCACCCGATCGCGTCAAGGTGCACGCGCACCTGGTGCAAGCGTCCGGTCACGGCCCGCGCCTCAATCAGAGTTGCAACGTTGGACGATTGGATCACGCGATATGCGGTCAGCGCGGGGCTGCCCTTGCGCGACACCCGCGCCTTCTTGACGCTCGACCATCGGTTCAACCGCTCCTGATACTCCTCGATGGGATACCGGATCACGCCGCGATCGACTTTCGGAGCCTTGTGGCAGACCGCCCAGTAGAACTTGCCCACGCTTCGATCTCGAAACTGCTCGATGAGGTGCTCATATGCCTCGACGGTCAACGCCACGATCACCAGCCCGCTCGTTTCGCGATCGAGCCGGTGGAGCAACCCGTACGCGCGGTCTTTGCCGATCCGGGCAAGCCGATTCCCGTGCGTTGCAAACAGCCCGTTGAGCAGTGTGTCGTGTTCGTGCCCGAGTCCGGGCAGGGTTACCACGCGCGGCGGCTTTTCCACCACCAGCACCGCGTCGTCTTCGTATGCGATGCGAAAAGTCACACGCTCATTGGCCTGCACGCCCTGCATGGGGGGTTCGTCCTATTCCACAGCAGCCCGGTCGAGGTACCACCTGCGCACGCCGGCCACGGGCAACAGCCCGGCGATGGAATCACGATCTTCTTCCGACGCAGCCAGTCTTGCAATCAAAGCACGCGATTCGACGCCACTGGCAAGCAGCGCCAGAAACCGCGCCCCGCTCAGAAACCACGGCGTCATCGCAAGGCGCTCCCCGCGACCCGCGCCACGGTAGCGCGTCACGACACGCCCACCGGCCACATCCTCTCCAAGACCGATCCCCCCCACCGAGCCGTCCGGGTCCAGTCCTGCCAGAACGAAATCCAGACGATCGTGCCCCTTCTCACGCCATCCCAGCGCTTCGAGCAACTCGCGCTCATAGGCCTCGCGTCCATGTTCACCCCCGACAAGCAGGTGAATCTGGCTTCGCGGAATACCTGAATGATCACGCAGGATCTGGTCGACGATCTCGACCACCCCCGGGCCGCATTCGTCCTCGCCGGCACACGCAACCCACAGCTGCACCCGTGTCCAGGGGAGGCTGCGAAACTTCGGATCAACCATCAGCCTCATGCACAGACGTTCCTGGAGCACGCCTCCCGTCAGCGCCAGGTGGAAATCGCCGAACGCGCGAACGCATGTCGTTGCCTGCACGAACAGGTCCGCTGCGGCTGCATCAATCAGGTCGTCTTCGG
This sequence comes from Planctomycetota bacterium, assembly GCA_003697045.1. Taxonomy (GTDB): domain Bacteria; phylum Planctomycetota; class Phycisphaerae; order Phycisphaerales; family UBA1924; genus J022. The sequence goes on from RFGK01000153.1 coordinate 5,290, forward strand.
TCTGCAAGATCACGACCTCGCCCGGCAGGTCGGGAACGATCGGCTCGGGCGCCAGCTCATACGGATCGGGCATGGCCTATTCTGCACTATCTGCACGCATATCTCCAGTCCCCATGTCCGATCCTGCGAGAATCATCGACGCCAACGCCAACCGTGCCCGCGAGGGGCTGCGCCTGCTCGAAGAGCTTGCGCGCTTCCAGCTTGACGATCCCAACCTGACCGAACAGTTCAAGTCGCTCCGTCATGCGCTTGCCGAAGCGTTGAGCCTGCTTCCCATCTCTGCGCTCGATCGGCTCAACGCCCGCGACACGCCCGGCGATGTGGGTACGTCGATTTCAACTGCCGCTGAGCGAGAGCGTCGGTCGGTCGATTCCCTGGCCGCCGCAGCAGCCGCACGCAGTTCCGAAGCCCTTCGCGTCCTCGAGGAAACAAGCAAACTGCTCGCATCGTCCGGGACGCGCTTCGAAACGCTGCGTTATCGGCTCTACGAGCTCGAACGCACGCTTCGCCTGCGTCTTCATTCGCGCCTTCCCCAGTGGCGATTGTGCGTGCTCATCACCGAGTCGATCTGCGTGCGTCCGTGGCTCCAAGTCGCCCAAGCTGCGATTGCAGGCGGTGCCGATTGCATCCAGCTCCGCGAAAAGCACCTGCCCGACCACGAACTGCTCGCCCGCGCGCGCACGCTTGTCGAACTTGTCGATCATCGGGCACACGTCGTCATCAACGACCGGCCGGACATCGCGTTGCTGGCTGGTGCGGATGCGGTGCATCTCGGCCAGAATGATCTGCCGGTCCGCGAAGTGTGCAGGTTCGCGCGCAGCCGCATCGCCGTGGGCTGCTCGGCACACTCGCTCGAACAGGCGCAAAGCGCCGTCCGCGACGGAGCAAGCTACCTCGGCCTGGGCGCCATGTTCCCAACTTCGACCAAGCCCGATCCCTCGATCGTCGGGTGCGGGTTGATCAGGCAGGTGCTTGCCTGCGAGACGACCGCTTCGGTGCCGCACCTTGCGATCGGAGGCATCACGCCCGAGAATGCCGGAGAACTGGTCGAGGCCGGTGCTCGCGGCTTGGCTGTATCCTCTGCCGTGTGCTCCGATCCTGATCCCGAACGCATCTGTCGCACGTTGCGTGCGTATTACCCTGCCAGGACCACTCCAACATCGGCTTGCGTGGCAGATGATCCGGATGCCCCGTGCCCGTCCACGCCACCCGGCCGAACGCCCCGCGGAGATTCAACCCAATGATTCGTCGATTTGCATTCATGTTCATCGTGCTTCTTGGCCCGGTGCTTTCCGCAGCACCGCCAGCACAATCCGAGTTGCCGCGCAGCGATCTTGCCCGCATGCGGCCGGATGAGCGTGAGTCTCTCGAAAAGCTCCTCGGAGTCGGTTTCCCCGGGCTCGGTGCCAAGACGACCATCCTCGCCGGCACGCGTGATCAAGTCGAATCATTTGCCGGGCGCGTTGTGATCGTCCAGGCATGGGCTTTCAACGACGTGCTTGCACAGAAACAACTGGCGCGCATCGACGAGACGATCGACGGGCTTGAAGACGTTCTGCTCCTGGCGATTCATCCGGCCGACGAGCCTGAGAAGATCAACCGCGCACTTGAACGCCGCAAACTGCCCGGCGTCATCGTCCACGATGTGCAGGATGCGTTCGCCAAGCCGCTCGGTCTGACCAGTCGCGGAGCCAATCTCATCGTCGATCGACACGGGGTGATCCGCTACGTCGGCATCGATCCTTCTGCCATCCGCGCGCTGGTGCTCGAGCTTCTGAGCGAAACACC
>RFGK01000154.1 GCA_003697045.1 Planctomycetota bacterium
CGGCGATATCCGCGACTACATTCAACTGACCGCGGATTCGCGGACAAACTCGGTGCTCGTGCTTGCTCCGCCGGAGATGATGCAGCTGATTGTCAAGGTGATTGAGGATCTGGACCTTGATCGCCGCGGCGATCGAGTCATCGAGACGTTCGAGCTGGTCAATGCCGACGCGCAGGCGATGGCGGTGCTGCTGGGTGAGTTGTTCAATCTCCGCCAACTCGGCGACAGCCTCGTGCTTGTTCCGACGAGACAGCGTGAGGAGGGAGAAGCTGACCAGGGACGTTTTACTCCGGTGCCCGATCCGAGGCAGGAGCTATCCATCACCGTGGACCGGCGCACGAACACGCTGCTGGTTTCGGGGACACAGGAATATCTCGACGAAGTGCGGCAGGTCGTGACCAAGCTCGACAGCATCCAGGCGCTCGAACGGGAGCAGCGCGTTGTCAACTTGCGCAACGCGCAGGCCAAGGAGATCGAGCAGACGCTTCAGGCCTACTTTGAGAACGAGGCCGAGACGCGTCGCCTCACACTCGGGCCGCAACGGGCCGAGAGTTTTATCCGCCAGCTTGAACAGGAAGTGACGATCGTTGGGGATGAAAAGAGCAACAAGCTGGTCATCTCCGCGTCTCCGCGATATATCGAGACGGTTGCGAAGATTGTCGAAGAGCTCGACGCTTCTCCGCCACAGGTCATGATTCAGGTGTTGCTGGCCGAGGTCACGCTGGACGATGCCGATACGTGGGGCATGGATATCAATATCGGAGGCGTGGTTGCCACGAGCAAGATCGGCAATGACGGGTATGTCTTTGAGTCGCTCGCGGGTGGTGCCGGTGTCGCGACGTCGCTTGGCGTGCCCAACTTCTCCGTGGCCAGCACTGATTTCACGCTGCTTCTGCGGGCGTTGGAAGAACAGGGCCGACTCGAAGTGCTGAGTCGACCACACGTGATTGTCAACAACAACGAGGAGGCGCTGATCAACGTGGGCGAAAATATCGCCGTCGTTTCCGGCGTCGACCGCGACCAGTTCGGCGGGTCCAATGCAAACGTGACTCGCGAGGACATTGGTATCATTCTCAACGTGCGGCCGTCCATCTCGTCGGATGGCTTCGTGCGCGTGGATATCAACCCGACCATCTCGCAGTTGAGCCAGCGCTCCGTTGAGATCGACGAGAACTTCAGCGCACCCATCATCACCCAGCGTCTGGTGGATACGACCGTGACGGTCAAGGACGGGCAGACGGTTGTAATCGGCGGGCTCATTCAGACCATCGACGAGGAACGCCAGACGAAGATCAAGGGTTTGGGCGATCTCCCGCTTCTGGGCGGGCTGTTCCGTACGGATGACAAGTCAAAAGTCAAGACCGAACTGCTGGTCATTCTGACTCCCTACGTGATTCCGGGCGACAGTCCGCATGCAGAGTTGCGGCAGCGCGCCATTTCGCAGCAAAAACTCGATGAACTGACCAATCCCAAGGCCGTGCTTGATGCGATCGGACACCCCGCCGGACTTCCATCTGTCGATCGAACTGATGGGCCTGTCCGCCTGCCGGAAGATGATGCCCACTACGATGACGGGTGGCTGCGCCCGAGGCAGGATCAGGAAGATGACAAGTAGAGTCGGCACAATCGTTCACGTCGTGACTTGTCTGGCATTTGCCTGGTCCGCCGCGCTGTTGGCCGGATGTTCCACGTCGAGTGAGCGCAGGGTGCGCAACCCCCAGCCGCGGGAGGATCTTGAGCCGGTGCAAATCCAGTTGACGGTCGGCCTTCCGTACGATTCGGATGGGAACGGATACCCTGATACGGTCCAATCTCTTGTGTACGTGTTTCCTGATTCGCGGGAGTCAGCGCTTCCGATTCGCGTGAAGGGCACGTTCGAGTTTGCCATGCAGAACGCCGCGGGCGATGTCGTCGCGCACTGGGTCTTTCCGCCTGATGTGACCGACCAGGCTGCCCGATTTCTTCCTGCCGGGATCGGCTATTCGATGTACCTGCGGCTGGCGCCCGGTCAGGATGTGATGGGCCCGACCTCGCTCGATGTCCGTTGTCGCTTCGTCACCGTCGATGGAGTCGAAGTCCGGGGGCAGGGAAGAGCGTCCGTCCGTTTCGGCGGCTAGTCTTTGCGCGATCTTCACACGCATCGGGTCGCAGGGGCCCGCTTGCTGTGCAACACTATCGGCAATGACGAATACGCAAACCAAGCCGAAGGAGAGCACGATGAAGAGCGTCATTGGCGGTATTGTGGGCGTGATCACATGTTTGGGGCTGCTGGCTGCCGGACCTGTTGAGATTGACAGGAAGTTCCAGCCCTACAAGCCCGAGCAGCGCGTGGCAGGCGACCTGCGCACCGTCGGTTCGGACACTCTGAGCAATCTGGTCCTGCTCTGGGCGCAGCAGTTCAGTTCGGCCCATCCCGGCGTGAAGATTCAGGTTGAGGCCAAAGGCTCTTCGACCGGTCCCGCAGCCCTGATGGAGGGGCAGGCTCAGTTCGCTCCCATGAGCCGTGCGATGAAGAACAAGGAGCGTGATGAGTTCATCAAGAAGTTCGGGTACGAGCCGGTCGCGCTTCGCGTGGCGATTGACTGCCTGGCCATCTATGTCAACAAGGATTGCCCGCTCGACGAAATCTCCATGCCGCAGATTCGTGAGGTCTTTTCGGTCGATGGCCCGGATATGACCTGGGGGCAGCTCGGGGTGACTGATCCTCGCTGGCGCGACCGCCCGATCAGCTTGTATGGGCGCAACGCGGCCTCGGGAACCTACGGCTTCTTCAAGTCCGTCGCACTGGGAGGATCGGACTACAAGCCGAGCGTCAAGGAAGCCCCCGGCTCGGCAGGCGTGATTCAAGGAGTGGCATCCGATCCGCTCGGCATGGGATACTCGGGCATCGGGTTCCGAACCCCCGACGTCAAGGTCCTCCACGTTGCTCCTGAAACCGGTGACGAGGCAGTCGAACCCACGCAGGAGGCAGCCAACTACGGGGAGTACCCCCTCGCACGGAATCTCTACATCTATGTCAACTATGACCGCAACTCGGGGCTTGATCCGCTGCGGGCCGAGTTTGTACGCCTGATCTACAGCCGCGATGGCCAGGAATCGGTCATCAAGGACGGGTTCTTCCCGGTATCGTCCAGGATTGCGATCGAGGATATGGGCAAAGTGGGGCTCGAGTTTCCCACATCGAAGGAGCAGGCGACCGTCCCCTCAAACGATGGCTAAGCTAGAACCCTGTTGCTGATTCGATCTGGACTCATTGCATCCGTAACCCCATGACGCCAGCTCCCAGAGCACCGACGGTCCGAAGAACGGGCCGTCGCGTGCGCATGGTTGATTCGCTTGCCCGCACGCTGATAACCAGCGGCGGGCTTGTCGTGCTGGCGGCCATGTGCGGGATCATGGTGTTCCTCGTCGTTTCGGCGGCTCCGCTGTTCGGTGGGGCCACAATGCGCGGCTCCGGCCCGGCTGGAGTGGCCGAGCAGTTTGCAGCGCCCGATGCTGTTCGTGTGATCAACGGTGCCGATCACGCTCTGCTCATTGCCGACGGAACGCTCATTGATCTGGCCCTGGGGTCAGGACATGTCGGAGCGCGCCTCGCGCTTGCACCAGAGGACGAAATCTCGGCAATGACCTTTGAGCCGGGCCGATGGCGTGTGACGCTCGGCACTGCGGACGGGCGGATCTTGACACGCACGGTTGGCAGCGTCTGGCACGGGGTGTCTGATGCGGCTGCGTCGGTGTTGCCACCGCTCCAGCCAGGCACACTCTTTCGACTCGATGACGACGATCTTCGCAATCGCCTGGTCGAGATCATGAATCTCAACGAGCCGATCGATTCGAGTGCGTACATCGAGCATACCAATGACGGGCGCACGCTGCTCTGGCAGCCCCGCGTGACCGACGCGACCGAGCTCCAGCTTCGCCACGGAGACGGTGCGATTACGTGCATTGACAGCAACGGTTTTGGCGACCGCCAGAGATTTGTCGCCGCAACGCGTGCCGACGGCACCGCCATTTTTGCCGTCATTCGGTCGGTCGTGCGACTCGATGGAGGAGGCACTGTCGATCGCGCGCGCGAATACGAGTTTCAACTGGACCGTGAGGGGCAGACCCCGTTGCGGCTATTTGTCCCTTCCGACGGTTCATGCGTCATCGCGGTGTGGAGCGACGGCGCCTTCTCACGTTTTGATACACGCAATCCTCGTGAAATCGTCTTGGCCGAATCGGGCAGAGTTGTACCGGATGGAAGCGAGCTCACGGCCGCGACCATGGCAATCGGCGGGCAGACGCTGCTGGCCGGAGACTCTCAAGGCGGAGTATCCGCGTGGCTCATGGCCGATGTTGCTGCGCCCGATGCGCCCGACGGACGCAAGCTCGTTCGCAAGTGGAAGCATGAGTATGGATCAAGCCCGGTGGTTGCTCTTGCACCTGGCGATCGAGATCGTACAGCCTTGATTGCGCTCGAGAATGGCGAGCTTGCCCTTGTGCATCTGACCAGTGAGAAGCGGTTTGCGTCGGTCAAGTTCGCTGCGGTGCCGGTTGCGGTTTGTGCGTCGCCCTCCAACGATCTGATCTTCAGCATGGATGCGTCGGGATCCTACCAGACCTGGCGGCTCGATCCCGGTTTTCCAAGCGTGAGCTGGAGGTCGCTGTTCGGCAAGATCCAGTATGAAGGCTATCCCGAGCCAGCCTGGGTCTACCAATCGACCGGCGATGCATCTTCGGAACCCAAGTACAGCATTGTTCCCCTGGCGTGGGGTACGCTCAAGGCAACGTTCTTTGCCATGCTCTTTGCGACGCCGTTGGCAGTCCTCGCCGCGATGTATGCCAGCGAGTTCATGCATCGCTCGGTGCACCGGGTCGTCAAGCCGACGATTGAGTTGATGGCGTCGTTGCCGTCGGTGGTGATCGGTTTCGTTGCGGCGATGGTCGTTGCGCCTTTCGTCCGAGCGTGGCTTCCATCGCTCATGGTCGGCATGCTGGTGATTCCGCTCATTGCAGTGTCGGGGGGCATGCTTTGGCAACTCATCCCACCCCGCTACGCACGCCGACTCGGAAGCCGCATCCAACTGGCGATGCTCTTTCTTGTGTTTGCCATCGCTCTTGCGGCATCGGCAGCTCTTGGACCGACGGTCGAACGCACACTGTTTCGCCCCAGCATTGATGATGCACTTGTCCGGGCAGGCTCCTTTGAACCGATTCCTGACGCTGAGGTTCCCGTTCTGGCTCGGACGCCGGAGCGGCTTTCCTCGGCCCAGCGTGCGGCACTTCGAGCGCAGGGCGTCTACATCGTGGACGGCCGCGCCGTTCGCCCGACGAGCAGCGAAGTGGAACCTCCACGCGATCCCAGTATCGAGCAGTGGCTTGACGGGGGATTCGGCTCTGCCTGGCCGGGCTGGCTGATTGCACTGATGCCGCTTGTTGCCTTGCTGATTCCGCTCGTGCACGCGAAGCTTTTCGGCCGACGGTGGACCCATCTTCTCGACAGTCTGTCTGGCTCAATCGCCGGTTGGCTCGAGGTGTTCCGTCTGGTGACGATGATTGTGACCATCGTGGCCGTGGCCGCCGCCGGTGCCTGGACGCTGCAGACACTCGGGTTCGACCCGCGCGACTCGATCTTCGGACGATTCACACAGAAGAACACACTCGTCGTAGGCATCGTCATGGGCTTTGCCGTGATCCCGATTATTTTCACGATCAGTGAGGATGCGCTGTCGAGTGTCCCGCGAAGTTTGCGCTCGGCATCATTGGGCGCAGGGGCGACGCCGTGGCAGACTGCCTTTCGCGTGGTGCTCCCGGTTGCTGGCTCGGGCATCTTCTCCGCGTGCATGATCGGGCTTGGCAGAGCCGTCGGTGAGACCATGATCGTCCTCATGGCAACCGGAAACACGCCGGAGATGAATCTGAACATCTTCTCCGGGTTTCGCACGCTGTCTGCCAGCATTGCCGTTGAGCTGCCTGAAGCCCCACGTGGAGGCACGCATTACCGCGTGCTCTTTCTCTGCGGGCTGACGCTGTTCGTGATGACATTATTGATCAACACGACTGCCGAAGTTGTGCGACAGCGCTTTCGCAGGAGGAATGCTGCGCTATGACCGCGGCGAAGTTCGATTCGGGTACGGACTCGCACCGGTATCGCCGGCGGACTCCGCTCAGCGCGCGCGGTGAGCCGAAGATCTGGCTCATGGGGACGGCGGTGGTCATGTGCCTTGCGCTCATTGCGATCATCATCGTCATGATTGTGTATCGGGGGACCCGCACGTTCTGGCCTGGGCCCATTCACGAAATCCGACTCGATGATGGTTCGATCGTGCTCGGCGTCCCCATGGAGAACGAAGGCTTTGAGCCGGTCACAGAGAGTGATCGTGAGGCTGTCGAGCAGGCCCGCAACGCGGGGGCTCCCCTTGGTGATGCGGCGTGGACGGAAGACGGACGCCCCATTCGCCGACGCTATTTCGTCGGCAATCGCGATCTCGGACAGGAGACCTTCCGCTGGATTCCGCTCTGGAGGGTCCAGTCCATCGAGGTGCCTGAAGACGCTGTGCTGATCGAGCGACAGGAGTGGGGTGCATTTCTCGGCCGTCTCACCGGCGTCGTGCGTGATTCCTTTGTGGATCCCCCCCCCGAAGGCAACGTTGAGCCGTCGAGCATGGTCGAAACGCCGGAGGGCACACGCCGTGTGGAACGCGCGTTGGTCTCCGGGCCGAACGGTCCTGTGCTGCGTGAGCGCGTGTATCTTGCCGATGTCAACGATGACGTAGCAGCCGCCATCAAGCGCCTTCAGGCCGAGCAGGCAGATCGCTGGTCGCGGATTGATCATTTGAATCTCCGGGAGGCTCCCGGGATTGAGAGGGAGATTCGCCTCTTGCAATGGCGTGCCAAGGCGGCCCGCATCGCGCACGAACGCACCATCCAGGCATCACGCCCAGAGCTTCCGATCTGGGTCTGGATGCTGCTGCTCGCAGGTGCGATCGGATTGGGCGCTGCAGGCCTGCGCGTGCGCAAAGACGCGCCCAAGCGTCCATATGCTCAGATTGGAGTTGCAGCCTGCTGGATGGTTGCGTTGCTCCTTGGAGGCGCAGCCTATCTCGAACGGCCTGGTGCCCGAGCTGACCTGTCCAGTGACGATTTGGCGAAACTGGAAGCGGGCATCGATGCTCGGATTGCCGACCTTCGAAATCGACAGAAAGCGGCGCTCGACGAGCTGGCCGAGCTGCAGGCCGAGGATCGATTGCTGAGGGTCATTGCAACCGAGCCGACGCATGGAAGGATCAGCCCGATCAGCCGATCCGAGCCGGACGAGCCGATGATGCTTTCGCAGGTCGTGCGGGTTGTCGAGGCGAATCGGCTTGGCACGCGCGGCAAGCTCGGCGTGTATTTTGATCGATGGTGGGAGTATCTCTCGACGCCTCCGCGCGACGGAACCTCCGCGGGCGGTGTCTTTCCCGTCATCGTCGGCACGGTCACCTTGACCATTCTGCTGACCATCTCGGTTGTGCCTCTCGGCGTCATCGCGGCGCTCTACCTGCGTGAGTACGCGAGACAGGGGCTGCTGACCAGCTGCGTTCGCATCGCAATCAATAACCTCGCGGGTGTTCCGAGCATCGTCTATGGCATGTTCGGGCTTGGGTTCTTCTGCTACATGCTGGGGGGATACATTGATGCGGGGCCGGCAAAGCCCATGGCGCTGGGAAGCTGGTGGGCGCTCTGGGGCGCCATTGCGCTGCTCAGCATTTTGTCGTTTGCCCTGGGTGTGCTGGGCCGAAAGACAACGGTCGTCGGCCCGAGTCGATCGGGCAAACTGGCCGGCACTTTGACGCTGGTCACCTGGACGACCGTCGTCTCGCTGGCGGCATGGGCTGTTGCGACCACGCCGTATTTCAACGGCTTCTTCGAGGAGCGACTGCCCGAGCAGCCAACCTTTGGCGGTCGCGGCATCCTCTGGGCGTCACTGACGCTTGCCCTGCTGACGCTGCCTGTGGTGATCGTCGCAACGGAAGAAGCGATTGCGGCCGTTCCGGGATCCATGCGAGAAGGAAGCTATGGCTGCGGCGCAAGCAAGTGGCAGACGATGCGCCGCATCGTGCTTCCCTCGGCCATGCCCGGGATTATGACCGGGGCCATTCTGGCCATGGCCCGCGGCGCAGGTGAAGTGGCGCCGTTGATGCTGGTAGGGGCGGTCAACTTGGCGCCGGCGCTTCCGGTCTCGTCTGAGCCTCCTTTTCTACACGGCGAACGGACGTTCATGCACCTGGGCTTCCATATCTATACGCTGGGGTTTCAGAACCCTGACTCCGAGGCCACTGAGCCTCTCGTCTGGACGACTGCTCTGCTGTTACTCACGATCGTGCTCGTGCTCAACCTGGCAGCGATCGTGCTTCGGGCGAGGTTGCGCGCAAAGATGCGGACATCCGCGGTCTAGGATCTTCCCCCGTGATTGTTCAAATGGAGCATGCCATCAAGCCAGATGTGACCCAGGTCGAAGGACAGCAGACCGCACGCCAAAGCGATTTGGTCGAGGCTGTACGGCGTGGACAAGCATTCCCTGCCGAGATACACAAATCGCTTCAGGGCGTTGATGCCGTTGTCGATGTGAGGGAGTTCAGCCTCTGGTATGGTGCCTCGCGTGCGCTCTACTCGGTGTCGTTTTCGATTCCGCGGAAAGGCGTGACGGCGTTGATCGGCCCGTCCGGGTGTGGGAAGTCAACGCTCTTGCGATCGATCAATCGACTCAACGACCTGGTCGATGGCGTGCGGGTCGAAGGGCAGATGTTGCTCAACCAGAGCCCGGTCTACGCCCCGGATGTCGACGTGATCGAGCTGCGCAAGCGGTTGGGGATGGTCTTCCAGAAGCCCAATCCCTTTCCAATGTCCATTTTCGAGAATGTCATCTACCCGCTGCGCATCGACGGGGAGAACCGCAGGTCGCTGCTTGAAGAGGCCTGCGAGCGTGCGCTGCGGGCAGCGGCGCTGTGGGACGAGGTCAAGGACAGGCTCCGTTCGTCGGCGCTTCGGCTCTCAGGCGGCCAGCAGCAACGCCTCTGTATCGCGCGGGCGATTGTGGCCGATCCTGAGGTCCTGCTGCTTGACGAGCCCTGCTCAGCGCTCGATCCGCTTTCGACTGCCCGGATCGAGGAGCTCATTCACGAGATATCCGCGCGCTATACGGTGATCATCGTGACACACAACATGCAGCAGGCCGCCCGCGTGAGCAAACAGACGGCGTTCATGTACCTGGGGCGGCTTGTCGAGTTTGGGCCCACGGCCGATGTTTTTCAGGCCCCCAGGCTCCGGGAGACCGAGCAGTACGTCTCCGGCCGATTCGGATGACCCGGGACGTGAAACCTGTCCCGATCGCGTGGTTTTGCTCAGACACTCGAACCGGCGGCCGATAGTCACTCCTAGTATCGATCATCGCGAAGAGCGTGCGCACACGCGCATCTCGCGATGGTTTTCAACTGCCCTCTTCGGGGGTGTATGAATCGCTGCGAGGCGAGTGATGAGTGCCGGACCCAAGCCTGTCAAGACATCGATCAACGGTTGGAACGCTGAGTACATCGAGCAGGAGTACCAGCGATACCTCTCGGACTCAAACTCGGTTGGACCGGACCTCAAGCTCTTTTTTCAGGGATTCGAGCTGGCACTGGCCGACGAGCTTCGACCCGCTGCTGAGGCGTCGGGTCCCCCCTCGAACGGGGATGGTCTTGTTGCACCATCCCCAATGCGGCCCGTCGCGACGGGACAGACGGCGCGTGCGGTTGCCGGGCAGGCATCGCATTTTCAGGCGGCCGTCGATGAGCTGATCGAGGCCTACCGCGAGCTGGGGCATATGGCTGCCAAGCTTGATCCGTTCGGTCGCCCGCGTGAGCGACCTGCCCCGTTGACGATGGAGTATCACGGGCTTTGCGAATCGGATCTTGATCGACCGGTGGATGCCGCGGGACTTGGATTTGATGCTCCGGTCAGGCTGGGCGATCTGATCCAACGGCTGGAAGAGACGTATTGCGGCTCGATCGGCGTCGAGTTCATGCACATCCAGGACATGGAGCAGCGGGCTTGGCTGCTCGAGCGATTCGAACGCCACGGGGGGCGCATAGAGCTTTCGCGGCAGCAGCGCGCGCACATTCTTGAGCTTCTGACCAGGGCTGAGACTTTTGAGCGTTTCCTCGGGAAACGCTATCCGGGCGATAAGCGATTCAGCCTGGAAGGATCGGAGTCACTGATTCCCTTGCTTGACTGGCTGCTTGAGGTGGCTACGGAGCATGATGTTGAAGAGGTCGTTGTCGGGATGGCCCATCGCGGACGCCTCAACGTCCTGAACAACATCGTCGGCAAGTCGTACCAACAGATCTTCACAGAGTTCGAGGAAACCTGGGAAGAGGATTTCGATGACGGCGGCGGCGATGTCAAGTATCACCGGGGCTATTCGGGCACACGCAAGTTTTCGAACGGTCGCATCCTCCATCTCTCGCTTGCGAGCAACCCGAGCCATCTCGAATCGGTCGATCCCGTGGTGCTCGGCCGCTGTCGGGTCAAGCAGCGTCTGCGCGGCGATACGCAGCGCAATCGCGTCATTCCCTTGCTGATTCACGGAGACGCTGCCCTTCCGGGCCAGGGCATGGTGGCCGAAGTTCTGAATCTCTCGCAACTCGAGGGGTACCGCGTCGGGGGAACGATACATGTGGCGGTAAACAACCAGATCGGGTTTACCACTTCCCCCGAGGATGCACGGACGAGCCGTTATTGCACGGACATCGCCAAGGTCATTGATGCTCCCGTTCTGCACGTGAACGGGGAGGACCCGGAAGCCTGTGTCGCAGCGGCGAGCTTTGCCGTCGAGTATCGCCAGCGTTTCCAGCGAGACATCTTCATCGACCTGTGGTGCTATCGCCGGTACGGACACAATGAGCAAGACGAGCAGTCATTCACGCAGCCGATTCTGGCCAAGCTCATTCGCAAGAAGCGAAGCGTGCTGACCGAGTATGCCGAGCAACTGCTGCGTGAGGGGGTGATCAGCAAGGCTGATGAAACGTCGATCAGGCATCGCCTGGACGAAGCGCTGGAGCATGCTCAGGCCGCGGCACGCCAAAGCCCGTATGACCCGACGATCGATCCGGGCAGTGCCCGCTGGAAAGGGCTGACCCATACGTACTCGCACGAGCCGGTCAATACTGCCGTGAGTCGAGAGGCCTTGGCCGAGGTGTGCCGTGCCCTCGGGCGTGTGCCGGAGGGTTTCAATATCAGCCGCAAGCTGGTGCCTTTGATGGAAGCACGCTCCAAGCTGTTGGAGACCGGAGACATCAGCTACGCCGACGCCGAGGCGCTGGCGTATGGCACGCTGCTGATCGAGGGGCATCCGATGCGTCTGACGGGGCAGGATGTTCGCCGCGGGACGTTCAGCCACAGGCACGCCGTGATCAAGGACCAGGAGACGGGCGAGGCGTATGTGCCTTTGAACCACATTCGTCGCGTGTCGGAGTCTCCATATGACACGGGCGGGCCGGATGATCCGGTCCAGGCCAAGTTCTGCATCTATGACAGCCCGTTGAGCGAACAGTCTGTGCTCGGGTTCGACTACGGCTACTCATTGGGCGATCCGGGCATGCTGGTGATCTGGGAAGCGCAGTTTGGCGATTTCGTCAATGGCGCTCAAGTGATCATCGACCAGTACATCGCATCGGCGGAGACCAAGTGGGACCGCTGGTCGGGCCTGGTGATGCTGCTTCCGCACGGGTATGAGGGGGCGGGGCCGGAGCATTCTTCGTGTCGGCTGGAGCGGTTCCTCAAGTTGTGTGGCGGGGACAACATACAGGTTGTGTACCCGTCGACGGCGGCGCAGGCGTTTCATATGTTCCGCCGGCAGGTCAAGCGCAACTTCCGCAAGCCTCTGATCGTGGCGACGCCGAAGAGCATGCTGCGCGTGCCGACGAGTCATATCGACGAACTCATGCACGGGCGTTTTCAGGAGATGCTGGACGATCCGATGTTTGAGAAGGAAGGAGAGGATCGCTCGAAAGTGCAGCGGCTGGTGATCTGTTCCGGGAAGATCTACTGGGAGCTGGACCAGCGTCGGCGTGAACTCGGGCGAAAGGACATCGCGATGGTGCGTATCGAGCAGATCTATCCGTTCCATCACGAGTTGTTCGGACAGATTCTTTCGCGGTATCCTGCCTCGGCCGAGCGTGTGTACGTGCAGGAAGAGCCTCGCAACGCCGCGGCGTACCTGTTCGTGAGCGACCGTATGATGACCGACCTGGGTTTGGAGCGTCCCCGGTTCATCGGGCGACCGGAGTCGGGTTCGCCGGCGACCGGCTCGAAGCGCAAGCACAAGATCGAGCAGGAGCAGATTATCTCAGAGGCGATCGGACCCAAGCCGGAGCAGGATCAGGCTCCGCAGCAGAAGGTCGCAGCCTCGGTGTAGACGGAGCGGAAGTCCATGTCCACTCAGATTGTGATGCCGGAAGCGGGCGAGTCGGTGGTCAGCGGGGTGCTGTCGGCATGGCTCAAGGCCGACGGGGAGTATGTCCATCGCGACGAGACCGTTGCCGAAGTTGAGACGGACAAGATTACTGTCGAGATCTACGCGCCGGCATCCGGTGTGCTTCGGCACAAGGTCGCCGAAGGAGATGAGATTCAGATCGGCGCGGTGCTCGCCGAGGTTGATGAATCTGCGGAGGCGCCCGCCGGGGCGTCGAGCGAGAAGGTCTCCACGGCGAGCAGCGCGGAAGGCTCTTCAAACGCGGCAACCGCGTCTGCCCCGACGGCTGTCGCTGCGGCTGAGCCGTCGGCGCCTGCCGAATCGGAAGACAACAAGTCGGGCAGCGGCAACGGAGATGTGCGTGCCACGCCCCTGGCTCGCAAACTTGCTGCCGAGCGAGGGATCGACCTTTCCAAGATTCGGGGGACGGGCGCCGGCGAGCGCATCCGGGAACAAGACGTTCTGGCTGCAATGCAGAGCCTCTCCGATTCGGTTGATGCAGCGGTGGATGCGGTGGCCGAGGCAGGCGATGCGCCCGTCTCAAAGCGCAGCGTGACGCTTGAGCGCATGAGTCCGCTGCGTCAGCGTGTAGCAAGCCGGCTAGTCGAGGCCCAGCACACGGCTGCGATGCTCACGACGTTCAATGAGTGCGACATGAGCGCTGTGATCAGCCTTCGGAAGCAATACAAGGAGTCTTTCGAAGCAAAGCACGGCATCGGGCTGGGATTCATGTCGTTTTTCATCAAGGCGGCAGCCAATGCGCTGCAGTCATTTCCGATGATCAACTCGTTTATCGTCAGTGACGCCGAAGGCAAGCCCGCCATCGAACGACACAACTACTGCGACATAGCCATTGCCGTCGCCAGCCCGAAGGGCCTGGTTGTGCCTGTGATCAGGAACGCTGAGTCTCTCTCGTTTGCGGCCATCGAAAGGGCTGTCAAGGACTTCGGCACCCGCGCCCGTGATGGAAAGCTCAGCCTGGAAGAAATGCAGGGGGGAACCTTCACGATCACCAACGGCGGGGTTTTTGGGAGCCTGATGTCAACGCCGATTCTCAACCCGCCGCAGTCGGCCATTCTCGGCATGCACGCGATCAAGAATCGGGCTGTGGAGTATCCGGCCGGCTCGGGACAGGTGGCGATTCGCCCGATGATGTATCTGGCGGTCAGTTACGACCATCGCATCGTCGACGGTGCTGAGGCTGTGCGTTTTCTCGTGGCGATCAAGGAGGCCATTGAAGATCCGTCACGGTTACTGCTCGACCTGTAGACGGGCCAGACTGGCAATCACTTCGACAGGTGGTCGAGCAATCCATTGCACGCGCGCGTGAGCATCTCATAAACGCGGTCAAATCCGCTGTCCTGGCCGTAGTAGGGGTCGGGGACATCGAGATCTCTGCGGTGGCGTTGATTCCCGGGGTCTTGCGCCAGTTCAGCGAGCTCGGGGTCGAAGCTGCGCATCAGCCGCACCTTGGCTTCGGGTGTGCCAAGGTCGATCAACCCTCGCGCGTTTGACGAATCCATCGCAAGGAGCAGGTCGAAGCGGGCAGGGTCTGCGGCCGGATCAAACTGGCGTGCGACACTCGAAACAGCAATGCCATGCTTGGCGCACGTGGCAATGGCGCGCGGGTCGGCCCGTTCGCCCACGTGCCAGCCGCCCAGCCCGCATGAGTCCACCTCGAACTGGTCGAGCAGTCCCCGCTTGCGAGCAAGGTGGGTGAAGATCGCTTCTGCCATGGGGCTGCGGCAGATGTTCCCCATGCAAACAAAGAGCAGCGAGGATGGTCTGGTCATGTGTTGATCATTGCACCAACGAGTGCGTCGAGCGAATCGGCCCGGCCCTGCAGGGTGTCAAGCAGGGGTCGAACCTCGTCGGCAACGCTGTGTGCACGGCGCGGCGTCGTCTCAAGCAAATTTCCCGGCGCCATGGCAATGGGGACACCGGCACTGCGCGCAGCAGCCATGAGCACACGCAGAGCGCCAACGGGGCGATACTCAAACAATCGCTCTCGCGGCCTTGCAGCATCGAGAAATGCAGCGTCGCACGCGCTGAGCCATGGCGTCATCGGACCATCAATGACAATCAGGCGTGTTCCAAGCCGCGAACGGCGACGAAACATACGAGCACCGGCCAGGCGCCATGCCGAAGCGGGCACGATTCCGCTGACGCGATGCCCGGCCACGCGCAGCAGGCCAAGCACAAACACGAATCGCTGGGCATCCAGAGTCGACCACGGCGACGCAAGCGGGAAGATGATCTGCTCGTCTTCTTCGGCTGCGAGCAAACTACGCAGTGATGCGCGATCGGTCGGCAGGCCCGTGGATTGTCCGAGCCTGGCGACATTCGATGCCGCCTCTTCTGCGTGCGGTTCTGTCACATGCAGCAGGACTTGCGGCACCCCGGCGTCGTGCCATGCCTTGGCGTCCGTCTCATCGAGCACATCGATGCGGTCAAACCGCACGAGACGTTCGGCCCAGCGGCGCGTGCGTGGGGTGACTCGGCAGGGACTTTCCAGCATTGTGGCGCAAAGTTCAGCATCGCGTGTGGCATTCAGCGCCCAGCGAGCTGCATTCCGACCGAATACATGTATGGGAGAGCCGGGTCGAATGCTCGAACGGATCCCCAGCGGCAGCGCCGAGCGGTGCACGGCAGTGCCGCGAGCTAGAGGCGCTGCAATCGTTGCGATGGGGGAAAGTGTGCGCACACGGGCATCGGGAGGAATCAGGAGGAGCGCCGGTTCGATGTGCGAGCCCGCGCCGGGCGGTGCGTCACGACCTTCGATCACGTACAGCATGGCTCAGCGTCGCCGATGGCTGAAGTTGACCTGCACGTCATAGAACATTTGCGCCAGGGCAGTTCCCGTGTATTCGGCCAGCTCTTGCTGGGCTTTGTAAATCTCGGCTGTCGTCGAGGGCGCCAGGCCCGGGCGCTGCGGCATGTTGACGTGGAGCGGATACATCGTGCCTTCCTCGGGCGGCCAGATGCGGTTGCCCGTTTCCGATTCGATCAGCTTGACATGAAGCGTGGCAGTGGGGCGAAACGTACCAATCTCTTCGCCGAGCGAGAAGTTGGTCAGCAGGGCATAGATGACCACGTCGGCGTGGACACTCTGGCCGATCTCCTGCACGCTCATCCGCTCGCCGTAGCGTTCTCCCGCAGCCGCTGCAAAGGCAGATCGTCCGTCGATTATGTTGGTGACCACCCCCTGTGCGAGCAGCTTATCCTGGGCGGTGGAGACGATCGCACTGCGAAGCCGGCGTGAGGCGACCTTGTTCGACGGATCGTCGACAAAGATGACGTATGAGCGCTCGGGATCGAGCGTCGTGACCTTCTTGACCTTGCCCGGCCCGTGCACGGCGTACGCGATCGGCGCCACAATGTTGCACCCGGCGATCAGCAGCGCCGCCAGCGCTATCGCGCTCACCAGGAACGGAACTGCCCTTCTTGTGCTCAGCATTTCGACTCCGTGGTCAATACTTGATTTCGTTGGGCTCTTCGTGGTCAAAGAACAGCCAGGCAACGCGATTGGCAAACCGATTGGACAACTCGGTGTTCACGGCCTCGTAGGGGATGTCGTTGACCGAGTAGCCCGTGCCGTCGGGGAACGAAACGGTAATGGCGCGCTCGAAGACGGCCTCGTCGGGCACGGGGCTGTCGGCTTCGATGACCGAGACCGAGCCGGCCGCGACCCCGTTCCACAGGTGTGCATTGCCGGGCTCATGCAGACGATACACGGCCAGGTCGACGACAATCAGTCTGTCAACACCCAGCATGTCGGCAACATCCTTGCGCGGAAGAGCAGTCCACTGGGGGTTGTTGTAGAGCACCTTGAGCAAACGATCGACTCGGGGCGCGGCCACAGCACCATCAGGCATCTGGGCGTGCGCACGGGCGATGCTGTTGTTGATCCGCTCCATCAGCCTCGTCGTCAACCCGGCGTGCTCCGCGTCGATGACCCGGTCGGCAGCAACGACCACGGCAAAGCTCTTGCCCTTGAGCCCTTCGTACTCGGCGTAGACCGTGTGGGAGCCATGCCGGCGTGCCGAGGCAGCCATCCCCCCGATCAGCGTTCCCAGGGCGCAGCCCGGAAGCACGCTCAGCGTCTGGGAGATGATCAAAAGCGTGGCGAGGCGGGCGAGCAGCCGGGGGGACTTTGGGATGGCATTGGTTCGACCCATTGACTATCTCCTGCCGGCATTACCCGGACCATGTGACCATCTTGTATACCCAGGCTGCGAGGACAAAGCTTACGGCCGCGATAAGCAGCCGGGGGCGAAGCAGGCCCATACATACCGCCAACACCCGTGAGCCTGTCGCTGCGGTGTACATCCCTGCCCAAACACCCACAGCCAGGAGCAACGCCAACAGCCCACCCGCCGGCTGGGTGCTGAATGAGCGGATCAGGTGCCCGTCGGCTGCATGGGCAAAGGCTGTGGTCATTCCGCAAGTTGGGCATGGAAAGTCCCACAG
>RFGK01000155.1 GCA_003697045.1 Planctomycetota bacterium
GCTGCCCGAACCAAGCAACACCCCCGCGCGCACACCATCCGCACATGCAAATGCTCTTTGCAAGTCTTCCAGCATCGCGACACTCAGGGCATTCCGCTTCTCAGGTCGGTCGATCGTGATGATGCGCACGTGCGCGTCGTCCTGGACACGAATCACGAAATCGACTCCCCGGCAAGCAGCGCCTGCGCGACGCCGGTCGCTTCTTTCAACCGCGACAGATCGACGCCCGTCTTGAACCCGGCATCCATGATGGTGCGCACGAGAACATCGGTTGCGATATTGCCCGGCGCGCGCCCGCCGCCTGTGGACGCAAACGGACATCCTCCCAGCCCTGCAGCGCTCGAATCAAATGATCGCACGCCGAGTTCGAGGGCTTTGCGCACGCATTCGACGGCGGTGCCGCGCGTGTCGTGCAGGTGAAGCGTCAGACAGGGCTCACCGATGTCCGTCTCACGGCATGGGCCAAGCCGATCGTGCATGCAGGAGACAAGCCGTTCCACTGTTTCGGGGGTGGCCCCTCCGATCGTGTCGGCGATGTCAATCTCGTCAACACCCAGCGCAAGCAGACGGGCTGCGACGCGCGTCACCGCGCCCGGTTCGATCGGACCTTCGAACGGACACACAAAAGCGCACGAGATATACCCTCGCACGAGCAGACCGGCCTGACGGGCGAGATCGACCACCGGGCGAAATCGATCAATGGACTCATCGACCGACGCATTGATGTTCTTGCGCGCAAAGCTCTCACTGGCTGCTGTGAATACCGACACCTTGTCGATCACGCGGGTGTCGTCGTTGACGGCAAGCACCCGCTCGAGTCCCTTCTCATTGGGCACAAGCACGCTGTAAACCACCGATTCGGGCTTGGCGTCGGCGAGCATGGCGACCAGTTCTGCCGCGTCGGCAAGCTGGGGCACCCACTTCGGGCTGACAAAGCTCGTCACTTCGACTTCATCGACGCCGGTTGCTTCCAGGCGGCGAATCAGCTCACACTTGGTGCGCGTAGGAACGGCGATCGACTCGTTCTGCAGCCCGTCACGGGGCGCGACTTCAGTAATTCGAACGTACTCATTCACAACCCATGATATGGGTGGCAAGATCCGTTCGACCGCGAGGCGAATGGCCGACCCTGCAGGGCCGGGGGGCTTTCAGCGACCCGAGCCAAAAAACACCTTGAGTGAGTCGTAGATGTCGCTCTTCTGGTTGACGCGATTGGTAATCAGTCTCGGTCCATCCTCGTCAGGGCGTCCATCGGGGAATGCCTCATGCAGGACGTTGATGAAGTTGCCTGACCCGTAGGCCGAGTGTACCTGACAGTAACCGAAGAGATTGCACCGATCGAGCAGGTGCTCGTCGAGAATCTTGACGCACAGGCGGTTGTCGGCTTCGGAGGAGTTGTCACCGTCGGAGAAGTGGAACAGATAGGTGTTCCACGCGGCGGGGTCGTAATGCTCGTCGAGCAGCTCGCGGCAGCAGTTGTAGGCCGAGCTGATGCGCGTGCCCCCGTCCTCCCTCATGCTGAAGAAGGTTTTCTTGTCGACTTCGCCCGCCCGGACATCGTGCACGATGTAGCGCGTCTCGATGCCCTCGTAGTTGCGACGGAGCCATGTGTCGATCCAGAACGCTTCGAGCCGCACGAGCTCTTTCTGTTCCTCCCCCATTGAGCCGGACACATCCATCATGAGCACGATGACAGCGTTGGACTGAGGCTTCTTGACCTCATTCCACGATCGATAGCGCAGATCTTCACGCACGGGGATGATGACAGGATGGTCGGGGTCATACTCCCCCATCGCCAGCTGTCGCTTGAGTGCTTCCTTGTAGCTGCGTTTGAAGTTCCGAAGTGCGGCCGGGCCCACCGGGCGAATGCCCGAATACTTGTCGCGGATCGTGGTGATGCGGTGTTCCCCGCGAGGCTTGATTCGGGGAAGCTCGAGCTCCTCAGCGAGTATGTCGGCCAGCTCGTCGAGATCAACCTCAACTTCGAGAAGGTGCCTGCCTTCCTCTTCCCCGCCGGAGTTGTCGCCCTGGCCTTGCTCCTGTCCGACGGTCTCGCCTTCCTCGCCTTCGCCCATTCCGACGCCGGCGTTGTTATCTCCATACCTGAAAGTGGGGATGTCAATATCGTGAATGGGGATGGAGACAGCGCGTTTGCCCTCACGGCCGATGAGCTCGTCGCGGGTGAGGAATCGGCGCAAGTCCTTGCGGATTTTGCCCCGGACGATCTGCCGGAAGCGCTGATGATCCTGTTCGATCTTGCTGACCATGTTCTATGAGCCTGTACGAGGAGAAGCATCGGTCGGATCGGGCTCCGACTGGAGTGGGATCGCTTTGGAGCGTGGACCATGCCGGCCTGCAGGGGGCTGTGCTCTGGCGCGGTATCGGCGACGGCGGCGCCAAAGGAACGTCGAGCACGCCAATCCGACGGGCACCGCGACGAGAACCTCAGCGCCCCGATTGAGCAGATCGGCTGTGAGCCCGAGCGCCTTGGGCGCATGGGAGTGCAGCACGGGAAGTGCCAGACCGATGCCCCATTCGCGCACGCCGAGCCCGTTGCCGACAAAGGGCACAAGCAGCGCTGCCTGACTCACGGCCGTGATGAGCGTGGCCTGCGTCAGTGAAACAGGATGTCCGATGAGCGCAAAGATCACGGCATAGCGAGCAACCCACGTGAGAATGTCGAAATACCGCACGCCGAATGCGATGAGCATGCCCGGAATCGGCGCAAACAGCGATGCGCGCACGCCTGCGACGAACAGCCCGGCCGCGGAGATCACCACGCCCGGCAGCAGGGTCAATGTCCACGCCAAAGGCTGTGAAAGCTCAAACGACAGCGCAGCGACCGCACAGATAAGCACATTCGACAGAACTGTGAGCATCACCGACGATGCCAGCACCTTGACCGAATCGCGCAGGTGAATGTGATTGATGCGCTTGTGGTAGGCAAGCCGTCCGAACATGCCCGGGCGCAACGGCAGGTAGTTGAGCAGCCAGGCACTTCCGATCAGGGCATGCATTTCGCCCAGCCCGACCATGCCATAGCGGCGCGTCAGAACCCAGAAGGAA
>RFGK01000156.1 GCA_003697045.1 Planctomycetota bacterium
GACATCCGCGAGGTCTATCGGCTTCGCCAGTTCTGCGACCACCACCACATCTCCCTCGTCGTCATCGGGCCCGAAGATCCCCTCGCGCTCGGGTTCACCGATGCCTTGGCGTCCGACGACCGCCTCGTCTTTGGCCCGACCAAGTCCGGGGCGCGGCTCGAAGCGGACAAGAGCTGGGCAAAACAGCTCATGCGGTCCGCCTCCATTCCCACAGCCGAGTCACGCACTTTCGATGATCCCGAAGCAGCCGAAGCGTACCTTCACTCACGCAAGGAGCCGCCGGTTGTCAAGGCTGCCGGACTTGCCAGGGGCAAGGGCGTGTTCGTCTGCGAGAACACCGCCGAAGCCCTGGATGCCATCAACCAGATCATGCGTGCCAAAGTCTTTGGCGATGCAGGATCGCGTGTTGTCATTGAGGAGAGGCTCACGGGGCCAGAGGCCTCACTGCTCGCGCTCGTTGACGGACGCAATATTCTCGTGCTTCCGCCCTGTCAGGATCACAAACGCCTGCTCGACGATGATCGCGGGCCGAACACCGGCGGCATGGGCGCGTTCTGCCCGGCATCAACCATCGACGACGAAATGATGTCTCGTATCGAGCGAGAGATCATCGTTCCCACAGTCGATGCGCTCCGACGCGAAGGCATCGAATACCGCGGCGTGCTCTACGCCGGTCTCATGCTCACCCCCGCGGGGCCGAAGGTCCTCGAGTTCAACGTGCGTTTTGGTGATCCCGAGTGTCAGCCATTGATGGCGCGCCTTGAGTCGGATGCGATTGATCTGCTTGAAGCAACCGCCGCGGGTACGCTCGACCAGGTTGACGTGCGCTGGAGCAGTCAGTCGGCCGTGTGCCTTGTGCTGGCTTCGGAGGGGTATCCCGACAAGCCGCGGACCGGTGTTGAAATCGAGGGGATCGAACAGGCCGAGTCCCTGCTCGATGTTCACGTTCTCCATGCCGGAACAAGGCGCGATGGGCAAGGGCGCATCATTACAGCGGGCGGACGTGTCCTGAATATCGTTGCACTCGGCAACGACGTCGCCGAAGCGCGGGATCGAGCCTACCTCGCGGCATCGAAGATCTCCTTTCCGGGCATGCAGTTTCGCACCGATATCGCACGGCAGGCACCCGCACCCATCTCACGCAAGTAAGACCGAAATCGGTTGAAAGAGAGTGCGGCCGTTGGAGTTCTCGGTCCTTGGGCACTGTCGCTCTGACCGGCTGTGCACGCTCATCCATCTGTTCTCGCTCATCGCGGCCGTGGGTCTGAATCGCCTGTACGGGCACAAATGTTCGAAACCGCACAATGTTCCTGCCCGTACCGACAAAGCGCCGTATCTTCACTATGGCACGTGGTTTCTGTGCCGATAGCCGTCTTGCTTGGACACTGATTGAGGGGAGTGGATCATGTCTGTCAGTTTGCGCTCAGGGGCTGTGTGTCTCTTCATCGTCTGCGGTTTCGCGGTGACTGCCTCGTCCGGTCAGGTCGATGCCTGCGACGGGCCGATCTTTGCAGGCTCGTTTTTCCCGACTGGTGCAACTCCGTTCGCCGTGGCTTCGGGCGATCTTGATGGCGACGGCCTTGCCGACCTGGTCACCCCCAACTCAACGACTGACGATATCAGCATTGTCTTCAACAACGGCGACGGGACCTTCTCCGCCGCGGTCAAGTATCCCGTGGGTGATCGTCCCTTCGCGGCTGCAATTGCCGACATCAACGCCGACTCGTTCGCCGACATCGTCGTGGCAAACAACCTGGCCAACACCATCTCCGTGCTCCTCAGCAACGGCGATGGCACGTTCGCTGCAGCGGTCGACTACGCCGCCGGCCTGCGCCCCTGGGCGATTCAACTCGCCGACCTTGATGGCGACCTCGACCTTGACGCCGTGATTGCAAACAACGTCGGCGACAGTGTCTCCATCATGCTCAACAATGGCAACGGCACATTCGCCGCAGCGGTGAACTACGCCGCGGCCGATGCACCGTGGTCCGTCGCTGTTGCCGATCTGGATCATGACCTCGACAATGACGTGGTCGTGGCTTGTCGCGGCGGACAGTCCGCCTGCGTGCTCCTCAACAACGGCGATGGCACACTCGCCCCCGCCGTCAACTACGACCCCGGCGATCAGCCTGTCTTCGTCGCCATCGGCGATCTCAACGCCGATTCACACCCTGATCTTGCGCTCGCCGCGCCGAACTCCAACACCATTCGCCTGCTGCCGGGCGTCGGAGATGGAACCTTTGGCGCGCCGACTTCACTGGCCGCAGGTGATTGGCCTCGATCCATCGCCCTGCAGGATTTCGACGGCGATCTTGATCTCGACATGGGCGTCGCAAACTGGCTCGGATCGAACGCAAGCGTCTTCCTCAACGATGGCGCGGGAAACTTCGACCCCGAAATGCCCCTCCAGACCGGCGCCGGCACCATCTCCATCGCAGCCGTCGATATTGACATGGACGCCGATCTTGATCTCGTCGCCTGTGAGTACACCAGCGGCGGTATCTCAACGCTCACCAATCGCGGCGGAGGACAGTTCTGGGCGGTCTCGACCTACGACCTCGCGACCAATCCCGACGCCGTCGTGCTCGCCGACTTCGACCAGGACGGAAACCTCGACGCCGCCGTGGCAAACCTCGCTTCGAATACCGTTTCCGTGCTCTTCGGCGATGGTGCCGGCAGTTTCGCGCCTGCCGTTGATTTCCCCGCGGGCGCCGGGCCTTCAAACCTCGCGGCTTTCGACCTCAACGCCGATAACTTCCCCGATCTTGTCGTCACCGACTATCTCGACGGCTTGACCGTGCTCATCAACAACCAGGACCAGACCTTCGCAGCCGGTGTCTCCTACGCCGTCGATGACGCACCTTCGAGCGTCGCCGTGGGTCCGCTCGACGCCGATGCATTTCCCGACCTTGTCGTCACAAACTACCTCGCGGACAACCTGAGCATCCTCACTAACAACGGCGATGGAACCTTTGCTCCTGCAACGAACATTCCCGCCGGTGATGGTCCTCAGGATGTCAAGCTCTCAGACATCGACGGCGACGGCGATCTCGACGTCCTCGTCGCGAACATCATCGATGACTCCATCTCCCTCTTCCGGAACAACGGCGACGGTACCTTCGCTGCAAGAGTCGACTACCCCGCCGGCGACGGACCAAACTCCATCTTCCTGGTCGACGTCGATGCCGATCATGATCCCGACGCGATGGTCGCAAGTCAGCTCGACGGCACCGTCCGCATGCTGCGTAACAATGGCGTGAGCGGGTTCGGTGCGCCGGTCGACTTCAATGTCGGCCCATCGCCTTACGACATCCAGCTCGCCGACATCGACCGCGACGCCGACGAAGATGTTGTTGTCGCCCTGCTCGACAGCGACGCTGTTGCCGTTCTCCTCAATGACGGCCTGGGTTCCTTCTCTGCACCGCGCATGCATCGCGCCGGAGACGCTCCGATCAGTCTTGCCCTCGGCGACCTCGACGCGAGTGAACGAGCCGACATCGTCGTCGTCAACATCGACTCCGGCGACATGAACGTCATCCCGAACGTCTGCGACGCGCCGATTGTCTGTCGTCCCGATCTCAACGGCGACGGCACACTCGACTTCTTTGACATTCAGGAGTTCCTCGCAATCTTCGACGCGGGCGATCCGGCGGCCGACTTTGACGGCAACGGCAGCCTCAACTTCTTCGACGTGCTTCGCTTCCTCAGCGCATACTCCAACGGCTGCCCCTGAGCTTGCTTCCATACCCTCCGCCTTCCCAGCCCTCTGCACTGCAGAGGGCTTTTCTTCATTTGTTCACTGCTTTCCTCCCCGGGGGCTTGACAGCGCCTCCTACACGTCTGCTCGATTCAGTCCGCACGCCGTCATCCCGGCGGCCCATCGGCCCGAATCGAGTCCAAGAGCCGCTTCACGTCCGGATCATCCGGCATCAGCGCACTCAGGCGCTCGGCATACTCGACCGCACGCAGCCGATCGCCCCTCGCGTGCAGCGCCATCGCCAGGGCTGCCAATACGTCCCGCTCATTCGGATGTCGCTCGAGCACACCCTGCCACACTTCGATCGCTTCGTCCACCTGGCCCGATGACTGAAGCGCAACGCCGTAGACATAGCCCATGCGCGCATCCTCCGGCGACAGTCTCGCGGCCGCTGCGAGCTGTCCCAGAGCCTCGTCCTTTCGCCCGGTCCTCACATACAACAACCCAAGGCTGTGACGCAGCCCCGCCGCATCGGGCATCACCGAAAGCCCCTCCGACAAGACGCGCTCCGCGTCGGCTTCTCGACCCAACGCACGGTACAAGTCCGCCTGGTTGACGTAGATCGGAACAAACCTCCGATCACGCCGGCGCGCTTCCGCAAACGCGCGTTCGGCCTGTTCGACTCGCCCCTGGCCGACATGCAGCTGCGCGAGGTTTACCCACGACTCGGCCCGTTCCGCGTTGAACATCTGCGCAGCCTCATACTCGGCAAGTCCCCGCATGAGCCGATCCCTTTGTGAAGGCTCGACCATCTCCGCCCGGATGTCCAGCAGATGACTCGCCGCCGCCAGTCGCACCGACCGAACCGGATCGTCAAGCACCCGAAAAAGAAGGCTCCATCGCGTCTGTGCATCGCCATGCTCCAACGCCTCGGCTGCGGCACGGCGAATCAGCGCTTCTTCATCGCGCAGGCCCGCTTCGATCACATCAACCACGGCCGGATCGAGGAACGCGCCCAAATCTCTGATCGCCGTCGCTCGTGCGATCGTCGGCATCCTCCGGTCCGTCGCAATCGCAACAAGTTCATCGCCCGCCCCGGCCGCGCCGATCCGCGCGTGCGCAAATGCGTGGCCATAGGTTTGCGTTCCCCGCTTGAACTCCTCTCCGTACCACTCCACGATCGCCTCGGCAGCCCATTCGGCGCTTTGGTCCACATGACATTGGTTACATGCGTTGGGAACCCCCAGCGCCACCGTCAGGTCCGGCCTTGGAATCCGCATGCTGTGATCGCGTCGCGGGTCCACAACCATGTACGTTCGGCTCGGCATGTGGCACTCCACGCACGATGCGCCCGGCGTGTCCTGCTCATGAAAATGATGACTCGGGCTGTCAAAAACCGACGCATCGTGGCAGCTCGTGCAAACCGCGTTGCCCGGACGACGCAGCGTGAGACTGTGCGGATCATGACAGTCGCTGCATGTCACACCCATCGCATACATGCGGCTCTGCAGAAACGACCCATACACATACACCTCATCGCGGATCTGACCATCTGCAAAATACAGCACATCATCGAGCAACGCCGGCCAGTGCGTTTCCAACAGCGGACGACCATGTTCATACGCACCAATCTGCATCCGGCGTGAGTGGCACCGCCCGCACGCCTCGACCTGCGAATCGCCCTCTGCCGGGTGCCTCAGCACAGCAGTGTGCGAGCCTTCGACCATCTCCCACACGCCCCCGCCCCGCAGTTGCACTGCCAGCCCCCGGTCGCTCGGCCATGGGGCGTCCGGGTCTGTGGCGAGCGCCGATGCCAAAGTCACGTGCCGGCTGCCCGGGCCGTGACACGCCTCACACGACACGTCGATGTCCGTCCATGTCGTTGAAAACGTGTCTAGCGTCGCGTTGTAGTTCTTTTGAACATTGGTTGAATGACACTCGGCACACGCATGGTTCCAGTTGTACGCCGGCGACGTCCAGTGCAGCTCATCGCCCGGGGGCGTCTGCTCGTCGGGCTGAAGATGAAACCATCGTTGACCACCCTGCTCGGCCGGCCGGGCGTCCCAGGCAACGGTCAGCGCCTGCAATCGTCCGTCGGGAAACTCGATCAGGTACTGTTGCAACGGCGTCACGCCGAAGGTGTACCGAATCTCAAACACACGCATCGCGCCCGAGGCGCTTTCGGTCTCCACAAAAAACTTCCCATCGCGCCGAAAGAAACGCGCATGCATGCCCTGGCCTTCAAACGTGGCGTTCTCGAAATCGCCGAGCACGGTCTTCTCGTTCGCGGGCGCCATCGCCAGATCGTGGTGCGACCCCCCCCAGGACAAGGTCTCACGCTCATGACACCGCACGCACGTGGCGCTTCCAACAAACTCGGCCGGCCGGTCCGTCCTACCCGTGCGCCGGCCGCCGAGGCTCAGCCACGCGCCGACGACAACGACCGTCAATGAGACAACCGTCCCCCCAACAAACAATCCACTTCGCCATTGGCATGGGATGATTCGTCGCACCGTTCATTATTCGCCCAAACACACCTCCCGCTCAGCGTCGGCCCGGGCCGATTCGTTCGCCGCTGGCCCAACTGCGCGTGTACCATCGCGGCGAGGGTCGCACGTCGTGAATCTTCTCGACATCATCTACTGCCTTGTCGTCGTCGGCACCGCGCCGTGGTGGGCGCGAAAGAAGCGCACAGGCTGGCGAGAACGATTCGGACACGTCGGCCAAGTCCCGCCTCGCAGCCGGCGCCCGCGCGTCATGATTCACGCCGTCTCCGTCGGCGAGGTCAACGCCCTGCGCCCCCTCATCCCCTTGCTGCTCGATCGCTTTGATCTCGTCGTCTCTGCTTCAACCGACACCGGTATCGCCCGTGCCCGTGCGCTCTTTGCCGAGCACTGTACCATCGTGCGCTATCCGCTCGATCTGTCGCGGTCGGTCGCTCGATTTCTCGATGCCGTGCAACCCGATCTGGTCGCACTTGTCGAGCTTGAGGTCTGGCCCAACTTCGTTACCGCGTGCGCCAGGCGCTCCATTCCCGTCGCGGTCATCAACGGCCGTCTCAGCGAGCGCTCCTTCCGCGGCTACCGGAAGATCCGCTTCGCACTTCGGCGCACATTTGCGTCGCTCTCACTGGTCGGAGCACAAGACGAAATCTATCGAAAACGCTTCATTGCCATGGGTGTTGTGCCCGATCGCTGCAAGGTCACCGGCTCGATGAAGTGGGACGCGGTCGACTTGTCGCGCGCAAGCCAGGCGCCCACTGAGCCGGCCCTGCGACTTGCCGAAGAAATGGGAATCGACCCAACGCGCCCCCTGATCGTCGCCGGCAGCACCGCCCCGGGCGAAGAGGCGCTCATCCACCGCGCATGTCCGCCCGGCGTCCAACTGCTCTGTGCCCCTCGTCATCCGCCCAGATTCGACCAGGCTGCTGCCGATCTGCCCGGCTGCGTCCGCCGCTCTGCCCGTCGCCCCGGTCCGCCCGGAACGGACCGATTCCTGCTGGACACCATCGGCGAACTCTCCGCTGCCTATGAGTTGGCCGACCTCGTTGTCATCGGACGTTCTTTCACCCCTCAACGAGGGTCTGATCCCACCGAGCCGGTCGCGCTTGGCAAGCCGGTCGTTGTTGGTCCTTCCATGGAGAACTTTGAATCGATCACGCAAGTACTCGAGCGTGCCGGCGCGATTGTGCGCACACTGCCCGACGATCTGGCCGAAGTGCTCAGTTCACTTCTCAGCGACCCGCACCGCCGCCATGATCTTGCCACGCGCGGGGTTGAGTGCGTTCGTACTCAGCAGGGCGCATCGGCGCAGCACGCAGAGCTGATCGCTGCTCTGCTTGCCCGGGCACCCGAAAATACCCCAATCCGCTCCGATGCCGCCGGGGCTCGTTGAGTCCGGTTTTCTGCCCTACCATGCTCATTCCGGCGAGGGCGTAGCTCAATCGGTAGAGCAGCGGACTTTTAATCCGGAGGTTCAGGGTTCGAGTCCCTGCGCCCTCATTCGCACCCACGGAGGGGAGCCAGACGCGTGACCGTAACCAGCCCAAGCGTTGAGACAGTGGTCGTCCATGCCTGTTTCACGCCCGGCGGATTCTGCCTGTGGGCCGAAGACCCCGCCGACTGGGCAAAGCGCCTCGCGCAGACCAGCGACCACCCTTTTGCCCTTGCTTCTGATCGTCTGGCTCAGGTGCTTGCACGTATCGGCATCGATGAGGCTCATCCGGACAAGATCAGCCTTGTACTTCCCGCCACCGAGTCGGCGCCGGCGCCAAGCGCCCGGCTCGCACGCCTGGCCGGCATCCTCAGCTCCGATGCGCCCGTCCATGGCCTGGCCGAGTTCCTTACTCCCTGCCTTCGATTCGAACCCGATGCCATTGCCCGCACGCTCGATCGACTTGATGACGCGGCCGCACAGCATGGCGTCGTCGTCGATTCTTCCGTCCGCTTCTTCATCACCGCCGCACGAGTGGGCTGGCATCTGCTCGCACAGCAACGCTTTGTCCCCATGCTCTGGCAGATGCCCAGCGGCGAACTTCACGGAAGCTGGCATCCATGGCTCAATGATGCACAGACGGCCGAACGCATCGCGGCGCTCGTCCGGTCCATGCCTCCCGCAGCCCGTGCGGCGCGCGATGACTGGCACCACGATCCTGCACGCATCGTCGAGGGGTTTCTCGGCGCCATGATCGACGCCGAGGCACGCCGCGCACTCGTCGAAGCAGACATGTTCGATACCGTCGCCTCGCGCGATCCGACCGGTGATTTCCAGGTCGCCTGGATGCAGGCTTTGCTCGGCAAGCAATCCATCGTGCCCGCGCCTGCCCCACAGCGTGCGGACATGGTGCGTTGTGTCCGTCAATGGATCGGCTCGCTCGAAGAACGCGGCGAAAGCGCCGAGTGGAGGCTCCTGCTCCGCATCCACGAACCCATCGACGCCGAAGACTCAAGTGACGACAATGCCGAGTGGCTCATCTCCTTTCATCTTCAGGATGTCGAGGGAGAGGAGCTGGTCATCGACGCGGACGAAGTCTGGATGCTCTCCGGCGAAAGCCTCACGCTCCGCGGAAAAACCCTCGAGTCGCCGCAGGATCTCCTCCTCACCGAGCTCGGCCGTGCCTCACGCCTCTACCCCGCCCTTGAGTCCGTCCTCGACGACACCGAGCCGACCAACATGCGCCTCTCGACCGCAAAGGCATATGAGTTCCTCCGCGAGGTTCGGCCCATTCTCGTTGAGCAGGGCTTCGGTGTCGATGTGCCCGAGTGGTGGGATTCACCGGCAGGACGCCTCGGCACTCGCCTGCGCATCGACAGCGATCCTCTCGAGTCCATCCTCCAGGGCAACGACCCCGCCGCCTCGGCAGCCACCTCACAGCTCGGGCTCTCGGCCCTCGTCTCCTACCACTGGGAAATCGCCATCGGCGACACCACCCTCAGCCTCTACGAGTTTGAGAAGTACGCCAAACGCGATCAGCCCCTCATCCGCATCGGGGGTCGGTGGGTGGAAATCCGCCCCGAAGACGTCCAGGCCGCCGTTCGCTTCATCCGCGAAAACCCCGGCGGGCAGATGAAACTCGCAGACGCGATGCGCCTCGCCTTCGGCACCGATTCCCGAAAGACCGGCATCCCCGTCGTCGGACTCCAGGCCTCCGGATGGGTGGCCGACATTCTCGGCGCCGGAGGTGACGGGTCAAAGGCAGCCGAACGCATCCCGCAACTCGATCCGCCCGCAGGTTTCCAGGGCACGCTCAGGCCATACCAGCTCCGAGGCCTGAGCTGGATGGCTTTCCTCGAACGCTTCGGACTTGGCGCCTGCCTGGCCGATGACATGGGCCTCGGAAAGACAATCCAGCTGCTCGCGCTGCTCCTCCACGAGCGTGAGCAAAGTGACGGACGCACCATCTTCCCAACCCTGCTCGTCGCGCCCATGTCGGTCGTCGGCAACTGGATGCACGAGATCAAACGCTTCAGCCCTCAGTTGAAAATGCTCGTACATCACGGGCTCGATCGTCTCACCGACGATGCCTTTGTCGAGCAGGCCAGCCGCTGCGACATCGTCATCACGACCTATGCCCTTGCCCATCGAGACCGTGAAACGCTCGAGCGCGTGCAGTGGGGGCGTATCGTCCTTGACGAAGCTCAGTACGTCAAGAATCCCGCAGCCAAGCAATCTCAAGCCGTGCGCGGCTTCACCGCCGATCGTCGCGTCGCCCTCACCGGCACGCCCGTCGAAAACCGACTCAGCGAACTCTGGTCCATCATGGACTTTCTCAACCCCGGATACCTCGGCCCCAGCGCCTCATTCCGAAAGAGATTCAGTGTCCCCATCGAACGCTACCGCGATCAGGTCCGCAGCGAACAACTGCGAGGCCTCGTCCAGCCCTTCATTCTCCGCCGCGTCAAGAGCGACCCAACCGTCGTCGCCGATCTGCCTGAGAAGCTCGAAAGCCGCGAGTATTGCCACCTCACCAACGAACAGGCATCGCTCTACGAGTCGTGCGTCAAGCGCATGCTCACCGAGGTCGATCAGAGCGAGGGCATAAGCCGCCGCGGCATCGTCCTGGCCGCACTGATCAAACTCAAGCAGATCTGCAACCATCCTTCTCAAGCCCTCAAAGACCACGACTTCGACTCCGGCCATGCGCCCGATCCCTCACGAAGCGGAAAGTGCGTCCGACTGCTCGAAATGCTCGACGAAGTCCTCGCCGAGGGAGACCAGGCCCTTATCTTCACACAGTTCCGACAAATGGGTCATCTCCTGGCCGCCATGCTCGAGCACGAGCTTGATCGCGAAATCCTCTTCCTCCACGGCGGAACTCCGCAGGCCCAGCGACAAAAACTCGTCGATACCTTCCAAAAAGCCGATGGCTCCCGCCCAATCCTCATCCTCAGCCTCAAGGCCGGAGGCGTCGGACTCAACCTTACCGCCGCCACGCATGTCTTCCACTTCGATCGCTGGTGGAACCCCGCCGTCGAGAATCAGGCAACCGACCGCGCCTACCGCATCGGACAAACGCGCACCGTCCAGGTCCACAAGTTCGTCGTGCGAGGGACGCTCGAAGAACGCATCGACGAAATGATCGAAAGCAAGACCGAGCTGGCAGAAAGCATCATCGGTACCGGCGAACGCTGGCTCACCGAACTCGATACCGATCAGCTGCGCGATCTGCTCGCCCTCCGGGCCGATGCCATCGGCGATGAGGAGTGAGCGCCGCCATCCTGCCTTCGGCTCGACTTTTGCCTTTCCCGGGGCAACCCTCTTGGATTGGCCTCTGATGCACCAAAACGCCGTCGAGGGGACAACGTGAGTTCGCACAACCCCGTCAACAGTGATTCTCCGCAAGACGCCGTTCGTTCCGGCAGGCCCGCCCCCAAGCCGCCTCCCGGGCCAAAGCGAGTCCGCGGCGGCGTCCGCCTGCGCGATCCCTCCCCAGACCGGACAACTCAGTGGATCTACGAACGTATCTTCCGCCTCGTTGAAAACGCAGCCAGTGGCCCGGTGCTTCAGGAAGGCCTCGAATACGCGCGCAACGGCCAGACTCGAAGGCTCGCCTTCGAAGATGGAGTTGTCGTCGCCAGCGTCCAGGGCCGCGCCTCCCGGGCATATACCACCCAGCTCCGCCTCGACCATTTCACGCCCGAGCAACGTGACGAGATCGTCCGGGTCATGGCCGAGCAGGCGCTCTACTCGGCCAAGCTCCTGGCTGGGGAAGTGCCCACGACCATCGAGGACGTCTTCGCGCCGCTCGGGCTTCGGCTCTTTCCCGCCGAACCCACCGATTTCCACCTCAAATGCTCGTGTCGTGAGCCCAAGCCCTGGTGCAAACACCAGGTGTGTGCTGCCGTTCTCGCGGCCGATCGACTCGCAAATGAACCCTTGCTGATCTTTGAGCTAAGGGGTATTCCTCACGATCGATTCGCTGCGATGCTCCGCGATCGGCGTGCCCTGACCAGTCAGGGGCCCGGCCCGGCCATCGTCTATCAGCCCCAGATCCCCGGCGTGTCCGACCAGACCTTTCCCACGCTCCAAGATCAGATCGACCGATTCTGGGAATCCGGGCCCGAGCTTGATTCCATCAATGCCCCTCTTTGGGCACCCGAGGTCAGCCATGTGCTGCTGCGCCGGCTCGGACCCAGTCCATTCACCGGCCCGCGGTTCCCACTCGTCGGCCTGCTCGCAACCTGTTACGAGCTCATCAGCGAGCGGGCCCAGAGCACCGAGGACGCCGACCCCGA
>RFGK01000157.1 GCA_003697045.1 Planctomycetota bacterium
GCGGCTTGCCCGCTCATCGAGCTTTTCGATCGCGCGGATCTGGTCGCGCAGCGCCGCGGCCCGCTCAAACTCGAGCTTCTCCGAGGCCTCGGCCATCTCGGCCTTCATCTCGCGAAGTATCACGCTGCGCTTCGAATCAAGAAAGCGCGCAAAGCGATCGATGTCTTCACGGTATCGCGCCTTGGAAATCGACTCATTACACGGTGCGGTGCACTGCTCGATGGCATGCAGCAGACACGGACGAAAGAAGCGGTTCTTTGGATCGCCCTCGACGATGTCGAGCGAGCAGGTGCGAAAGCGGAAGATCCGCTGCAGGACCTGCACGGCCTCGCGCAAGGCGCCGGCATTGGTAAATGGACCAAAAACGCGTGCCGATCGCATCTCAGGGGGCACGTTGCCCGTCTTCGGGTCGACGCCGCCGGGGTTGCGCGTCACGAACACCCGCGGATAGTCTTCGCGCTGGGTGATGACAAGGTAAGGGAACGTTTTGTCGTCTGTCAGTCGCTCGTTGTATTTCGGCTTGATGTCCTTGATGAGGCGGTTCTCGGCAAGCAGCGCTTCCCATTCACCTTCGCAGGTGAGATAGTCGAATGTGTGGACCTCATCAAGCAGGCTGCTCTTTCTGGGCCCGAGCTCGGCTGAAGGAATGAAATAACTGGCAACGCGGTCGGGCAGACGGAGAGCCTTTCCGACGTAGATCACCACGCCTGCGGCATCTTTCATCAGATACACCCCGGGCACCGGCGGAAGCTCGCGGGCAGTCTTGTGCAGGCGAGCCAAGCGCTGCTCGCGCGTCTCGGTCCCCCACGGGGGTGGCGCGTCGGCAGGAACAACCCCCTCTTCGTCGATATCGCCCGGCTTTTGCAGATCAGGATCGTCAGGCACAGCTGACTCTACGCGCCCATCGGCCCGCAACTGCCTCACAGCTTGCGGAGGCGCTGGGGCGTGACGCCCGGAACGCGCTCAATCAGCCCGCGCGCTTCAAGGTCGAGCTTGACGGTAGTCACCCACCACTTGGGCTTGGTGGCCTCGGCGACCGCGTGCGGCAACTTTGCGACGACCAGATCGACCAGCTTGCTGTATTCGACGCCTTCGGCCTTTTCCGGGATGACCCGCAACAGGGCGCGTCGATAGGCCTCGTAGTTGCGACGGTTCACCTTGGTCGGCTTCTTTCCGGGCTGTGGGTTCAGTGCTTCGACGGTGTCTTTCATTTCGTCCTTGCCTTTGGTGTTCGAATGATTGCGGCGATTGCAAGCCCGGCAAGCGCCCATCCGACGACCGTGTCGATGCACGCCATGATGACGTTGTCGGTCGGGACGTACATCCAGTTCCATTGCACCAGGTGTGTCGTCACTGATGCGCCGAGCCCGAAGATCAAGACGATCATCCAGCGCTTGCCAAAGCCTGCTCCGCCCGCGCCAGCCATGATCACCACGATTGATACGAGAATTGTCGCGATCAGGTTGATCAGGAATCCCCGGATGAAAACCACTGGGTCCTGCACGCTGCGGCCTTGAGCGTTGAACACGATCGTGCCGAGGGGTCCTGCCTCGTGCCGTGCCGTCCACTCCTCGGTCCGGCGCTTCCCTTCCTCGTCCGACAGGTCCTTTCCATGTGTCGGCATGCCGGGGAAGTAGTATACCCCCGTTTCGGGTATATTTGCCTGCAAAGTGGCGACAATCGCTTCTTCCTGGGCCGGTTCGAGTGCTCGCAGCCCATCGAGCGTCCACGCAAGTTGCACCCAGAACACGAACCCCCAGACGAACAGAACGACCGCGCCGGCCAACGCCCCGAGAATTGCGCGCATGTTCAAACTCCTTGAAAATGGTCCGGCCGGGCTGTCTGAATCTCGACAGCATGACCGATCGAACGCGATAGATCAAGTCGTTGGTGGGTCGCTCAATGCCAGACGGCACATCATCTCAACGCCGGGGGCAAGCGCATCGTCGTTGAAATCAAATCCGGGCTGGTGCAGTTGCGGCACGGTGTGCGGGTCCTTGCCGGGCGGGCACAGGCCGAGAAAGAAGAAACACGCCGGCACGTGCCGACCGTAAAAAGAAAAGTCTTCGCCGCCCATGGTTGGTTGATCGACGGTCACGCTGGAGTCATCGCCGAACGCACATCGCGCCGTTGCGAGCACCTGAGCAGCAAGGGCCGGGTCATTCCGCGTCACCGGATAGCCTTCTTTCCAGTCAACCAGGGCTTCACACCCGTGGGCGATGGCGGTCTGCTGGGCGATGGCAAACAGGCGTTCGCGGGCGTGCCGGCGCATCTCTTCCCGCAGCGTGCGCACCGTTCCGATCAACTGGCATTCGGCGGGGATGACGTTGGACACGGTCCCCGCATGGATCGCACCAACGGTCACCACAATCGCATCGAGCGGGGGAGCATTGCGCGACACGATCGTTTGCAGCGACTGCACGATCTGCGAAGCGCAGACGATCGGATCGGCGCCCAGGTGCGGGTATGCCCCGTGGCACTGGTGCCCCCGGACAGTGATCTGAAAGTCGTCGGTCGCGGCGAGCAGAGGTCCGGGACGCGTGGCAATCCTGCCCAGCGGAACCTGAGGCCAGCCATGCAACCCGTAGATGCGCCCCACCTTCGGACCAAGCCCGCCCGCAGGCGCACCGCCGAGGCATCCATCGTCGCACATTTTCTCGCCCCCCGCGCCACCTTCCTCTGCCGGCTGGAAGACAAGGGTGACCGGGTTGGGTCGGTGAGCAAGCTTGCTCAAGACGCGGGCCGCCCCGATGAGCACCGTGGTATGTCCGTCGTGCCCGCATGCGTGCATGACGCCCGGGTGGGTCGAGGCATACTCCAATCCGGTCTGTTCGACGATCGGCAGCGCGTCCATGTCGGCACGCAAGCCGACAGCCGGACGATCCGTCGGGTCCGTCGCCGGCAGGTGCGCGACCACGCCGGTGCCCTTTGCCAAGCCTGACTTGTACTCCACCCCGAGCGCTTCAAGCTCGCGCACCACGACTTCGCTGGTCCGATATTCCTCGAACATGAGCTCTGGGTGTGCATGCAAATCGTGCCGAATCGACCTGAGCTTTGGCAGTTCCTTTTCGATCAGCGCGCGGAGCTGCCCTGTTTGAGTGTCGTCCCACGTCATGGTGCTCATGGGCGAATCGTAGCGCGAAAGGATCGCGGTCTATTCCAGCACCTCTTCACAGATGGCAAGCGCCTGGGGGATGGCGGCTTCGACCTCGACAAGAGGTGGAACAGTCCACTGCTTCGGCGCCCACATGGCAAACTCGCTGTGCAACTGCGGATGCACGGGAATGTTGTGAGAATCACTCTCGGCCATGATTCGTGCCGCATGCTCACTGAGCAGAAAGTCGATCAGTTTCCTTGCCTCGTCGGGGTGTGGGCCGTTGCGAACCAGCGCCACTGTGTTGGGAAGCGCAAGAGGACCGGTGGAAGGAAACCGAGCGTCCGGCGCCGGTTCAACACGTTCATACGCAGCACCGATTCTCCAGCCGTTGCGCCGGGCTGCCCAGACGTCGTCGGTATCGGTCAGTCCGACATCGATCTCGCCCAATCGAATGGCCCGCACGACACTTGCGTTCCCGTCGTAGAGGCGAATCCCGTTTGCTTTCATTGCTTCGAGCCATGCGCGGAAGCGTGCCGGCCCCCACTGATGAACCAGCACGCCCATGTGACCGCGGGTTGTGCCGAACTGGGGTCGAGCCATTCCCACGCGGCCGCGCCACTGCGGTTCGGTCAGCTCGCCCAGACTCGTGGGCGGGCGTGGCACGCGGTCTTCCGAATAGCCCAGAACACGAAAGCGAAGCGCAAATCCATACCAACATGGGCTGCGCAAGTCGTCTGGCCACGCGCCGTTCATCCCCCGTTCGCCTTGTTCTGAGCGATATGGCTCGAGCACGCCGGCGCGTTCAAGTTGAATAGTGCCGAACGGCTCACTGGACCACCAGACATCGGCCCGGGGCTGTGCTTTTTCGGCGAGCACCCGCTGCACGAGCCCGGTGGTCTTGGTTGCCTCGGTATCGCCGACGAGGAGCACTTCGATCCCCGACTGGTGCTCGAAGTCTTCGATGATCGTGCGCAACAACGCCTCGTCCACACTCGAATAGAGCACCACCTGTCGAGCGTTTGGATCAGAGCACGAACCTGCGCACAGGCACGCTGCGAGAAGGGCACAAATGAAAAGACTGCGCATCTCGGCGCAGTCTACGCGAGTGCGTCGGTTGGCGTCGAGTGCAATCAGTCAAGCCGGCGCGGGCTGGCCGAGGCGACCATGCGGATGGTTGGCGCTTCGAGATCGGAAGCCACGGCGGCATCCTGCAAATCATTCGGCTGCACGACCATGTCCACCGTCACGCGCTGCAACACGGGTCCGACGTCATATTCCATGATGAACTTGAGCTCGGTCAAGCCGGTGATGAGCGGGCGCGACTCTTCGCTGATGATCTCGCCTCCCTGAAACGTGGTCACCGTGTAGACAAGGTCCCATTCGGTGCCGTTCTGGACGCGCTCGAGTGTCGTCACGCGCCGGACGCCGGTGACCGGGTCGGAGAATGACTCGAACTCCATCCAGTCCGATTCGATCACGGGCGTGGTGATCGGATTGACGGGGTAGGGTCCGAAGTTCTGGCCGTTGCGGATCATCGCCATCAGGCGCTGCATGACGATGCGTGAAACCACATGGGTCGAGGCCGATTCACTGGTGACCTTGTAGCTCTTGAAACTGGCATCAAGTGCTGCCAGCGTGGCGGTGAGCAGGGTCGACGTGATGACCAGCGCGATGAGCATTTCGATGATGCTGAATCCGTGTTGTGAACGACCGGATCGTCTCATTGATGCCCCTCCATGTATGAGCCAGGCTCGGGGCTGATCTGCAGCGGCAGCGGCAGTCCGTCGGGCAATGTCATGTCGGGGTCATACGTGAGTTCCACAAACCCGTAGCCATTCCAGGGCACCGCGACTGCTCCATTGGCGAGCTGTTCGGCGGTGGGCTCTTCGTCCGGGCCAAGGTCGGCCAGTCCGTCGCCGTCAAGATCCCATCCGACGATGCGCACGCCGTCGACGAGAGGCAGGGACTCGGGGTCGAGTGATTCGTAATCGCCGTCTTCGGGTCCGAAGTATCCGATGGAGGCGTTGAACCCGGCCGGGTTTCCGATGGGGGTGCCGTTGATATCGACCAGCGGGCCTTCGCCGTAGACCGGACGGAAGGTCAACAGCAAGGCGCCCCTGATCGAGGCATTGCCGCGCACATCGAGCACCCCGGCGATGATGGCGCCTCTGAGCTGCACATCCTGTTCGGGGGGCGAGTTGAACGAGCCGATATCGACCGAGTAGTTGGGCAGCATCATCGAGCTCTTGGCGATCTCCTCGAGATCTTCCGGATCCGGGTTGAGCAGGATGGACTCGGGATCATCGGGGTGTTCCTGCAGGAATCGCGTCGCGCCGGTGAACTGCAGCTTGTTGCGCACCTGCGTGTAGTTGTCCGGCGATTCACTCACGATCGACCCCACGAACAGGCAGTCGTGGAAGCGCAGGTTGTTTGAATATGCCTTGGTATCGACGACGCGCTTGCCGTTGATGACCAGGGGGTTGGGCAAGGCGTCATAGGAGGCGGGGTCATAGCCTGCAATCTCTGACACGAGCACGTCGGCCTTGTCGAGAGGCGATACCGCTTTTTCCAGGATCTGCTCCGGCGGCCGGGCCGAATCGGGCAGCATGGG
Source organism: Planctomycetota bacterium (assembly GCA_003697045.1). GTDB lineage: Bacteria > Planctomycetota > Phycisphaerae > Phycisphaerales > UBA1924 > J022. The sequence continues at coordinate 5,709 of RFGK01000157.1, forward strand.
CGCACCGATCACATCGGCCGGATCTTCGTCGGGATCATCGCCGTAGGCCGTGCGCTCAAACGCCGGCACGGGATACCCCAGGTTGTCATCCATGATCATCTTGCCGTAGTTGGTCCAGTGCGGATGAGTGTTGTCGGTGTAGGCTTGGACGAACGTGACGCCGATGAATTGGCAATCTTCGAACAGTGCGTTGAGTCCCATCGGTATCACGACGTCCCGGAAGATGAAGCGTCGGAAGACGGGGCGGTAGTACCAGTCGGCGTAGGCCGGGCTGTTGAACGGCGACTTCTCAAAGTACGCGTCGGCTGCGTTGTCCGGGATACCGTCAAGATCGTTGTCAGCCCAGACGGCGGTGAAGTTGGGCGCGTCGGCGCCGGGAGGATTATCCGCGCTGGTCCACGTCTGCAGAGAGGCCACATCCGTCCCCAGTTGCGTCGCGACCTGTGTCCAGAAGTCGTCCCCGTCGGCTGCGAGCGTCAATGCGTTGGCGGTATTGGCAAAGCTGTCGGCCGTGAGGTCGGGCAGCATCGTGGTCGTCGCCTCAAACTGCAGCGGGCTGAATCCCTCGTCGGGGCGGATCGGGCCGCGCAACTTCGGATTGATGTCGCCCTGTTCGGCTTCCCATGCGTTGGACGAAACACGGAACATCAACCGCCCCGCGACCTTGCTGTACAGATCGAGCTTGTCGATGTATCCGTCGCGCCACCCGAGCTCGACATCGGGATAACTGGACGTCTGATCGTCATAGTCGAGAGGGGGCTCGTCGGCGGGCTGGTATCGCCCGTCTTGATTGAGGTCGTTCCACCCCCATACGCCGTTGACATTGCGGTCGGGCGTGCCGCTGTCGATCATCAGCGCCAGGTCATCATCGATGGGGTTGCCGTCCTCGTCGACAAACTCCGGCGTGGCGCCCACAGCACCGGCCGGCGTCCCCTCAATCAGCGCCGACGACAGCGTAACACGCCCGTCGCCGTTTGCGTCATAGTGCAGGATGAAGATGTCGAGTTCGTCGACGTATCCGTCTCCGGTCACGTCGGCGAAGGCAAAGTCGGCGTCCCCGTCGCTGTCGTAGTCCGTGTCGTTTCCGGGAATCCCGCCGGATTCGATCGGGTGTCCGAATCGCAGGCGGTTGTCGCCGTCAACATCGTTGCTGTCCACGCCGGCAAAGAAGTCTGCCAGCTTGGCGTCGAGCACCTCATCCAGGCCGGCAAAGTCCGAGCGCAGCACGAGGGGATCACCATTGCTGAAGGTAATATCCTCGTAGGCAGCACCCAGATCGCCCACGATGCGCACATTCTTGCCGATCATGATGCGACTTGGACTGATAATCGCGTGGTTGACGCGCTTGACGATGCGATAATCGCGGCTGATCGTCCGGCGGATCGGCTCATTGGCGCGCCCGTAGTCAAACACAAACCCATCGACGATGACACGGATGTGTTCGCCGTCGGCCAGCGGAGCGTAGCGAATTTGAAACACCGGCGGCAGCGCGCCCCCGCCCTGGCCTGATTCAATGGCAACCGCCGGCGTGTAGACCCAATCCGTCAGTGAAAACACCGAGTCGTCGGTGCCCGCCGGCGCCGAACCGACAAACGCGGTGTCGATAAACTCGGCGCCAGTAACGATGTTCAGGTCAGCATTGTGGCGATTGACCAGAGCCTCGGCAATACCCGCCGGTTCGGACGCTTCGCTGTACCCACTTGCCGGCGGCAGCACCGTGTAGTCACCAAGAGCAGCTCCGTCGCCCGTCCACAATGCCGTCGTAAACGCAGCGTCAATATCGCTGTTGGACACCACGAACCGATTGCAGGCTTCCATGAGCCTCTGCTCTGCAACGGTCAGCCCGGTCTCGGCAGCCGACATGGCGCGCATCACGTGCAGATGCATGGCGGCGGTGCGGATATTGCCGGTGCTGGCGATGGCCATCGCCGCCACGAGCGAACCGAACACAATCAGAAACATCATCGCAAGAACCGAAGCGACCCCTCGCCGCGTCGGACGTTTGCACAACCTGCACATCACATTACTCATCGCCTGGGCTCCAGACCCCTGCCCGTGCGAGATCACGGCACAATCCAACTCACGCGCGCCACAAGTTCGCCCTCCACGGCAAGCGGCGCCACGTACATGACTTCCACCGTCACTCGAAGCGGGTACTCATCCACGCTCCGGCCCGGAAACGAACCCGAGGGCGGCTCCGTCGCGTTGTCGGCCACAACAACGCTGGTATCAAACGGATTGACCTTCTCAACAATGACCGTCTGAATCCACCCGTTCATCGCCTCGACATCGCCGGTGTCGGGGTCCGGCTCGGCAACGACGCCGTTGACGTCGATGTTCGGGATCACCTCGCCGAAAGCATTGATCGGTCCGGGCAACTCTCCGTTGGCGATGTCGGCCACACTGTTGAGAAACGAAAACGTCAGCCCGTCAAAGTCGTCGAGATCGTCGAGATCCTCAACCAGCACTTCTCCCGGCTCGGGCCCCCACCCAACGAGCTGCGAGCCCCCGAACTCATCATCTTCCAAATACAGGCCGGTCACCGGATCATGCCGGGGCAGGTGGCGTGTCAGCTCGCGAATCTCGTTGGCAAGGAACGTCCCGCTGGCGGCATGGCTCGACCACAGGTTGGAGCGGATGAACGCCTGCTGGGCCTCCACCATCGCGACTACACCGACACCGATGATGACCGTGGCCAGCGCCGCCTCGATCAGGGTAAACCCGCCGGCCGCTCGAGCTCGCATGCGATCAGCCCTGGACAACGTCCGCATAGCCTCTCGTCCTCCTCCGCGCGAACGATCGCGCGTCCGATGACGCATCGGCTATTTGACCAGCTGGCTCATCTTGAAGATCGGCAGGATGATCGCCATGGCGATGAAGCCCACGATTGTGCCCATTACAAGGATCATGATGGGCTCGATCATTCCGGTAACCGCCTTGATGTTGTCCTTGAGCTGCTTGGCGTAGAAGCGGCTGACCTCGTCGAGCACTTCGCCCAGCTTTCCGGACTCCTCCCCCGCCGAAATCATCTGCACCACGGATCGCGGCAGAAGATTATCGCCCTGCAACGGCGTGGCCACCTTCTTGCCCTGCTTGACGCTGGTATAGACCTTGCGCCACATGATCTTGTAAAGCTGATTCCCAGACACGTCGCCGGTGATCGTCAACGTGTCGAGCATCGGCACGCCCGCGTTGAGAAGCTGGCCCATCGTCTGCAACGATCGGCTGATATACAGCGAGCGGAACATGGATCGAAGCAGCGGCATCGAGAGCTTGAATCGATCAAACCAGAACGAACCGACCTCGGTCTTCAAGGCTGCGAAAATCAGTCCCGCAATCACGCCGACGCCGGCCA
>RFGK01000158.1 GCA_003697045.1 Planctomycetota bacterium
CTGGGAGTGTGTGGCATCGAAGATTCTCCAGCTTGCCCGAGCGCATCGGGAGGTGCCCGCTTGAGTTCATCGCACGACACAAGAAAGCACACCAGTGCGTTGACCGTGGTTCGGCGGTTTGGGCCGTACATGCGCCGGCGATGGGCGCTTATCACAGGCTCGAGTCTGGCGATGTTTTTCGAAGTGGCGATGCGCCTCCTGGAGCCCTGGCCGCTGAAGTTTATCTTTGATGCAGCTTTGCACAAACCCGGGCAGACGATGACCGGAGTGCCAAAGCTCGATGCGCTGGGACCGATGACTCTGCTCACGGGCTCGGCGATTTGCCTGGTTCTGGTCGTGGCTGTGCGAGCGGGCATGTCTTACCTGCGTCGCGTCGGCTTTGCCCTTGCGGGCAACATCGTGCTGACGGAGGTGCGTTCGGATCTGTTCGCCCACATGCAGCGTCTGAGCCTGTCGTTTCACAGCAAGAAGCGCAGCGGTGATCTTGCCACACGCTTGACCAGCGATATCGGGCGATTGCAGGAAGTCGTCTCCACGGCGGTTCTCCCGCTGGCTGCACACGTCTTGACTGTGCTTGGCGTGATTATCGTGATGCTCGCCATCGAATGGCGCCTGGCGCTGGTCGCGATTGCCGTGCTTCCATTCTTCTGGTTTGCCACGCAACGACTCGGCCGAGAGATCCGAAGCACTGCGCGCCGCGAGCGCGAGCGGCACGGCGAAATGGGCGCCATCGCGACCGAAGCCATCGGTTCGATCCGAGTCGTACAAACCATGGGCGGTGAGAACACCCACAACAAGCGATTTGCAGGGCGCAATCTCTCAAGCCTGAAGGAAGGGGTGCGCGGCAAGCGCCTGGCTGCGAAGCTGCTGGGCATGGCCGACATATTCATTGCCCTGGGCACGGCGATCATGCTCTGGTTCGGCGCCTGGCTTGTGATGCGAGAAGAGTTGCAACTTACAACGCTGCTCGTGTTCTTCTTTTACCACAAGAACATGACCCGACCGATCCGCAATGTTGCCAAGTATTCGGGCCGCACTGCCAAGGCGCTGGCGTCGGCCGAGCGCGTGGTGGAGCTGCTGGATACGGCGCCCACGATCCGCCAATCCCCAAACGCAGTAGAAGCACCACGCGAAATATCCCGCATCACCTTTGACAATGTGCGGTTTGGATATGAGGACGGAGTCACAGCGATCGACGGCATTTCACTGGAAGCATCGCGAGGCTCGGTCACGGCACTGGTGGGCAGCTCGGGCGCAGGCAAATCGACACTGATGAGCCTGTTGCTTCGTCTGTATGACGTGGATGAAGGCCGGATTCTCGCCGATGGTCGCGAGCTGCACGAGTTTACGATCGAGTCATGGAGGAAACGTGTTGCGGTGGTGCCACAGGAAACCACGCTGTTTGCCGCTTCGATCCGCGAAAACATTGCGTTCGGTCAATCGGGCCTGACCGATCAGCAGATTGAAGCCGCTGCGAAGATTGCGGGAGCCGATGAGTTCATCCGCCGCCTCAGTAACGGATACGACACGGTCATCGGCGAGCGTGGGAGCACGCTGAGCGAAGGCCAAAAGCAGCGTCTTGCCATCGCGCGAGCCGCGGTGCGCGAAGCGCCCGTACTGGTGCTCGATGAGCCAACGGCCAGTCTGGACAACGAGAACGCCAAGTTGGTATGCCAGGCGATTCATACCCTGGCGCGGGACCGGATCTGCTTTGTCATCAGCCACGACTTGCGAGCGATCACGGGGTCCGACCGCATTGTGTGTCTTGAGAAAGGTCGCATCGTCGAAGAAGGGTCGCACGAAGAGTTGCTGCATCGGGATGGCGTCTACGCCAGGCTGTACCGACTGCAGACAGGTGAACGGCTCGACCGGGAGGTGGTCGATGCTTAGCAGTGCTGATGCCAGCATTGTGGACCGGGATCAACGATTGCCGGGGCTGCGCACGTTGCTGGACGACGAGGCGTTCTGTCAGACCCTGCGCCGGATCGTACAGACCATGGAGATCGAATCGGCTCGGGCGCGCTATGTGCGCTACAAGCCGGGGACGAGCTGCCTTGTGGCCTACGACGTGCTCACGGCCGACGGGCCGGTGAGCGTATACGCACGCTGTCATGCGGAAGACCGGCTTGAAAAGATTCTCAACACAAAACGTCGGCTGGAGGTCGCCGGTCCTCTGGGTATCGGCATGTGGGCGGATACCCAGGCCAGCATTGCGATCTTCGAGTTTCCGAACGACTACGAGATTCGCTCGCTGCGCAAGCTCTTTGAGCCCGACAAGCTGCGGCTGCGCATCCGGCGAATGCTGCCTGCACACAAGCACCTGCGCAGCGCGATCCCCCAGGTATTGCGTTACAAACCCGAACGTCGCTTTGTGGGAAAGATGGAAGCGCAAGAAGGCCCGGCCGCCGTGCTGCGCCTCTATCCGCAGCATTGCTTTGCGGAAATGCGTGAGAAGGCCTGGGCGTTCAAGAGCACGGGGGCCATGCACGTACCGCGCATTGTCGGCGATTCCGAACGCTACAACTCCATTGCGCACGAATGGGTCGATGGATACACGCCAACGTGCAGCCAACTCGCCGACGACGAACAGCTCTTGCAACGCATCGTCGCAGCATTGGGCACACTGCATAAGCAGCGGCCGCGACTCGGCACGATGTATTCCGCCAGCGATTACTGCCGGGCGGTGCAGGGCTCCTGCGAAACGCTGGCCGCGCTGGATAGCGCGTTTGGGCAACGTGCTCTCACCCAGGCTGACGCGGTGCGCTCCATCATATTGGATTGCCCGTGGCGTCCGCACGCAGTGCACGGCGACTTTACCGCAGACCAGGTCCTCGTCCAGCCGGATCGCATCACGCTGCTCGATTTTGACCGGGCCGGTTATGGTGATCCGGCGATGGATATTGGTGCCTTTGCAGCCGGACAGATCGCCCGCGCATTGGCGCACGAGGAGCCGCTGGCCGATGCGTTTGCACTGGCCAACAACTTCGCAGCCGCGTATGCGCGACAGTCGGGAACGCTCGACCCGGTCAGCGTGAGAGCATGCACGGCCGGCGCCTTGCTCATGCTCGCCCCCGAGCCGTTCCGACATCGGGCAGAACGATGGCCGGAACAGACCGCAGCTGTGCTCGAGTGTGTCGATCGTTCCCTTTCAAGAGAGGTGATCGATGCTTGATGCTCTGTCGATGATCACGGAACTCGTGCAGCGAGCCGATGGTGTTTCGGATCTTGCACTGCCGCTTCAGCTCCGCAGGGCATGGGTCCGTCATACCGACCGGCTGGGGCTTCAGTATGTCGATTCGGAAGGACGGATCGTTGCCGGCCAATGGTTTGCCCACGCCCGGCAGACTCAACGCGCCTTCGTCAAACTTGACCGGCACTGCGGGCGTGCCGTCTTGGCGCGCGCCGGCCAATCGCTGGTGGTCTTGCAGCCTTTCGGCGCAGACGACAAGCTTCCAGCCCTTGAGCAACTGCTCACGCTGGACGGTGCTGAGCTGGTCGCTCATCGACCGGGGCGCCGGGCGGTCGTGCGCATCGAGCAACAGGACCAGGTGCGGTTTGCCAAGGCGCTGCGCCCATCGCGGGTTGAACGAATCGTTCGAGTCAACCAGTTCATATCGGAGTTGACCTCCCGCGCGTTCGAGGTGGCCGCGATCGAACACGTCGATGCAGATGCGGGGTGCGTAGTCATGCGTGGCGTGTCGGGACACAGTCTGCATGATCTTGCGAGCTCGGCCCCCCAACGCTTCATCGACGGTTGCCGTGCCGCAGGTAGCGCACTGCGTTCCATGCACGTCGAAGTACCGGGTTGGCTGGGTGTTCACGACGCAAAGGCCGAGATTTCCATGCTGGAGGAGCGTCTTGCAGCCGTTGTCACGTTCGTACCCGAGATGCGCGATGCCCTCATGGCTGCACGCGACAAGGTCTTTGCCCGGCTTTGTGCCCAAGAGAGCGGACACGTCGTGTTGCACCGCGATTTCTACGACAAGCAGGTGATTGTCGGCGCCGATGGCCACGTCGCACTGCTCGATCTTGACACGCTCAGCGCGGGCGAGGCGGCTCTTGATGTGGCCAACATGCTCGCACATCTTGAACTGCGCGTGCTTCAAGGCAACTGCGCCACCGAAACGGCCGCAGCGGCTGCGCGTGCCTTCGTCCACGCATACAACCCCGACGCAACAATCATTGACCGAACTCAGGCATATCTGGATGCCACCAGGCTGCGCCTGGCGATGCTGTATGCCCTCTGGCCGAAGTGGCAGAGTCTTGCGCCCCGTCTGATCGACATGATCGGCTCACCCGGAGCGGCTGCGTCAACCGACAGGCTCGAACCTGTCCTGCCGGTTCGATCTGCACGGCGGGTGCGCCCGGGTAACAAGGACAGCAAACCGTGTCCGCTCGTTTTCGTCGTTGGGTGTCCCCGATCGGGCACAACGATGCTCGAGCGCATGCTTGACGCACATCACGAGCTGGCCATGGCTCACGAGACACACTGGGTGACCAAGTGCGCCAAGCGACGGCGCGACCTGACACGCGAGGGATACCTGCGGCCAGAGACGCTCGACCGCCTGTACGCCGACAAGCGCTTCACGCGCATGGCACCGCCGCGCGAGCAGATCGAGCGACTCATGCAGCAGCGCCCGCTCAAGTACCGCCGTTTCGTGCGCCTCGTGTTTGACCACTACCGGATGACGCGCGGCAAGCGCTTTGTCGGGGACAAGTCCACGGGCGGATACCTTCGCAACATCGACCGCTTGCACGAGGTCTGCCCCGATTCCAGAATCGTGCACCTTGTGCGCGACGGTCGCGATGTGTGCCTGTCGATGCTCAACTGGCCGAAAAATGCGCGCGCCGCCGGGCGGTTTCCCATGTTTGCGGATGATCCGGTCGCGACGACGGCAGCGTGGTGGCAGTGGCATGTGCGGGCGGGGCTCGAGCGGGGTCGTCTGCTCGATGCCCAGACTTTCTGCGAGTTGCGCTACGAAGACCTGGTACGCGAGCCGGAACGCACATGCGCCTCGCTGTGCGCATTTCTGGGGCTCGAGCCGGATCCTGCGATGGCGCGGTTTCATGCCGGCCGATCGAAGCCCGGACCAGGCAAATCGGCCAACGCCGCGTGGCTTGCGCCCACTCCGGGCCTGCGCGACTGGCGGACGCAGATGCCCGATGAGCAGATCGAGATGTTTGAAGCAATCGCAGGCCCGACGCTTGCGCAGCTTGGATACGAGCGCCGGTTTCCACGAGTCTCGCCGAATGTGGCACGTCTCGCAGCCGATCGCGTCGCTCGGTGGGAACGTGAACTCGGCATCGGGGCCAAGCGCCCTGATGATGTCGAAGGTGAATCAACAGTGGGAAGCAGTTTTACAGAAGGAAGGTTTCAATGAATACGAAGACCATGAGTGTGCGTGAGGTCATCGCTGTTTTCGGGCTCGCAGCTGGGCTCGGTGCTGCACCAGTTGCCGGTCAAACCACCTTCGAGTGGTTCGGCACTGGCGATGGAGTGTCGTTCGAAGACGCGTCAAACTGGCTGCCCGCGGGAGTCCCGGGGTCGCTTGATGAAGCCAAGTTCGACAGCGGCATGTCCGATTCCATCAACTTCGCCCTCAACCACACCAACGCCACATGCTCGGTGGAAAACCACACGCTGGTGTTCAATCTGGCCGGGCGGAGTTACACGGCTGCGGAACTGATCGTCGGCGATCGAATGACCGACGTCGGATCGCTGACGGTCAACGGCGGGAATATCACTACCACGAGCGGGTTTGCACAGATCGGTCGGCTTTCGCCCGCCCACGGCTCGCTTGTGCTCACCAACGGCGCAACGATGACCAACCAGGGCGACCTTCGCGTCGGCGACGAAGGGGTCGGATACTTCCAGATCGATCCGGGGTGCAGCACGACAAGCCATGTTGCCTTCCTCGGAAACAATGCTGGCGCCAGTGGCGAAGCGCTCGTGCAGGGCACGTGGATGCTTCAGACCGGCCTGATCGTCGGCAATGGCGGGACGGGCGTGATCACCGTCAACGGCAGCGGCAGTATGAACGTAGCAACCACGATCAAGCTCGCCGATGAGCCGTTCTCGTCCGGCACGCTCAACATTGATGGACCCTCCGCCGGCGTCAGCGCTCAGTCTACAGTGAGCGTCGGCAACTTCGGGCACGGCGTCTTGAATGTCACGAATGGCGCATCACTGACCGTCGGCCAGCTTTCGGTTGGTGATGAGCCGGGAGCCGTCGGAGAGGTGCTTCTCGACGGCAACGGCTCGACCATCGACTCACTCACCGGCGCGACGACCGTCGGCAACTTCGGCCAGGGAACGCTCACTGTTTCCAATGGAGCGCAGCTTACAACGGCTCAGTTCAAGATCGCCGACGACTTTCCGAGCAATGTCGTGGTCGACGCAGGCACCATCATCGACTCCGTCGGCACCAACGTGGGCAACCGGGCTGCGGGCACATTGACCCTGGCAAACGGCGCCAGCCTGCAAAGCCCGCTCGTGACCGTGACGAGCCTTGGCACCCTCAGCGGCTCGGGCACGATCAGCGGCCCGGTGCTCAACGATGGGCAAGTCAAGCCCGACAGCCTCACCATCACGGGCAGCTACACGCAGGGATTACTCGGCGTGCTGAACATTGACATCGGTGGCCCGAACGCCGGTACGGAGTACGGTCAACTCAATGTGTCGGGCACTTCGACACTTGCCGGAACCTTGAACGTCTCGCTGGTCAATGGTTTCAACCCCAGCAGCGGCGAGTTCGTCATCCTGCAGGGTGGCACCATCACGGGAAACTTTGCAGTTGAGAACATCCCCGCCGGCTCCACGCTGACCTACGAGCCCAACCGGGTCGTGTTGTCCATCGGAGGATCGTGCGCTGCCGACTTCAATGGTGACGGACAGCTTTCGTTCTTTGACGTCCTCACCTTCCTCGGCGCGTTCGATGCGGGCGACCCGCAGGCCGACATGAACAGCGACGGGTCATTCGATTTCTTCGACGTGTTGACGTTCCTCGGGCTGTTCTCCGCGGGTTGCTGATGCACGATCAAACTGAACTCATGTATGCGACGGCCAACAGGAGGCACGCCATGAATCGACGCAACGCGTTCACACTCATCGAGTTGCTGGTGGTCATCGCGATCATTGCGCTGCTCATCGGCATCTTGCTGCCGGCGCTGGGCAAGGCCAGAGAAGCCGGTCGGCAGGCCAAGTGCAGCGTCAATCTCAAGTCCGTGGCTGAGTCCGTCGCCATGTACACGCTCAATCACGAGATCTTCCCTCTCTCATACGTGTACGGCGCCGATCAGAGCACCGGCCAGTGGAAACTTGAAGATCAGCGCGGCTCACACCCGCAGCCGATCAACGGGTACATCCACTGGTCCTTTGCGCTCTATGACGGACAGGAAGGCAGCGCCGGCCTTCCCGAAGAGAGCTTCCAATGTCCGTCCGTTCTCAACGGCGGCGCGCCGCGCACCAACCCCGGACCGGACCCCGATGACTGGGAAATCGGACAGGTCAACGGGATGGACCAGAGCACACCTTCGGCATTTCCGAAGGATCGACAGGCGAAGCGCATGGCCTACACCGGAAACGCCGCGATCATTGCGCGCAACAAGCTCAATGTCTCCAACGGACGTGGAAACCGCTTCGTCCGCGCAAGCGAGATCGCCTCCTCTCGCCGCGGCGCTTCCGGCGTGATTCTGGCAACCGAGTTCTACGACAACGGCGACGCCTGGACTTCCATCGCCTCGAGCAATCGCGGGGAAATCCAGAGTCACAGATCGATCGAGCCGTTCATCGGCGTGACCTCCGGTGTCCGAGTCTACGAAGAACCTCTGGCAGAAGGTGCGAGCTTTGTCTATCCACCGCGGGGCAACCTGCTCAGCGAGAGCGATCTCGGACGCCACGAGATCACCAATGAGCTCACCCGGCTCAATGCCGTCGGCAGGCACCACGGCAAAGAGAAGGCCAACTACGCATTCGTCGATGGTCACGTCAATCTCATGAGCCTTCGCGAGACGGTACGCGATCGGCTCTGGGGTGATCGGTTCTACAGCATCACCGGAAATAACGCCGTCGATCTCGAGGCAAACTGACGAGCCGGTCGGCGCTATCGGTCGAGACCAGGAGTGATGCGAATGAAGAACTGGCACTGGGTCACAATCATCGTCGGCGTCCTCGTCCTCGGACTGGCTGCGTGGCTTGTGTTCTTCCGCAGCAGCGACGGCCCATGGGTATCCAGCGCTCCATCGAAATCGACCGACGTGGTGCGGATTGCCTCGTTCAACGTCGAAGGCCTGTTCGACCCGGAAGACGACCCGCGCCTTTCCGGAGCCAATGACGACATCCCATCGAGCCAGGCACATCTGGACGCAATCGCCGAGGCAATCCGGGCCATTGATGCCGACATCCTTGCGCTGCAGGATGTTGAGTCTCTTTCGGCCCTTGAGTGGTTCAATACGACGTACCTTTCCTCTCTCGGGTACACCCATATTGCATCGCTCGATGTAGGGCATAATCGCGGGGTGGAAAACGCAGTTCTGAGCCGTTTCCCTGTGACGGATGCCCGCGTGTGGCCGAAGTTGCGGCTGGGAGGCACGCACCCCGCCACCGCGGGCGATGCGCCCAATCCAATGGCGGGCAAGCCGATCCTGTTCAAACGTTCTCCTCTAATGGTGGAGATTGACCTTCCGGGCAAGTCGTCCCTGACGCTGTTCAACATCGAGCACAAGGGCGGCAACAAGTACGGTTACTGGCGCACCGCCGAAGCCGCCGCCGTGGCAAGGCTCTGCCAGGCGGTCGGTATGAATCGACGCATCATCGTCCTCGGGTCGTTTCACTGCGAGCCCGGCGACCCAAGCTTGCAGCCGTACTTCGACCTTGGGTTTATCGACCCACTGGCCGATGATGACAACGCGGAGTTGTACGCCACCGAGATCACGGGAGACCGGACCGATTTCATTCTTGCCAATCGCGTCGTTGGGGGTGATCTGGAATCGGCGCGCGCGTTCATTCTGGCTGGTGATCTGGCCGAACGCATACGTGCCGGCGACGCTGAGACGACTCACCTTCCAGTTGTCATCGGACTTCGCCTGGGTGCCGAGTGACGAAATGCAGTGCCGAAAACGCCTGTGACGGCGGTGCACCGCATTCGTTTGCTCGTAGTAGACTCATGGCATGTTCATCAGACGCTCGCTGCTGATTGTCCCCGTGGTGATGTGTGCCGCATGCGTGTTGTCCGGCTGTCGTACCAGTCCGGACGTTGCAGATCCTCCTGCTTCACCGGAGTTCATCGCGGCGACGAATGCATGGCACACCGAGCGCCTCGAGCGACTGACCGCGCCCGACGGCTGGCTGTCGCTGGTCGGACTTGCGTGGCTCCAGCCCGGCCGAAACGAAGTCGGACGATCCGCGGACGCACGTGTGTCGTGCGAGCGATTTCCCGCCGATCGGATAGGCACGATCATCGTCGGCGATGACGTGCGCTTTGAGCCCTTCCCCGGCGCTGAAGTCAAGGGTGTGCCCGCTGACGGCGTTCTCCAAACCGATGCGCAAGGCGCACCCACCGTGCTGTCGGCAGACGGCGTGCTGTTTTATGTCATCGAGCGCGGGGGCAGGCTTGCCGTGCGCATCAAGGATCCATCAGCCCCGACGCGCACAGGGTTTTCGGGCATCGACCGTTTCCCGATTGATGAATCGTGGCGCATCGAAGCCCAGTTCATCGCCTCACCCGAAGACGAGCGCATCGTTGTGGGTACGGTCGTCGGCACACGCGAGGAGATCCCGATTCTCGGACGTGCACGCTTCCAGATCGACGGGCATCAAGTCGCTCCGGTGCTGTTTCCCGCTGGCGATGGTTCTTTGGTGTTGCGGTTTTCCGACGCGACCTGCGGCCGGGAAACCTATCCCATTGGGAGATACCTCTCCGTCGATCCACCGAACAGCGATGGCACCGTTGTGCTGGATTTCAACCGGGCGTACAACCCGCCCTGCGCGTTTACGCCCTTTGCCACCTGCAC
>RFGK01000019.1 GCA_003697045.1 Planctomycetota bacterium
CGGGCACTCGGTCTTGTCGCAAGGTTCATCGCAGGGCGAGTCGCACTCGGACTTGTCTGCGCAGTCGGTCTTGCCTGCGCAGTGATCGGCATCGGTTGCAGCCGCTTCGAGAACCGCAGCCTCGCTCATCGGGCAGGCACCTTTGCTTGTGCATGCTGCGGGGGCCTGTTCTGTCCCGGCCAGAACGATCTCGGCCGCCTTGGAGTCCATGTCGCAGCCGCCCGAGCCGCAGCCCTGGCCGGACTCGCACGCCTCGGCCATCTTGGTCGACATGTCACACCCGGGGGCCATTTCGCAGGCGTCGGTGCCTTCGGCAGCCACTTCCTGCACCGCGGCCGTGTCGGCCGTTTCGCACGACCCGCACAACGATCCGGTCGTCGCATAGTTGAAGGCGGCATACCCGGCAAGTCCGGCAGCTGCAAATGCGGCAATGAACTTGCCCGCACAGAATCCCGTTCCACAAGCCATATTGATCACTCCCTTTGTGTGAATGTTTCCAAGACCATCAACGCTGCGGACACTCAAAGTGTTCCCGCGCTTCTGAAGTGTACGTGATCGGCCAGTCCGGTGCCATACATCTTTCCATCCTTTGGAGAGAGTTATCGGATCTTCTGATGTTTGCTCATCGCTTGACTCAGATTCAGTCGCTCGCCCACCCAGCCGATACCGATGAGAGTGATCGGGTCAACCTTGCCGGCCCCCCGGAATGAGTGTCCTGTATGAACGCGCACGGTGAGAATGCTGAACAAGCAAGGGGTGCTGACCTCGCGCGTGGGGAGGCTTCGTCGTCAGAGGCGGGGGATGTCCTCGAGATCATTTCCAGATTTGAAGCCCAGCTTGAGGAGCTCAAGCGCGCCCAGGCCGAACGTCGCAAGTCCGAGCATGAGTTTCAGCAGCGTCTGTCTGCTCTGGCAGAACGCGAGCGGGCGTATGAACAGCAGGTTGAGCAACTCAAGCGGGACCTGGATGTTGTTCAGCAGGAGCGTGAGCGCGTCCGAGAGGAACAGGAGCAGCTTGGGGCGCGAGCAGACGAGCTGGCGCAGCGCAAGGCGGCACTCGAAGCGGCCGAGGCCGATCTTGCAAGGCGAGACTCCGAGCTTGCCGAGGCGGCTCAAGCGATCGAGCAGTCGCGTCATGCGTTGGAGGCGCGATCGAGTCAGTTGGATGCGCGTGCCGAAGCGATTGAAAGGGCAGAGGCCGAGCACGCTCGTCGCCAGTCCGAGATCGCCGAAGCCATGCGTGTGCTCGAACAATCGCGGGCGGAGACTTCGGAGCGATCGAACAAGCTGGAAGCGAGGGCGCATCAGCTTGAGCAGGCAGAGGCCCGTCTGACCGCGCAAGCCGAGAAGCTGACCAATCGCATCCAGGCGTTGGAGAAGCAGGCTGCCGAGGCGCAGGCCGAAGCCGGGGCAGCCGCTGAGCGGGTGGCCGAAGCCGAGCGAGCCCGCGAGCAGGCCGAAGCAGCGGTACGCGAGCTGGGCGCCGAGCTTGAGCGTGTTCAGGCCGAAGCCGGCGCATTGGCCGAGCGCATGCAGGGACGCGATGCCGAGGTCGAGGCATTGCATGAGAAGGCAGCGTCGCTTTCCGGGCAGGTCGAAACGCTGCAGGCCGAGCTGAGCAAGCGTGAAAGAGAGCTTGAAGAGGCGTGTCGGCTGCGGGCGGAGATCGAAAGACGAGCCGGCGAGCAGCTTGAAGCATTGGCTGGCAAGCTCGAGAGCATCGAGCGAGAGTCCGGGCGTGTGGAGCATGACGCAGAGTCGGCCCGGGCTCAGGCACAAGAGCTGGAGCGCGAGCTGACCGGTTTGCGCACCCAGCTCGAGCAGGCCGAGCAGAAACAGGCCGAAGAACTCGGTCGACTGGCGGAGAAGATCGAGTCGTTGTGCGCCGAGATCGAGCGGCGCGATGGCCAGATCCGCGAGCGCGATGCGGAGATTGCGGATCTCAAGAGCAAGCTGAACATGGCGGCCGAGAAGCTCGCACAGTTCGGCGAGATCGTCAAACAGAGGGGAGAAGATTCGGCCACGACCGAGGCGCTGGAGAAGGCGCTGGCAGTCAACGAGAAGCTCCAGGAGCGTGTCCGGGAGCTGCAGGAAAGGGCTACGCGTCTGGAAGAAGAGAACGCAGCTCTTGCAAGGCGAGCATCGCTCGCGTGTGAGGGTGCCCGGGTCGTGCATTCGGACGAGGCTGCACGCATTCGCCGTGCGCGCCTGGCAAGGGTGCGCGAGTTGCTGCGCGACCAGTCATACAAGATTCGGCGGGCCAACGCGCTGTTGCAGGAGCGGTTCGATGCGTGTGAGCAGTTGCTCGCTCGTCGGGCCGAGTTGGCTGCGGCATATCAGGCAATCCAGCTCCAGCAGCAGCGCATCGGAACGAGCAAGGCGCGCTCAACAGCCGCGGGTATGGTGCTGGCTTTGGTACTGAGCGTGGCGGTGCTCGTCGGGTTGAGCTGGGTTCTTGCCGGACACGTGCACCCCGGGCTGTATGCTGCGACCGCTGCAATCGAGGCCGACGCGGGCGAGCGCACATTGAATGAACAGGAGCTTGCCGAATGGCAAACCTATCACGAGAACCTGCTCGATGATCCGCGATTTATTGAGGCCGTTTGCGATGCGCTCAAACGGCGCGGCATGGCCATATTGGCCACGCCGGGGGCCCTGAGCGCGTATCTGGACGAATCGATGACCATTCAGTCTCCCGGCGATGGGCGCATTGAGCTTGAACTTCGTGGACAGGGGGCTGCACGGACGCAGCGCGTCCTCGACACGCTTGTCGTCGCCATGGCACGCACGGGCAATCGCACCCGCGCACGGCGGCTCGACGGGGCGAGCAGCGTCATCGTGCAGCCGGCTACAGCGCTCAAGGACCCACTCGACCACTCGCGATTGACCTACGCGGGCGTCATCTTCGGCGGGGGATTCGTACTCACGTCCTTCTTCGGCGTCTTCGCGTGGAAGAAGATGGCTCACGCCAAGACCAGGTTCGAGCACGATCAGCAGTTGCAGGCGCTGCTCAGTGAAGCGCGCTGGACCGACCCGCGCATCGACATCGATGCCCCTGCGTCGGATGATGAAGATGATGGTTGAGCGGCAATGCGTGTGACGATCAGCTCAGCCTTTGAGCGAGCATGATCAGAGGTCCGACGCCTTCGCTGCCGTTATCGATGAACAGCGCAAGCCGTGCGCCCGTTTCGAGCTTGAGCTCCACGTCAAAGCTTACGAACCGGCCGCCTTCTGCCTGGAAGCGATTGACCGTGCGAATGATTTTGTTGTCTTCGTCCACCACGCAGAGTTGGAAGGTCCCCGCCTCGCCGTGCTCTCCGGAGAGTCCCTCAGAGATGAACCGGGCCGTCTTCCAGTCCGGGTTGTACAGCAGGACGGCCTGTGCCGACGCCAATGCGCTCGGCGCAGAGTCGGCCAGGCTGAAGATGGCACGTTTGGTGTTCGCGTTGAACAGGGTGTCGCGCAGGTGGCGCGTCCCCACGCTGTTGAAATACTCGGCCACGATCACCTGATCGCCGAGCTGACGGTTGCGGTCAAGCAACTGATTCGCCAGAATCCCCAGCACCAGAACGGCAACCGACAGCCCGATTGCTGCAGCTCTCCACAAGGGGCTGACCCGGCGCGAGCGGGAGACTCTGGGAACGACCCGTCCCGGACGGTGCACGACCGAGCGTGCGGTCCCGGCCGCTTCGGCCTCGACGGCATCACGCACCGCGCCGATGACCCTCTCGCGCAGGTCATCCGGAGGATCGACATTCGGCAGCATCTGGTCCAGTTCTGCCACCCGTGCCTGCTCGGCTCGCAGCTGGGCACGCAGAGCGGCTGGCGCGCTCCGAAACGCACGATCGAACTCGGCCTGCTCGCTCTCGTCGAGCAGCCCAAGCGCTTCCAGTGCGGCAAGTTCGATCAACTCACGCGAAGTCATCACAACGCTTCCTCACCCGTCCGTTCCCGCAGTCGCACAAGCGCCCGGCTCAGGGCACTCTTGATCGTGCCCAGTGGCGTGTCCAACTCCTCCCCGATCTGACGCAACGTCTGGCCCCCCAGGTATGCCCGAGTCACGACCGTCCTTTGCAGCTCGGGCAGTGCGTCAATCTTCTTCATCAGCGCGTCGAACCGTTCGTCGCGCTCCATTCTCGACGCCTCCGGCCCCACCGATGCCGTATTCCACGGCTGGGCGTCATCCATGCTGGAAGCTCTGATCCTCGCTTTGCGCCTTCGCAGCTTGTCGACCAGGTGCCGGCGGGCGATGAGCATCACCCATGTGACCAGTGCGGCACGTTCGGGATCGTATCGTCCCGCGGTCTTCCAGAGCCTCACAAATACTTCCTGAACCGCATCCTCCGCTTCCGCCCTGGTCGGCAAGGCCTGATAGGCCATCCGGTACACCAGTGAACCAAACCTGTCATACAGCTCGCCGACGGCCTTCTCTTCCCCGGCAGCGACCCGCGCCATCAGATCAAGATCCGCCGCCTCCTGCTCGGCGTCATGGGTTGCCCGCGTACGGCGTGGATTCTGCGGCGACGCGTCGCCATCTCCACGATCCCTGCGGGGCTTCCCGCCTGAGTCCTGAGCTTCCGAAACCCGATCCGACATTACCTTGTCACCGGGGCCGATTGCCCCCGGCGGAGACTGACATCAACGTTCAGTGCTCGCCGTTCCATACGCATCTTGACGAAGCGCGGATCCACCGACGGACCCGCTGCTCACAGGTTCTTGTCCATCCTGGGACGGCCCAGTATGACAAACCACACCCCTTGCCGCAATAGCCCATCCGACATAACCCGATATCGGGGGGGAGCGCAAACACAATCGTCCGATAATCATACACGTCAGTGGATCGGTTCCAATGATGGGCCTTGCCCTTTTCCGTCGATTCTGGTAACCTGATCGCTGAAGTCCGTCACAACGGGCGGGCGGCATGATCGGAGCCTCGTGTGCGGGATCGCTCTGGGCCATTCCGGAGATCGACCACTGACATGAGGGGGTTCACCCTCCTTGATGTCCTGGTGGCAGTTGCGGTGATTGCACTGTTGATCGCGATACTCGCGCCGACGCTGAGCACCGTGCAGGAAACGTCTCGCCGCGTCGTGTGTTCTTCCAACCTGCGGCAGCTTGGACTTGGATTGCAGCTTTATGCTGACGATTCACGCGGACAGCTCCCCCCGAGCGCCTTTCTCCGCTACGGGACTGACCAGTCTTCTGAGATGATGACGCTGCGCCTTTCGCCCGATACACGAATCCGGGTGACTCGCGACGGCTGGGATGGGCTTGGCATCCTCTATCGCACGGAATATTTGCCAACGTCGGGCATCTTCTACTGCCCGTCGCACCACGGCGATCACCCATACGAGGCATACGCCGAGGCTTGGCGCAGCTCGACTGGAGAGATCGTCGGAAACTACCACTACCGTGGGCGCGATTCGGACGGACGCCACAACATCTACACGATGGTTCCTGAAACATCGCTCGCAGCCGACGGGATGCGCACACTCGACGACTACAACCACCACGTCGGGCTCAACGTGCTGCGTGCGGGTCTGCACGTCGCATGGCTCGATGATGGCGAAGGTTCGTTGGCTGCCATGCTCGCAAACGGCGACGGCGGCAACGGGGGCAGCCAGGCAGTTGATCAAGCCTGGGACTTCATCGACTCGCGATAAGTCACCACTCCGACCCGAACGTTTGACGGGCGCTACAGTCGCGCATGCGCAGATCCTTCTTCACAAGCGTGATGATCGTGGTTCTCGCCATGTTTTCCACGGCCAGGGCACAGCTTGTGCCCGATCGCCTGTACTACGGGGTTGGGCGAAGCATCCCGATGAGCATCACCCTGCCCGAAGAGGCTGCGGGCGAAGTTTCGATCCGGCTGTTCCTGCCCGTCCATCCGGAACGAGGGGAGTACCAGTTGGTTGCCCAGGCGGCAGCGGCCGCGGGACGGGTCGATCTGGCGACCATGTTTCCCTCGCTGTGGACCGAGCGGGATCATCGTCTTCTTTATGCCCAGCTCTACATCGGTGAATCGCCCTTGGGTCCTGCGGTCATACTCCAGCCCCTCCTGACACCCGACCGCGCTCACCTGATGGCCCAGACCGTCATAACCGATCCGGCAACGGGCCAGCAGGTGGTCATACCGCAGATTACGACGGACCCGACGCGCGGCCGGGCCATGTTCGAGACCGAGCAGATCGCCATGCTTCGAGCTGCCGGGCGCCCGGCGCCCGACCGCGAAGTCACGTTCAGCGGCATTCGAGCCTACGTCGACCGGCGCGTCATTCTCGACACGACGCTCGGGGAGATCGAGATCATGCTGCGCCCCGACGCGGCTCCCAACACTGCGTACAACTTTTTGCATCTGGTCAACGGCGGCTTCTACACCGACATCATCTTCCATCGCATCGTACCCCTGGCTTCAAACGGTTCACCCTTTGTCATTCAGGTCGGCGATCCGACCGGGGCAGGCGAGGGAGGCCCCGGGTACATGATCGACCTCGAGCCCAGCACGGTTGCTCATGCCTTTGGTGTCATCTCAATGGCGCGGTCAAGCGACCCGGACACGAATGGTTCGCAGGTGTTCATTTGCCTCAGCCGTGAAGGAACCAGACATCTCGACGGGCAATACACGTCGTTTGGGCACACGGTGCGAGGCGCTGACGTTATCCAGGCGATCGCGGCGACCCCGGTCGATGCGCAGGGACGTTCGGACGATCCGCCGGTGTTGCGATCGGCCCGTCTGGTTGCGGCGCCTCCGATTGGGACCGGACCGTTGCCCGTGGCAGAGCCGACCACGCCTCCGATTGAAAGGTGAAGATGCCTGATTCTCTGGCTGACGTTTCGCTTTCCGTGCTTTTGGGCAGGTTTGCGTCGAGGACTCCGACGCCTGGTGGCGGTGCTGCCGCACCTCTCGTCGGAGCGTTGGCAAGTGCGCTGGCGCACATGGTCGTGAACTACTCGATCGGGAAGAAGTCGCTGGCCGACCACGAGGCGGATCTGACCGGTGCAGCCGGACGGCTTGAGCGCGCGCGCTCGACGCTTCTCGAACTGGCCGAAGCCGACGCCGAGGCGTATGCGTCGCTGAATGATGCGTTCAAGATGGCAAGGGATGATCCGGCGCGGGCCGAGCGGATCAGGTCCGCGGCTGCGGCGGCGATCATCCCCCCTCGCGCGACCATGGCGACCTGCATCGACCTGCTGCGCATGCTCGAACGGCTGGCGACGATGACGAACCGACAACTGGCAAGCGACCTGCGGATCGCGGCGGTGCTGGCCGAAGCGGCCGTGCGCGCCTCGGCCGAAAATGTGCGTGTGAATCTTCCGATGCTGGGGGATGGGAAGGAGCCTGAGGCGTTGGCTGGCGAGTGTGAACGTTCGGTGGCCGAGGCGCAAGAGCGATCGGGCCGGGTTCGTCAATCAACGTGATCGCTGCGCCACAATGAGGACTTCGCTGAACGGCGTGATGCTTCGGCCCCGGCATACATTTGCCAGATCGACGAACACCTGGTAGGTCTGCCAGCGTTCGCGCAACTCCGAGTCGCCTGCGATGAACTCGAGGTCCGGCAAGGCCCAGGGATCGATGAACGTCC
This sequence comes from Planctomycetota bacterium, assembly GCA_003697045.1. Classification (GTDB taxonomy): domain Bacteria; phylum Planctomycetota; class Phycisphaerae; order Phycisphaerales; family UBA1924; genus J022. The sequence continues at coordinate 7,583 of RFGK01000019.1, forward strand.
CGATCTCGTCGAGAATCTCAAGCCCGGCTTCATGCGCAAAGCGCCTCTGCGTCTCCAGCGTGCGCACGCACGAGTTCGGTCCGAACCACTCGGCACGCCCGGCGTTGTAGTAATACGCAGCGTTGAGCACCGAATAGACCAGCAATCCATCAGGCGCCAGCGTCTCAGCAATGTCGCGCAAGAATGCGACGGTCTGATCGTCTTCGAGAATGTGCACTACGACGCCATTGGCAGCACATATGGCGTTGTCCGTAAAGTAACTCCCCAGCTCTGACGCAAATGCCGTGTGCACTTCATCCATCACGGCGCTGGCGTCTTCAAGCACATCGGGGTTGGGGTCGATTCCCACGATGCGCTGGAATCCGAGCTGTCGCCAGTTGTCGGCCCAGGAGCCGGAGGCGCAGCCGACATCGACAATCTGCGCACGCGGGGGATCGAAGCGTTCTGTGACCATCCGCCAGGCATCGAGTCGACACTGGTTGATGAACCGCCCGTAGATGCCCGAATCGCGGTAGGTCTTGCTGACTTTGCCGAGATTGCGCACGAAGGAGGGTTCTGTGTGCATGTCGTGTGCTCGCGTTGCGTATTCTGAGCTGATGGGTCACCCGGACGAGCGAATCCCGGCATGGTACGAGCGCGCGGGCGATGGTGCCAGGGATGCGGGCGCGGGGCTGCGATTTGCGTGTACGTCCTGCGGGAACTGTTGCTCGGGACCGCCCGGGTATGTGCGCTTTTCGCCGGAGGAGGGTGCTGCGATGGCACGATTGCTCGGCATCGACGAGGCGCAGTTTCTGGAACGGTACACGCACGAAACGGTCATGGGCCGATCGCTGACCGAACGACGAGGCCCGCACGGGTACGACTGCGTGTTTCTTGATCGCACGCGCGTTCCCGGAAAGGCGTTGTGTCAGGTCTACCAGGCAAGGCCGATGCAGTGTCGCACCTGGCCGTTCTGGCCTGAGAACCTGCGAAGTCGCAAGGCCTGGGATCAGGCAGCGCAGAAGTGCCCGGGGATGAACACCGGCCCACTCCACACGCCCGCGTTCATCCGCGTGACGATCGAGCAGATGCTCGACTGGGAAAAGTGAGAGTCGGCTCGGGTCCGGCTAGAATCCCGACCACGTGAGAGAGGATGCAACAACATCCCCATGATCCGGGGAAGTCACGGGAGTGAGGAATGAAGGCTGAGCCGAGAATCGCGGTACTCGGATGTGGCGGGTGGGGTAAGAACATCGTCCGGACGCTGGGGCGGATCAATGCCGTGGCAGCCGTTGCCGACCCGTCGGAAGCGGGGCAGGCAACTGCCCAACAGCTCGTTCCGGGGGTTCCGGTGCATGCCGATCCGGGAGCGATTTTCGATGATCCCGCGATCGACGCGGTGATGATTGCCACCCCGGCCGAGACGCATTACGAGCAGGCAAAGCGAGCTTTGGCAGCGGGCAAGGACGTGTTTGTCGAAAAGCCCCTGACCATTGACGTGGCTGAGTCTCGAGATCTGGTCCGGCAGGCCACGGTGGCGGGGCGCATTCTGATGGTCGGGCACCTGCTCGAGTATCACCCGGCGATTCTCAAACTCAAGGAGATGATCGACGCGGGGGAGCTGGGCAAGATCCGGTATGTCATCTCAAATCGGCTCAACCTGGGCAAGATTCGGACGGAAGAAAACGCGCTGTGGTCGTTTGCGCCCCACGACATCGCGGTGATTCTTCGTCTGGTCGGTTCGAACCCCATTGAAGTGGTTGCCACAGGTGGGAGCTATGTGAGCCCCAATATTGCTGACGTGACGGTGACGCAACTGCTGTTTGCCGACGGCGTGCGATCACATGTTTTCGTGTCGTGGCTGCATCCGTTCAAGGAGCAGCGTCTGGTGGTGGTCGGCTCAAAGAAGATGGCGAGCTTTGATGATGTTGCCAAGAAGCTGGTGCTCTATGACCAGCGGGTGGACTGGCACGAGGGTCAGCCGGTGCCGGTCAAGGGTGAAGGCGTGGAAGTGGAGTTTGGTTCGGCCGAGCCGTTGATAGAGGAGTGTTTGCACTTCATTGAATGCGTGAAGACGCGATCGACGCCGCGGACGGACGGACTCAACGGAGTGCGGGTGTTGCAGATTCTGCACGGGGCGCAGCAGTCATTGATGAGAAACGGTCAGCCGACGGCGATTCGTCTGGATGAAGCTGGCCTGTTTGAGCCGTACATGTTTGAGGTCAAGTCGGAAGGAGCCGTTCATGCCCGCTGAGCCTTTGATTGCGGACAATGTGATGATCCATGAGTCGGCGTATGTTGACGAGCCTTGCGAGATTGGCGAAGGGACGAAGATCTGGCACTTCACGCACGTGATGAAGAACGCGCGCATTGGGCGCAAGTGCAACATCGGGCAGAATGTGGTGATTTCGCCGGATGTGACGATCGGCGACGGGTGCAAGATTCAGAACAATGTGTCGATCTACACGGGCGTCGTGCTTGAGGATTTTGTTTTCTGTGGGCCTTCGATGGTGTTCACCAATGTGATCAACCCGCGGAGCGAGATCGCTCGCCGTGACGAGTATCGTTCGACGCGGGTCGGGCGTGGCGCGACATTCGGCGCCAATTGCACCATTGTGTGCGGGCATGACATCGGCAAGTACGCATTTGTTGCAGCCGGTGCCGTGGTGACGCGGGATGTGCCCGACTACGGGCTGATGGTCGGCGTGCCGGCCAGGCGAGTGGGGTGGGCGTGTCGCTGTGGGGATCGCCTGCCGCCGGCCGGGCCTGACGGCTTGATCACGTGCTCTTCGTGTGGCAACGAGTATCGTGAGGATGACCAGACGCTTTCGCCGCTGCGCGAGGTGCAGGAGAGCGTGAATCCCTGAGACGGACGCACCGAGTTTGCAGGAAAGGGCCTCAAGGAGAGCAGTTCCTGCCGGATTGGCAATGAACAAGACACGGGAGCACGCGGAGGGCTGTCCCGTTTGAACTGGAGAATGCAATGAGTCAGAACATCAATGTCCCCCTGCTCGACCTCAAGGCCCAGTATGACACGATTCGCGATGAGATCGAGCCGGTGATGCGCAAAGTGGTCGAAGACCAGTGGTTCATCATGGGCCCGGAGGTTGCTTCACTGGAAAAGGAAATCGCCGACTATGTCGGGGTCAAGCATGCAGTCGGGTGCGCGTCGGGCTCGGACGCGATTCTGGTGGCATTGATGGCGCTGGGCATCGGTCCGGGCGATGAGGTGATTTGTCCGTCGTACACATTCTTCGCAACGGGCGGCTCGATCGCCCGGCTGGGCGCCAAGCCGGTGTTTGCGGATATCGACCCGGTCACCTACAACCTCAACCCGGATCATGTGCGTGAGATTGCCAAACAGTGCACCAATCTCAAGGCGATCATGCCCGTGCACTTGTTCGGTCAGGCGGTGGACATGGACGCCTTTTTGTCGCTGGGCGATGCGTTTGGTGTGCCGATCGTGGAAGATGCAGCTCAGGCGATCGGAACGAAAGACCACCACCGGGCGATGGCTGGCAGCCGCGGAAAGATCGGGTGCTTCAGCTTCTTCCCCTCAAAGAATCTTGGCGGATTCGGCGACGGCGGGATCATCACGACCAATGACGATGAGCTTGCCGACAAGATGCGCATTCTGCGCTTGCACGGGGGACAGCCCAAGTATTACCACTCGATCATCGGGATGAACAGCCGGCTCGATGCGCTCCAGGCGGCCGTGCTTCGCGTCAAGCTGCGGCACCTTGAGAAGTGGCACGCCGGTCGGGCCGAAAACGCAGCCTATTACGATGCCAAGTTTGCCGAAGCGGGCGCAAAGAGTTCTGCGACGCCGCTGGGAGGCGACGGACTGCAGGTGCGCACGCCGGAGCCGACCGGGGCTCCCGCCCGGCATATTTACAACCAGTACGTCATTCGCGTGCCGGCCGCGATCCGCGATGAGACGCGCGAGCATCTCAAGCAAAACGGAGTGGCCACGGAAATCTACTACCCCGTGCC
>RFGK01000159.1 GCA_003697045.1 Planctomycetota bacterium
GAGGCTCGTCTACGACGGGCGCTGGTTCACCAGCGTTCGAGACTCGATCTCGCACTGCTGCGAGCGGATCGCCCAGCGTACCACGGGCGAGGTGGTCGTGCGTTTGTACAAGGGAACAGCGACAACTATCCAGCGCAAGAGCCCGTTGAGCCTCTACAGTGAAGACTTTGCGACCTTCGGCGAAGAGGAGGTATACAACCAGAAGCACGCTGAAGGGTTTATCCGCCTGTTCACGCTGCCCGAGCGGATTGCTGCACTCAACGGCATGCAACTGACGACGGGGCGTGAGGCGCTCTTGCCGGACGACCCCGGCGTGGCACCATTTATCGGCCCGCGAACGGGCCCGCTCGCGCAGCCGGAGTTCAAGCCGGTGCGTGATCCGATCATCAAGGAAGGCAATGCCGTCTGAGCAAAGGCAAGCAACGGTGGGCGTGATGGAATCCAAAGCGGTGCCGGGCATGTGGGGCGGACGGTTTGACACGAAACCCGATGCGCTGTTCTGCGCGATCAACGATTCGCTGCCGATCGACTGGAGGCTCGTGCAGCAGGATGTGCGCGGGTCGATCGCCTGGGCCCGGGCGCTTGGGCGTGCGGGTGTGTTGACAGACGACGAGGCTGGATTGCTCACAGATGAGCTTGAGAAGATCGGGCGCGAGGCTGACGCGATGGCGCACCCGCCGATCGACTCGGGTGCCGAGGACGTGCACTCATGGGTCGAGATGAAGCTTGTCGTGGCGCTGGGCTCACTGGGCAAGAAGTTGCACACGGGGCGCAGCCGCAACGATCAGGTCGCAACGGACCTGCGCCTGTGGACGATCGAAGCGCTTGATGATCTGATCGGGCAGATTCGGTCGGTGCAGGGGGCGCTCATCGACCTGGGGCACGCAACGGTGGAAGTGGTGCTGCCCGGCTATACGCACTTGCAGCGGGCCCAACCCGTGTCATTTGCGCACTGGTGCCTGGCATATGTGGAGATGTTCGAGCGCGACGTGCGGCGGGCCGAAGCGGCACGGAAAAGTGCAGGCACGTGCCCCCTGGGCTGCGCTGCCCTTGCAGGGACGACCTATCCGATCGATCGCGCAAGAATCGCAACCGAGCTCGGCTTTGACGAAATCTGCCAGAACAGCCTCGATGCCGTCAGTGATCGAGACTTTGTGGTCGATGCGCTGGCCTGTGCGAGTGTGTGCTCGGTGCACCTGTCGCGCATGGCCGAGGACCTGATCGTGTACGCAAGCCAGGAGTTCGGGTTTGTGGAGCCCGATGACGGGATGGCCAGCGGCTCGTCGCTCATGCCGCAGAAGAAAAACCCCGACGCACTCGAACTGTTGCGAGGCAAATGCGGGCGGATCATGTCGGCACACGCAGCCATGCTGACGACCATCAAGGGGCTGCCTTTGGCGTATAACAAGGATCTCCAGGAAGACAAGGCGATCCTGTTTGGCGCGATCGACGAGTTGATGCTGTGCTTGCAGATCGCGCGTAGAGTCATCGCCGGGCTGAAGGTCAATGCCCGGTCATGTCTTGAAGCGGCCCGTCGCGGCGGGACGCTTGCGACCGAGCTTGCCGACTATCTGGTCAGCCGTGGCGTGCCGTTTCGCGATGCGCACGATCAGGTCGGACGCATCGTGCGTGCCTCGCTGGAGCGCAACGTGGAGCTCGACGAAATGCCGATCGAGGCCATGCGCGAACACGCGCCAGCGATCGGAGCCGATGTGGCCGATTGGCTCTCGATTGCCGGCGCGCTCGCGCGACGAAATGTTACGGGGGGTACATCACCCGAACAGGTTCGAAAGGCCCTGGCAAGAGCACGAACGCTCGTTGCAACGAATACCATCGACTCGCCGTCGGCCAGCGGAGAAAGCGCATGATCATGCTTACCAGGTCGGTTCGGATGCCGGATCTTGAAGACAAGGCGGTCGCGGTCAATGCGGCACCGATTCACGCTGCGGCGATTTGCCGACTCATTTCCCACTGGGCCGAGCGCGGGCTGACGATTCAGCGCGGACTGCGCCAGATTGTCACGAGCATCGATCAGTTCGTCGTGGCGATTCATCGTGGTCGCGTCGTCGGATGTGGAGCGCTCGAATTGGTTTCGGATCAGATTGGTGAGATTCGTTCGATCGCAGTCTGTGAGCAGGCAAGCCGGATCGGTGCCGGGCGGGCGGTGATGGATGCACTGATCGCCAAGGCCCATGCCCGCGGGTTGAGTGAACTCGTGCTGCTGACCAAGACGCCCGACTTCTTTGCGCGATTCGGCTTCGAGACTGTGGCGCCGGTCGAGTTGCCGTTTGAGTACGTGGCGATGATCGCGCAACAGCCGGGCCGAACGCTGGAGGGCAAGATTGCCATGCGGCGCGTGCTTGCCTGCACCGAGGCGGGATGCGTCACGAGTGCGGCTCACGCGTCGTAAGAGGCGGTTGCGTTCGATCGTTGCTGTGCGTGCGCTCCACGTGGGTGATGATCGTGATAGGCTGTGCGTATGGGACCCACCGCCGTTTATGCCGGGAGCTTCGACCCGCCCACGCTTGGGCATGTGTGGATGATCGAGCGCGGGGCAGAGTTGTTTGAGAGGCTCATTGTTGCTGTTGCGTGCAATCCGGAAAAGATCTACACCTATCCCCTGGACCAGCGCGTCAACTGGTTGCGGGGGACGGTGGGCAGATTTCCAAACGCCGAGGTCGCGACGATCGAGAACGAGTTTCTCGCCCACTA